>NZ_JAUSWF010000001.1:0-338417 GCF_030815095.1 Aedoeadaptatus ivorii
AAGAGATCAATCGCCGGCCACGTAAATGCTTAAACTGGAAAACGCCTTATGAGGTTTACCATTCAGTGGAGTTGCACTTGACTTGACAATTCAAGACAAAAAATGAGAACGCCGCGGACGAAGATAGATCAAAATATTTAGATTTGACATTGACAGAGAGGCGTAAAAATCGTATACTCATTACATCAATATATATTGATATGAGGTGATATCGTGGAAGAATACAAGGAGATCGCCAAGATCTTTAAGGCATTCTGTGACGAGCGCAGATTGGCGATTTTGGATTTGTTGCGCTCAGGGGAGGAATGTTCCTGCGTGCTATTGGAGCATTTGCCGCTCACCCAGTCCGGTCTTTCGTATCACATGAAGATTTTGACGGAATCCGGCATCGTCGTCGGCCGCCAAGAGGGCAGGTGGACCTATTACCGCATCTCCGAAGCGGGCAGAGAAGCTGCCATAGAGGTGCTGATGCAGTTGACGCAATCCGAGGAATAGCCATCCCAAAGGATGGCTGCTTTTTCATCCGATACATCAAAAAACATTGATGTGTAAATATATATATTGGAGGTAGCTATGAAAACAAAAGTCGCATTTATCTGCGTACACAATTCTTGTCGAAGTCAAATTGCCGAGGCATTGGCCAAAAAATTCGGCGGAGATCGGTTGGAGGTATACTCCGCCGGTACCGAGGTCAAAGGATCGATCAATCCCGATGCCGTTCGCCTGATGCGCTCGGTCTACGGCATCGATATGCAAAAAGAACAGAGACCGAAGACGATTTCAGAAATCCCCGCCGTCGATCTCGTGATTACGATGGGGTGCAATGTCGTATGTCCCGTATTGGATTACGATTATGTCGCGTACGATTGGGGCTTGGACGATCCGACGGGCAAGGACGATGCCGCCTTTATAGAGACTATGCGGACGATCGAAAAAAAGGTGAAGGATCTCGTCGAAGCGGTGGAAACGGGGGCCGAATATGCAGGATAAGGGTATCGGATTTTTTGAACGCCATCTCACCATCTGGGTCTTACTCTGTATGGCAATCGGCGTTGCCATCGGACGCTTTATTCCCGAAATCCCCGCCGCATTGGGTCGCCTGGAGTTCTATAATGTATCGGTGCCGACGGCGATTTTACTGTGGATTATGATCTATCCTATGATGTTAAAGATCGACTTTGGGAGTATTCGAGAGATCGGGAAAAATCCCCAAGGGCTTTGGATTACCTGGATCGCCAATTGGATCGTAAAGCCGTTTACCATGTATTTTATCGCAAAAATTTTTTTCTTCGGCATCTATCGCAACTTGGATCCGGCCGTCGCCTCCCAATACTTGGCGGGCGCGGTACTCTTGGGAGCCGCACCCTGTACGGCGATGGTGTTTGTCTGGAGTAAGCTTACGAGGGGAAATCCCGCCTATACCTTGGTGCAAGTGGCATCGAACGATCTGATTTTATTGTTTGCCTATGTGCCCATCGTGAGTTTTTTATTGAAGGTCGGCGATATCGCAATCCCCCGAGAAACGCTGATTCTGTCGATTCTTCTGTTTATCGTCGCGCCTCTGGGATTCAGCTACCTGACGCGCCGGTATCTGTTACGGCATAAGGGCGAGGATTATTTAAATGAGCGATTAATTCCCGCTTTTGACAAATACACGATGGTGGGGTTGCTCCTCACATTGGTGATTATTTTTTCCTTCCAAGGGGATACGATTATCGCAGAACCGCTGAATATTCTGCGCATAGCCGTTCCGTTGATCTTACAGACTATTTTAATCTTCGGTCTGACCTTTTATGCCGCCTATCGGGCGAAGTTGCCGTATTCCGTCGCCGCGCCCTGCGGCATGATCGGGGCCTCTAATTTCTTTGAGCTCGCAGTCGCCGTCGCGATCTCGCTATTCGGCCTCGCATCCGGCGCCACGCTTGCCACCGTGGTGGGCGTCTTGGTAGAGGTGCCGGTGATGCTGTTGCTCGTTCGCATTGCCAACGCATTACAAGACAGGTTTGCCGCATAGATCCCCACAAAAAAACGCCTCGATGTTTTCGCATCGGGGCGTTTTTGTTTCGCGCTATCGCTTAATGGATTCGAATCGATCGAACAGATCGGTATTTTGTTTCAGTACATCGGAATTTCCCATGGCGACGACGTGGTTTTGCGCCATAACCTTTTGTATCATGGGACCGTAGCTTTTTAAATCTTGTACGGTCGTGGCGAGGGCCTCTTCTTTTCGCTTCTGAATCTCTTCGGCGGTGGTGCCGTTCAGATAGCGCTTAAAGTCCAACACGCCGTAGGCGGGAGGCGAAAGATGGGGATCGAAGGCGTTCATAGTGCCGATGATCATATCGTCGAGATCGCGCTTTTTCATCTCGAGGGTCGCGAGAAATTCCGCCATTTTGTCGTAGACCGCGATGGTCTCGGGCACGCGGGGGTCGCGGTAGGAATAGCAGGCGACTTCGCCCGCGCGGGTGATGCGCACGCCGGCGCCGTAGGCACCGCCTTTGGCGCGGATTTCGTTGTGCAAAAAGCGGTTACTCAGCACATTGGAAAGCACCGCGAGCCGGCCGTCGTAGTCGAAACCCGCCGCGTGAATGTCGCCGCCCTTTGCCACATAATTGACTTGGGAGCTGGCGAGAAAGGCTTCGTTTTCGCGGCGAACGGAAAAGGCGAGCGCCATATTATCGTAGCGGGTCTTCGGGAATTTTTCGAGGAAGGGGGCGAGTGCCGTCTTTGCGGCATCCAGGTCCTTTTCCTCGGCGATCAAATTGATCTTTAGGCGGCTGGTCGTAAAGAGTTTTTCATATACCCCTTTGAGTTTTTGTGTCAAGGCTTTAAAGTCGCCTTTCTTTAGGAGATCGGCGAGGAAGAAATAGAGATTGAGCCCGTTTAAGAGATCGTCCACATAGGCGGCCTCGTGAAAATGGGCGCGCACCCGGGCGGAGACGATTTGATGTCCCGATTGGAGAAGCGATGTGGCGATGTCCGCCTTTACCGACTCCAAGAGGGTGCGAATGCGCGCCGCATCGTCGAAGCGGGAGCGCGTCATAATCTCGTGGAGCACATCGTAGCAGCGCGTCAGCTGCCGGGGCAGGGCGCCGGTGGAGATAAAGAAATAGGGCGTATAGCCGTCGTCACTTTTTTCTACCGGGGTCTCGAAGGTGATGCCGCCGCCGGAGAGATAGATTTCGGTATCGAGGGCGGCGGGATCGTAGGCTTCGGTCTCCACTTTTGACAAGAGATCGCTTAGGATCGACGCGTAATAGAGTTCTTCTTCGTCGAGATGCCGCATATCGAAGGCGAGATTGGTATAGACGATGCCATTGGTCTCTAAGGCATTTTCCGTTCCCGATACGCCGGCGACTTCGATCGCTTTGCGGGGGATGGGGGTGATATTCGGCTCCACGTCCTCGGGTTCGAGTTTGGGGATGCTCGCCTTATCCTCGGGGGAATCGGGCGTCTGTTGGTAGCGAATGAGCGCTTCGGCTTCGGCGCGAATCCGCTCTTTTTCCGCTTCGGGAAGGACGCTGAGCGCTTCGCGTTCTCTTTCTCTTTGGGCGGCATCGAGGCGCTTTTGCTTGCCCGCTTCGGGATCGATTCGCATGGCGATCTGTTGCGGGGCGTTTAAGAAGTATTCGCGAATTTTTTCGGAGAAATAATCGCTTCCGATTTTCAGACGAAGGGCATTGAGTTTCGGCAGCAGTTCGATTCCGTCCAAGGGATTTTTGTCGTAGAGCCAGGTATTCAGCGCGCCGATATAGCTCAACAGATCCGCATGGGCGCCGCCGCCGCGACGAACCGAAAATTCGAATTTGGCGAGGGTTGCCCGCAGTATGTCCTCGTCGAAGCCGTTTTCGGCGAGATCTTCGAGGGTATTTGTCACGATCTCTTTAAAGCGTTCGTACTGCTCTTTTTCCGCGTGGTAGGCGACGATCGTAAAGTCCCAAGTATTGCCCGCGGAAAGCTCGGTATAGATGTCTTCGCCGATTTCCGCCTCGCGAAGCTTTCTCTTGAGTATGCCGTTTTCCGATTCCACCAAGAGCTCCTGAAAGAAGCTGCGCAACAGTAGGTCTTCGGCATCGGGATTTTCCTTTGCCGTATAGGCCATGGCGAAATACGATTTTCCGTGGCCGTCTTCGCCTTCTTCCAGGTCGTAGGTGTCGAAAAATTCCTGCGGTTCGGAATAAAAGTCGTGGCCCACGATTTCGGAGGCGGGATCGCGGCGGTTAAACTGCGAAAGATATTCGCGGTCCAAATAGTCCAACCGCTCCGCAAAGTCCATATCGCCGGCGAGGAGGATATAACTATTGGACGGGTGGTAAAAGCGCTCGTGGAAGGCGAGGAAATCTTCATAGCGCAGTTCGGGGATATGTTCGGGATTGCCGCCGGAATCGTGAGAATAGGTGCCGGCGGGGTGGAGGCGTTCCCGTACGATGTCCGATACCTGATTGGACGGGTCGGAGTAGACGCCCTTCATTTCGTTATAGACCACGCCGTTTTTAATCAGCCGGTCGTCTTGGATCTCAGCGTGCCAGCCCTCTTGGTAGAATATATTTTTGTTTTCTTTCATCGAGGGATAAAAGACCGCATCCAAATAGAGGTCCATCAGTTGCCGAAAGTCCTTGTCGTTTCGGGAGCTGATGGGATAGATCGTCTTATCCGGATAGGTCATGGCGTTTAAGAAGGTCTGCAGACTGGAGCCGACCATATCCATAAAGGGTTCCTTGGTCTTGTATTTGCGCGAGCCCGACAGGGTGGAATGTTCCACGATATGGGCGACGCCGGTCGAGTCCTCCGGCGGCGTGCGAAAGCCGATCGAAAATGTCTTGTTGTGGTTTTTATTGTCGATTAAGAGGAGGCGTGCTCCCGTTTTTTTGTGCTCTAAAAGGGAGACTTCCCCGTGTAGTTCGGGAATCTCCCGCTTGTCGATTTCGATATAGTTTTCGTTCATAGATTCACTCCTATTCTGATGGTATATACCCGAAAGGGTAAGGGAATATCAAATTCCGGGCAAGGAACGGCAAATGCGTTCCCATCTTTTTTGCGCGGCCTGAAACTGTGCTATAATTCTAGAGAATGAATGGAGGAAACTATGAAAATCAAAGATGATTTGGAGCAACAGGGACCGATTCGCGTCGCCGTCGTCGGGGCGGGACTGATGGGAACGGGCCTGGTCGCCCAATTGTTAAAGATAAAGGGCATGGAGCCCGTGCTGTGGGCGTCGAGAAACGCCGACGGACTGCAGCAAAAACTCGAGGACCTCGGGCTCGCCTACGATGCATTTGTAGACGCCAAGACGATCGATGCGGCGAAGGCCGCCCGCAGCCGGGGCGAAATCGCCCTTACCACCGAAAACCGACTTGCCTGGGAGTGGGCGGCGGTGGACGTGATCGTCGACTGCACAGGCAATACCGAGGCGGGGGCGGAAATCAACGAATACGGCCTGGAGAACGGAAAGCATATCGTCTCTTTGAATGTGGAATGCGACGTTCTGCTCGGACCCTACTTTTTGAAGAAGGCCCGGGAAAAGGGACTCTGCTACACCGGCACCGCCGGGGACGAGCCGGGTTCGATAATGGAACTCTATGAATTTGCCGACTTCCTCGGATTCGATATCGTCTGCGCCGGCAAGGGAAAGAACAATCCCCTCCGCACCGACGCCACGCCCGAGGAGTTGGCGGAGGAGGCGGCGAAAAAGGGGATCAGCCCGCGTATGCTCACCTCTTTTGTCGACGGCACCAACACCATGATCGAGCTCAATGCCGTATCCAATGCCACGGGTCTGGTGCCCGACGTCTTCGGCTGCCACGGCATCGAAGCGGATATCCACGGGCTAAAGCGCGAGGCGCGGCAAAAAGAAGACGGCGGCCGCTTTTCGAAAAAGGGCGTGGTGGAATTCGTCCACGGCATTGCCCCCGGGGTGTTCGTCGCCGTAAAGACCGACGACGAAGTGATTCGCCGGGAGATGCCCTATCTTTCGATGGGAGAGGGCCCCAGCTATATCCTCTACCGGCCCTACCACCTCACCAATATCGAGACGCCCATGACCATCGCCAAGGCGGTGTTGTATCAGGAGCCGACCATCGCGCCGACAAAAGGCTATATCGCCCATACGGTCGCCATCGCCAAGCGCGCCATAAAAAAGGGAGAGACCCTCGGCGGCATCGGCTCCGATGCGGTCTACGGCAAGATCACCGAGGCGGCGCATTGTTACGGCGAGGGGCTTGTGCCCGTGGGATTGATCACAGAAGGCGCCGTCGCCAAGCGGGATATCGCCGCGGGGCATCTGTTGACCTTTGCAGACGTCGTCTTAGACGAGGAAACGAAGCTCGTCGAGATGTTTCGGTGCGAGCACGAGGATTTCTATTCTTTACCGAACTAAACAAAAGTGTTATAATTGATACTCAACCGAAGTAGAAGGAGGGCCAAAGTGAGACTGACGCAGGAAATAGACTATGCATTTCGAATTATCGCCCATTTGGCAAGCAACGAGGGCAAAGTAATCGGCGCTCCCAAGATCGCCCGCGCTATGGACGTACCCGAACGGTTTACCCTGCGTATCTTAAGAAAGCTGAACTTGGCGGGTCTGACCCGTTCCAAGAGGGGCGCAAACGGCGGCTATATCTTAAACAAGCCCGCCGCATCCATTACTCTCTACGACATCATCCTCGCCGTAGACGGCCCCATCGAACTCAATCGATGTTTGCACGCCGACGATCCGCAGTGCAATCGCTACGAAGGCAAGGCCATTCAGGGTTGCAAGTTCCATCGCACCCTTTACGGCATACAGGAAGAAGTCATTCAGCAATTTCAAAACGTGCCAATTACAAATTTTATCGAAACCGTAGAAGCCGAAGATTGAATCTCCCTGTCCACAGAGAGGCGCAGTGGCTGAAAAGCGCCGTCATAGATTCGATCGCATCACCTTCTTCAGAGCCTTCGGGCCGTCTTACCGCGTTAAGGTATCGAGTGATAGTAACCTATAAGTAGGGTGGTACCGCGTATAATTGCGTCCCTTCGTCTTTTGACGAAGGGACGTTTTTATAAATTAAAAACAACAAAGGAGTGTATTATGGCAAAGTTTCAGACCTTATCGACCGATCCCGCCGATGTACGGGAACGTCGAATCGTGGACTACTGGCAAGAGATCGACCTGTTAAAGCGTTCGGTCGAGGCCCGAGAAGACAGCGAAGACTTTATCTTTTACGAAGGCCCGCCGACGGCAAACGGCAAGCCGGGCATTCACCACGTAATTTCCAGAACCTTAAAGGATTTGACCTGTCGCTATAAGACGATGCAGGGCTATAAGGTAAAGCGCAAAGCGGGGTGGGATACCCACGGGCTGCCGGTGGAAATCGAAGTGGAAAAGAAGCTGGGCCTAAAGAATAAGCAGGATATCGAGAAATACGGCATCGAAAAATTCAACCAAAAATGCCGCGAATCCGTCTTCGAATACGAAGATCTGTGGCGCAAGATGACCGCGCGCATGGGTTATTTGATCGACCTCGACGAAGCCTATATCACCCTGAACAACGACTATATCGAATCGGTCTGGTACATCCTCAATAAGATGTTTCAGGACGGTTTGATCTACGAAGGCCATAAGATTCTGCCCTATTGTCCCCGCTGCGGCACGGGCCTCGCTTCCCACGAAGTGGCGCAGGGCTACCAAGAAGACAAGACGCCGACGATTACCGTCAAGTTCAAGGCGAAGGACGAAGACGCCTATTATTTGGCCTGGACCACGACCCCGTGGACCGTCCCTTCGAACGTGGCGCTTGCTGTGCATCCCGACGTGGAATACGCCAAGGTACGATACGCCGACGGCAATGTGTATTATCTCGCTTCGGCGCGGATCGACGATGTGCTCAAAGACGAATACGAGATTCTCGAGACGATGCCGGGAAGCGCATTGGAGTACCGGGAATACGAGCAGTTGATCGATCAGGTCTCCATTGAAGGCAAGGCCTTTATGGTGGTCTGTGCGGACTATGTCACCACCGACAACGGAACCGGGATCGTGCATACCGCGCCGGCTTTCGGGGAAGACGACTACCAGACCGGCCACCGCTATGGCTTAGGATTCGTACGGCCCGTGGACGAAGAGGGGAACTTTACCGAGACCCTGTGGAAGGGCCGCTTTGTACACGACGTCAACGAAGAGATCATCGACTTTTTGAAAAAAGAAGACAAGGTCTTCTCCAAAGAGACCATCGTCCACAACTATCCCCACTGCTGGAGATGCAAGACGCCGCTGATCTACTACGCCCATCCGTCTTGGTATATCGCGGTGACCAAATACAAAGAAAAATTGGTCGAAAACAACGCCGGCGTCGACTGGTATCCGGATTTCGTCGGCGAAAAGCGATTCGGCAATTGGCTCGAAAACCTAAACGACTGGGCGATCTCCCGCTCTCGCTATTGGGGCACGCCCTTTCCCGTATGGCGCTGTCCGGACTGTGGCAAGATCGATTCGGTGGGCAGCCGCAAGGAATTGGTGGAGCGCGCCGTCGAAGACATCGACGAAAACATCGAACTGCACCGCCCGTATGTGGACGACGTACATCTGCAATGCGACTGCGGCGGCGAAATGGTGCGGGAAAAAGACGTCATCGACTGCTGGTTCGATTCCGGCTCCATGCCCTTTGCCCAATGGCATTACCCCTTTGAACACGCCGACGATTTCGACGAATTGTTCCCGGCGGCATTTATCAACGAGGGGATCGACCAGACGCGCGGCTGGTTCTATTCGCTGCTCGCCATCTCGACCTATATGACCGGACAATCTCCCTACAAGAGCGTCTTGGTCAACGACCTGATCCTCGACAAAGAGGGCAAAAAGATGAGCAAGAGCCGGGGCAATACCGTCTCTCCCGAAGCGCTCTTTAAGGAATACGGCGCCGATGCCGTGCGCTGGTACCTGATGTATGTCTCTCCGCCGTGGACGCCGACGAAATTCGACGAAGACGGCCTGCGCGAGGTAAAGGGCAAGTTCTTCCGCTCTCTGCGCAATCTGCACAATTTCTTTACCCTCTATGCCAACTTAAACGGCGTAGACCCTCGAGAAGAGATGGAAGTCGAATACGAAGAGATTGACCGCTGGGTTCTCTCCAAGTACAACAGCCTCCTGCAAAATGTAATCGAAAATATGGAAGCCCACGAGATCACCAAAGTCGTGCGGGAAATCCAAGATTTCGTCGCAGAAGACCTGTCCAACTGGTATATCCGCAGAAACAGAAGGCGTTTCTGGGACGAGGCGGACAGTCCCTCGAGAAATGCCGTCTTTAAGACCACTTACGACGTCCTCTTGGGCGTCTGCAAGATGATCTCTCCCATCGCCCCCTTTGTCGCCGAGGAATTCTACGAAACTCTCGTCGGCGGCGAGAGCATCCACTTGGAGCGCTATCCCGCCGTGGACGAGGAGGCCATCGATGTGCAGCTCGAGAAAAAGATGGACATCGTGCGCACCCTGGTCACTTTGGGCCGCGCCGGCCGGGAAAATGCCAAGATCAAGGTGCGTCAGCCCTTGTCGCAGGTCTTGATCGACGGCGACTTAGAAGATCTCGTCGGCGACCTCACCGGACTGATCAAAGAAGAACTGAATGTCAAAGACGTCGTGTTCAAACAAGATCTTTCCGAATATATGCATTACAATTTGAAGCCCAACTTTAAGACCGTAGGCAAAAAATTCGGCTCGAAGATCCGCGACTTCAAAAAAGAACTTGCTACACGGGATGCCAAGGCGTTGTATGCCGAACTCAAGGAAAAGGGATCGGTCACCATGACCTTAGAAGGCGAAGAGACCGAAGTGCTCTTGGAAGACGTCTTGGTGGATATCACCGCGAAAGAGGGCTTTGACGTCAGCATGGAGGACAATCTCTTCGTCATTCTCGATACGGAACTCACCGAGTCCTTGGTGGCGGAAGGCTATGTCCGCGAATTTATCTCCAAGGTACAAAAGCAGAGAAAATCCAACGACTACGAAGTCACCGACCGCATCCGCATCCGCTACAACTGCTCCGACAAGGTGGCGGAGGCGCTGGAAAATGTCAAGGACGACATTATGGATGAGACTCTCGCCGAAACCATGGACAGAGCCGAACTCATTTGCGACGCCACGGAACTCAACGACGAAATGATTCAATTCGACCTCACCAAAGCGGAGTGATCGAGCTGTATATTCTCCGCCACGGCCAGACGGAGTGGAATCGGGAAGATCGCATCCAGGGCCGACAGGACTCGCCCTTAACCGAGGCGGGGATAGAGGAAATCGAAAAAATGGCGAAAACCCTCGCCCATCTGCCGTTTCGATCCTGTTACTGTTCCGACCTGGGGCGGGCAAAAAAGACCGCCGAGATCTTGCGTAACGACAGAAAATTTCCCATAATAGAGGTAGAAGCGCTACGGGAACTCCCGCTGGGTCCCTGGGAGGGGAAGCTCTTTTCAGAGATCCAAGACGACCCGATGTGCAAGATCTACTTCGAATCGCCGGAGGCTTTCGGTTTTTCGGGGACGGAAAACTTTCACGATCTGTACCGAAAGATCGAATCCTTTCTTCGGCACATCGAGACCGAAGAGACGGGCCCGATCCTCGTCGTGGCACACGGCGTCAGCATTCGGGCGATGCTCAACTGCATGGAAGGCGTTTCGATCGAAAACTTTTGGCACCGGCCCATCCCCGAAAGCGCCGGACTCTCTGTGGCGCGCTACGACGAGAAGCGATGGGAAGTGCTGCAAACCGCCGACAAAAAAGACGGAGTATCATATTGAGGTGATCCCATGAAAAAATTGACTTTGGCGAATACGCCGACGCGCATCGAGCAAGTACAGTTGATGGATGCGGATTTACCCGCCAATCTCTTCGTAAAACGAGACGATATGACCGGTATATCCGTAACCGGAAATAAGATCCGTAAGTTGGAATATATATTGCAAAAAGCGTTGGACGACGGCATTACCGACATCATCACCACCGGCGCCGCCCAGAGCAACCATTGCCGCGCCACGGCGATGGCCTGTGCGCGAATGGGCTTCGACTGCCATCTGCTTTTGGGCGGAAGGGAAGATGTGCCGCCGGAGGGGAATGTGTTTTTGGACATCCTCGCCGGGGCGAAACTGCGCTTTATCAGCGGAGAAGACTACAACAACCGCCGGGACGAACTGATGGAAGATTGGAAGGCGGAGCTGGAGGCCGAGGGGAAAACGGTCATGATCATCCCCATGGGCGGCGCCAACGGCCTGGGGAGCTTCGGCTATGTGGACTGCTTCGACGAGATCCTCGCCCAGGAAAAAGAGATGGGGATCGAGTTCGACACCGTGATCTCCACCACCGGATCCGCGGGGATGTTGGCGGGCCTTTTATATGCCGATGCCCTGCGAAAAACGAAGAAAGATATTATCGGCATCAGCATCTTTGCCCCGGCAAAGAACATCAAAGAAGTCATGTTGCCGCCGATTCTCGCCGAAATGAACGAGATCGCCGCAACCGACGTCGTCGTCGAAGATCCCCACGTCATAGACGGCTACCAGGGCATCGGCTACGGCATCAGCCGGCCCGAAGAATTGGAGTTTATCCGCGACTTCGTCTCCCAAACCGGGATCATCCTCGATCCGGTCTATACGGGAAAGGCGATGTACGGCACGATTTCCGAGCTGTTGAGCGGCAACTGGAAGGACAAAAAGAACGTGCTCTTTATCCATTCCGGGGGCGCCTTCGGCTGGACCCGATCCAAGATCGACCAAATGCTGGGCGACAATCCCTATTGATTTTGAAAAGACGAGCGAGGGCTCGTCTTTTTTTAGTTGCAGTGGCGAACCTTTTCCCGAAAGCGATCCGTAAATTTTTTAAATACACTGCGCGGCATAAACGGCATGTGAGATCATCGGTTCGAATGGTGAAATTGTTATCAATAGACTGAAAAAAATGCGCGTTTATGGTATAATCGTACACATAAAAACGTTTCCGCAAGGGAAACCGCACGATAGGAGGAATTACACATGAAAGTCTATAACACCAGTCAGGTCCGTAACTTGGCCCTCGTAGGCCACAGCGGTTCCGGGAAAACGAATTTAACCGAGGCCATGCTCTTCCAATCGGGAGCGACCAAAAAGATCGGCCACGTGGACGAAAAAAATACCGTCTCCGACTTCTCCAAAGAGGAGATGGAGAGAGGGACGTCCATCGGTACGAGCATTATTCCTATCGAATGGCGGAAGATGAAGCTGAACATCATCGATACGCCCGGCTATATGGATTTTATCAGCGAATCCATCGGCGCACTGCGCGCCGCCGAAGCGGCACTGATGATTATCGATGCCACCGCCGGGGTGCAGGTGGGAACGGAACGGATGTGGAAATACACCGAAGAGATCGGATTGCCGCGGATTATCTTCGTCAATAAAATCGACGGCGAGAACGTAAATTTCCGCGCCTTGATGGAACAGATCGAGAGCCTTTTCGGCAAAAAGGTCATTCCCTTCTCCGTGCCCATCGGAGAGGGCGAAGAGTTCGTCGGCGTTACCGACGTTATCTTCCAAAAGGGATTCCGTTATACCGATGCGGCGCCGGCGGAAGTCGAACTCAACCACGACCAGATCAAGGCGACCGAGCGGATGTACGAAGAGATTGCGGAGGTCGTCGCCGAGTCCGACGAGGTCCTGATGGAAAAGTATTTCAGCGGCGATAAATTCACCCGCGACGACCTGCTGCGCGGCGTAACGACGGCGCTTTTGGAAGGGGACGCCGTGCCGCTATTGGTCGGCAGTGCCGAAAAGGGAATCGGGATCGACATTCTCTTGAACACCATCGTCAACTATATGCCCGCACCCGACGACGAGCGCGCCCATACGGGCTTCCGCTACGAATCCGGCGAAGAGCGCGAAATCGGCGATGCGGATCCCTTCTCGGCGGTGGTATTTAAGACGATTACCGACCCTTATGTGGGAAAAATCTCGATCTTTAAGGTGCTGAGCGGCGTATTCAAAAAGGATATGGGACTCTATAATGCCTCCCAAGGCGTCGAAGAGAAAAACGCCGGGGTCTTTGCGATTCGCGGTAAGGAGCAACTCCCCGTAGACGAGATTCACGCCGGAGACATCGGCGCCGTCGCGAAATTGACCCATACCAAGACCGGCGATACCTTGGCGGATAAGGCGCATCCGGTTATCTACAAAAAGGTAAAGATGCCGCAACCGGTATATTTCTACGCCATCGAAGCGGCGTCGAAAAACGACGAAGAAAAGCTCTCGACGTCGCTCCGCAGACTCCAAGAGGAAGATCCGGGCATCGTCATCGTCAGAAATCCCGAGACCAAACAACTTACCGTGGGCGGACAGGGCAATGTCCACCTGGACGTGATCCTCGAAAAGCTTAAAAATACCTTCGGGGTGGCGGTCAACAAAGTGCCCTTTATCATTCCCTATCGCGAGACGATCCGAAGCACCGCCTCGGTACAAGGGAAGCATAAAAAACAATCCGGCGGCGCCGGCCAGTACGGCGATGTGTGGATTCGCTTTGAGCCCACGGACGAGGACTTCGTATTCGACGAAGAAGTCTTCGGCGGCAGCGTCCCCAAAAACTACTTCCCCGCCGTAGAAAAAGGCCTTGCCGATGCCATGGAAAAGGGCGTCCTCGCGGGCTATCCCGTGGTCGGCGTCAAGGCCGTGCTCTATGACGGCAGCTACCACGATGTGGACTCCAACGAAATGAGCTTTAAGATGGCGGCGTCCCTCGCCTTTAAGAAGGGGATCCCCGAGGCGAACCCCGTGCTGCTCGAGCCCATTATGCGGGTAGAAGTCACCGTACCCGACGACTATATGGGCGATGTCATGGGAGACATGAACAAACGCAGAGGTCGCATTCTGGGTATGGACCAGCAAAAGGGCGGCGGCCAGCTGATTATCGCCGAGGCGCCCCAGGCGGAAATGTTTGAATACGCCATCGATCTGCGGGCGATGACCCAGGGTCGCGGCGCTTTCACCATGGAGTTCGAGCGCTATGAAGAAGTGCCCGCCCAACTGGCGCAGGAAATTATCGAGAACGCGAACAAAGAATAAACCCAATATAGAGAAAACGCACGGACCGCGCGGTCGGTGCGTTTTTTGTTTGCTCCTCGTCGGGGTCTATGCAATGGCTCTTCGGCTTCGCCAATGGATTGCATTTTTGGTCAAATCGGTCAACAACGGGCAACGAGATGCCTGAAAAACGGCAACCCTACAAATTCGGGAAAACGCGGTCAACAAGTGCCCAACGCATTTCATAGACGGAAGCAAAGTGGCTATGATATATTTTTTCTAAGCTCAAGCATATGGTATAAATATTTATGAAAGGATTGGATTATGTCGAAAGAACATGTAAAGATTTCCGTCATCGGGGCAGGCGCCGTGGGTGCCTCCACCGCTTTCTCTTTGACCATGGCAGGCCTCGCCAACGAACTCGTCGTCGTCGATTTGAACGAAGAATTGTCCGAAGGCGAGACCATGGACCTCAATCACGGGGCCAGTTTTATCAATCCCATGACCATTACGGCGGGGGATTATGACAAGACCGCAAACTCCGATATCGTCGTGATTACGGCGGGCGCCGCCCAAAAGTCCGGAGAATCGCGGATCAATTTGGTGGGAAGAAATATTAAGATTTTTGAATCCATTATTCCGCAAGTCACCGCGTATAGTCCCGATGCGATCCTCTTGGTCGTATCGAACCCGGTAGACATTCAGTCGCTTTTGTCGCTCAAATTGTCGCACTTTCCGAAGGAGCGAATCATCGGCTCCGGTACGGTTCTCGACAGCTCCCGCTTAAAATACGAAGTGGCGCGCCGCTTGGATGTCAGCCCCCACGACGTACAGGCCTATGTGCTGGGAGAACACGGAGACACCTCTTTTGTATCCTGGGATCTGATGACGATTCAAGGCATTCCGATCGAGACCTTTGCCGAACAAAAAGGGATCGAGTTCACCCCCGCCCTTCGAGAAGACATCGAAAACGACGTGCGCAATGCCGCCTATGAGGTCATTCAGCGCAAGGGCAACACTTCGTATGCCATCGCCATGTCCGTAACGCGGATTGTAAAGGCGATCCTCAAAGACGAACACTGCATTCTACCGGTCTCTACCTTCTTAGAGGACAACAACGGCATCAGCAATGCTTATCTGAGTTTGCCCGCCATTGTGGGGAGAGAGGGCGTCGTACAGACCTTAAATATCGAACTGAAGGGCGAAGAACGCGAAAAGTTCAACCACTCCGCGAGCGCGCTCCAGGACGTCATCGCCGCCCATGGCGCCTTGGCATAACGAGAAACACATCGGGCATTGTCCACACCCCTTATGCGACATAAAAAATTGTGCCGGCGAGATTCGGTTCTCGCCGGCACGATTTTTTTGCGAAGAAAATTCGATCGACGGAATTTCTAGTCCCTCGAAGGGTTAAAGATCTTCTCGTATTTGGTCAGCAAAGATTCCAAACTGTCCGCGTCGTAGGCGATATAGGCATTGTTGGCTTCTAATTCTCCGAGAAGGCTTTCAAAGAGATCCATCAATCGGGGATCGGTCACGACGGAGATCTCTGCGGTCTTCGCCAATTTGCTATTTTTTAAGAAACACTGCGTTCCGTTGTAGTGGAAGTTAAATTCCTTGTAGTTCTTTAGATTCCTCGTGGCGAAATCGTCGATCAGATAAAATTGAATCTTGGGGTTGTTGCGCATACATTCGATGATATGGGCATAGTGGCGGGATCGCTGTTCGGGGCGCAGCCGGTAGTGAATGCCGCAGTGCATGATATAGCCGTGTTCCATATATTCGAAGAGGGAGGAACGGGGCATAAAAAAATCGATCTCCGCGTTGATAAAGAGCTCTTCCCAGATCACTTCCAATTTCTTGATCTCTTGGATTTCCGCCGAGGTGCCGTCCCCGTTTTGATTGCTCTCGACGATGTCGGAGACGACTTCGGGCGGCAGGAGGAACTCGAATCCGTAGCCGTTTAAGAATTTGAACTGGCTTCCGGTGTAGAAGTTTGTGCGGAAATTGCTGCTCGCCACCTCTTCCGAGTCGATGGTCTTGAGCGCATAGTCGGGATTGGGTACCTTGGCCGTGATAAAATCCGAAAATTCCCGCACGAGATCCAGATCGAAGCTATAGGTGACGGTCTCAAAGTTTCCTTCGTTGTCGATGGTAAAGTTGGAAAAGAACTTGTCTTCAATCACGATAAATTTAAAGCCGCTGAGGGGACTCGTATCGTAGAGCTCAATCGAAAGATTGCTGTATGCGCTCATCAGTCGATAAAGTTGTAGGGAATTTGCCGTCTCGTCGAATGTGTAGCCCGCCGCTACGGTAATCTGACGATCGTTCAGCTGGTACTCTTTGATAATGTCCAGGATAAACTTCATCTGCGGCGAAAACACGTCAAAATTCGTCCAAATATAGAGCGGTTCCGCATCGCCCAGGATTATCAAGTCCTTTAAGATTTCCGCAATCTGTTTTTTCACTTTGTAGGTTCCCGCGTGAAAGGCGAGCTCGTTGCCGCCCACTTCGACAAAGGGCTCCGGCGCCGCTTCGTAGTAGGCGTCGTTTAGAATTTGTGTGATCTTTTTTGCGAGCTGGTCTTCGGTAAGATCTTGAAGACCCCGGCGGTCGATATGGAAGGTATGGTAGAAAAAGGGGAGCGCGTCCTCTTCTATAATGGCTTCGGCAAAGATCGCACCGAGGGTGTCGTTGATCTCGTGGATCGCCTTTGCCGTGGGCAATTTAGTGCCGGAACACCATTTGCTGATATACGAGGTGTCGTAGCGCAGGGCATTGGCGAGGACGATCAGTTTGGTATCTGTAAAATCGATGAAACGCTTTAATAGTTCGGAATAGCTTCGAATCACTATGTATTCTCCTTTGGAATTTCTGTCAAATGGGTGTATGGGTATTATATAGTACATTCGGCGCGGCGTCAGGACCTCCTCGCATTCGGAGATCAAAAAAACGAGCGAACCGATGTCCACTCGCTTGGGGTTTTGGCGGGGTCGTCTACTGATCGGTTTTACGCATTTCGCGAACGGAGGCGAGGAATAAAAAGAGTCCGATCAAAAACATTATCACCAGCGAAAAGATCGCCCGGGATTGGCTGCCCAACAAGGTCGTGAGCGCCGAGATCATAAGCGTGCCGATGATCGATGCGCCCTTGCCGAAGATGTCGAAGATGCCGAAGTATTCGCCGCTTCGTTCCGGGGGGATCAGGCGGACAAAGTGAGAGCGGCTCAAGGACTGGATCCCGCCCTGAAAGAGGCCGACGGCGACGGCGAGGAACCAAAATTCCGCCAAGCTGTCGAGCTGTACGGCAAATAGGGCGATGCCCGCGTAGCAGACGATACAGAGGGCGATCAGCCGGTACGCGGGGTATTTTTTGGAGAGCCGCGCAAAGAGCAAAGAGGCGGGGAAGGCGACGATCTGGGTCACCAAAAGCGCGAGCAAAAGACCCGAGGAATCGAGCCCCAGCGATTCGCCGTAGGCGGTGGCCATATTGATAATGGTATAGACCCCGTCGATGTAGAAGAAAAAGCTCAATAAAAACAGATAGAGCGCCTTGTCCCTGCGAATGTGTTTCAGGGTCTTCGCCATATCGGAAAACGAGGCGGCCTCTGTCGAAAAGTGGGTTTGCCGATAGGTCTTTAGGACCGGCAGCGTAAAGAGGAGCCACCAAAGCCCGTTGATAAAAAAAACGATTCCCATGGCGACTCCGGTATCGAGGCCCATCTTGGGAAAAAGCAATATCACCGCCAACGAGAGGACAAAGGGAATGCAGCTTCCGATATAGCCCCATGCAAAGCCCGTGGCGGAGACGCGGTCCATATTTTCGGGGCTCGTCACGTCGACGAGCATCGAATCATAAAAGATCAAAGAGGCGTTATAGCCCGCCTTCGCCAATATAAAGGCGATCAGAAAACTGCGCCAATCGGGGAAAAACGGAAATAGCAATGAAACCGTGACCGCAAAGGCGACGGAGACCAAAAAGCTCCTGCGCCTGCCGATCTTTCCGTCGGCGATGCGACCCAGAAAGGGGCCCGCCAAGGCGATCAATACGGTCGAGATCGTCATTCCCAGCCCCCAGTAGCTGAAGTAGTCGGTGGCGGAGATGCCCGCCCGATCGGTAAGGCTTCGAAAGTAGATGGGGAGAATGGTCGTCACCAAGAGGACGAAGGCGGAATTGCCGACGTCGTAGAGCATCCAATTGCGTTCGGAGACGGTAAAGTTTTTCATGTCACACTCCACTGAAATTCAGATCAAAAAACGGCGGATAGGCGTCCTCGCCTTCATACAGCGCCTCGATCGCCTCGACGGCGACGGGATAGGCGAGGCGCATGCGTGTCATTAAGGCGGGGGTGGTGATATAGCGGGATTCGAAAAATCCTTTGTCGTGCATCAACTTGCCGC
This sequence comes from Aedoeadaptatus ivorii, assembly GCF_030815095.1. NCBI lineage: Bacteria > Bacillati > Bacillota > Tissierellia > Tissierellales > Peptoniphilaceae > Aedoeadaptatus > Aedoeadaptatus ivorii. The sequence continues at coordinate 18,409 of NZ_JAUSWF010000001.1, forward strand.
CGAAGGATTTTTGCATGCCCAACAGGCGCAGTAGTCGCATCTTTCGATCGTACGCGCCGGGGGAGGAGACGTGAAAGAGCATCTCCACGAGGCGAAAGGAAAACAGGGCACTGCGTACGGCGTGGATGTCGCCGCCTTCGTAGCGGCCGTAGACCGGCACGATGGCATCCGCCACCTTATCCGGATGGGGAAGAATGTCGCGGCTAACGAACCGAAGCGGATCGATGCCTTCTTCTTCGAGCACCGCGCGGTCGAGCTCCCGCTCCATGGTCATATGGTCCAGGGCGACTCTGTCTTCGATGCGATCGATAAAGGGGTGCAGGGAGATGTCCAAAGAAAAATGGCAGAGCAGGCCCAAAAGATAGGCCCAGGTAGGATTGTTGCGATCGGAATAGCGGATCCAACCGCGATTTTGCCGCAGCAGTTTTGACAGGCTCTCGGCGTGAATGCGGCTCCCGAGATTGTCCGCCCGATAGGGTAAGGCAAAGAAAAAAATATCGGGTCCCTGATTGCCGATTGAAAAATGCGCTTCGTACTTTTGGGCGACTGCTTGCGCGGCATCCGGCAATAGGGTAAGGATACGCTTTCCGAAAAAATAATGGGCGATATGACTTGCCATAACATCTCCTTTCGTGCTTTTGCTATACTGGGTATAGGAGGTACACATGGACAAAAAAACAATCGATTTTATAGAGAGCCTCTCCGGGGACTATGCGGAGGATCTGAACCGCATATCCGACGAAGTGGAGCGACTCCACGCCGCCGGGGAGACCGAGCGCGCCGAAGCCCTACTGGAATACGGCAAGCGTCGCATACGAGAAAGGGACGCCGGAGAAGAGGAGTTTCGAAGCGTAGCGGCATCCGAAGGGGATCTCGGCCGCTTTTACATCCTGTTGGAAGGCGTCTTTGAAAAGATTTTACAAGAAGATTTTGCTGCGGCCGACGCGATTGCAGAAACCATCGCCGAAGAATCGCCGGTGATTGCCGTCGCGCTGGCGGCATTGGAAGACGACGAGCCGCTGCGTTCCTTTCAATCTTTGGTCGAAGAAGTGTTATACCGCGTGGCGCATACGGACGAGAGCGTGCCTATCGCGGGCCCCGAGGTCGAAATCTATTTGAGCGTGCGGGGCGGTTTGGCGCTGGAGCTGAAGGCCTATGACCGGGCGGAGCGCTATTTGAACGACGCGCTGGCGGTCAATCCCGCATCGGTCACCAATAGGCTGACGCTTTCGAAGCTGTATCGCATGACCGGCCGAGAGGACGAAGCGAAGGCGATGAATCGAAAGGCATTTCAAAACGCCTACCGCGCCGCCGACTTCGCCGAATGTTTTGCCAACGAAGGCTATTTCCTCTATAAAGAGGGCCGCGCGAATTTGGCCCTCGCCTGTTCGATGATCGCGCTGGATTACGACGAAGAAAATAGCGAGGCGGAGGGCAATCTCATCCTCCTGCGCCAAAAATATCCGGAGGTAGAGCCGGCGTCGGAAGACGAATTTGCCGACTATCTGCAGGCGAATGGGATTACCGGCACCCTATCGGAGGGGCGTGCGGAGATCCTCAAAAAGCTCGCCGAGCGCGCGGAATCCGACGAAAATTATGAACTCGCCGCCGATATCTGGATCGATCTGGAAACCATCCTCGGAGACGATGCGATCCACGAACATATTCACGAACTGATGCACAAGATGGAGCAAGCCCCCTCTATCTTTGCAGGCGATGCGGACGGCGGCTCCTGTGGCCATCACGACGAAGGGCACCATCATGCGTGCCGCCACGGGGAAGGCCATCACCACGGGAAAGGGCATCATGCGTGCCGCCACGGGGAAGGCCATCATCATGGGGAAGGACATCACGGTTGTCGCCACAGCGAGGATTCGAAAAAGGGCGACTGCTGTGGCGGCGGCGAATGCGATTCCGAGAACGCATAGATATGCACATTCGCCGCCTTCCTTTATAGAATATGGCGCATGCGATCGTATATATTAGATCATAAGTTTGTAAAATCGAGATCAGGATATAAGAAAAGGCAGGTCAATTTTGACCTGCCTTTTGCCGTCCTGTGATTATTCACCGAATTTTTCTTTGATGTATTTGTCGATGCCTTCTGCGGCCTGTTTGCCCGCGCCCATGGCGAGGATAACCGTCGCCGCACCGGTGACGGCGTCGCCGCCGGCGAAAATATCATCGACGGAACTTTGTCCCAATTCGTCGACGATAATGCCTTCGCGTTTATTGGTTTCGATATCGGGGTTGGTCGAGGTGATCAAGGGGTTGGGGTTGGTACCCAGCGCCATGATGACGGTGTCGACTTCCAATTCGTAGTCCTGTCCTTCGAGGGGGATGGGGCGTCTTCTGCCGGATTCGTCGGGTTCTCCCAATTCCATGGGACGCACCGTCATGCTCTTGACCCAGCCGTCTTCGTCGGCGTGGATTTCTACGGGGCTGGCGAGGAAGCGGAATTCGATGCCCTCTTCCATGGCGTGGTGCACTTCTTCCAGACGAGCGGGGAGTTCTTCCTGCGTTCTTCGGTAGACGACGGTGACGTCTGCGCCCAATCGCTTGGCGACGCGGGCCGCGTCCATGGCGACATTGCCGCCGCCGATGATGGCGGTCTTTCGGCCGGCGATAATCGGGGTGTCGTAGCCGGCTTCGTAGGCGTGCATCAGATTGGTACGGGTGAGGAACTCGTTGGCGGAGAATACGCCGTTGTAGTTTTCACCGGGGATATTCATAAAGCGAGGGAGTCCGGCGCCGGTTCCCAAGAAGATCGCATCGTAGCCTTCGAGGCGAATGCCGTCTACGGACATGGTGCGGCCGACGATGGTGTTGGTTTCGAATTTGACCCCGAGGTCCTTCAGTTTTTGGACTTCGCTGTCGACGACCTTGTCGGGCAGACGGAATTGGGGAATGCCGTAGACCAATACGCCGCCGGCGTTTTGCAGAGATTCAAATACGGTGACGTCGTAGCCTTTTTTCACGAGTTCGCCGGCGACGGTAATGCCCGCGGGGCCCGCGCCGACCACGGCGACTTTGTGGTCGTTGGGAGCTTCGACTTCCATGGTCTGAATATTATTTTCACGGGCGTAGTCGGCGGCAAAGCGTTCCAATTTGCCGATACTGATCGCATCGCCTTTGTTTTTCAATACGCAGTGCATTTCGCATTGGCTTTCCTGAGGACATACCCGTCCGCATACGCCGGGGAGGGCGGTGTACTTGGATAATTCCCTGGCGGCCTGTTCGTGATTGCCTTCGGAGATTTCGTGGATAAAGGCGGGAATGTCAATGGAAACCGGGCATCCGGTGCGACATTGGGGATTTTTACAGTTCAGGCAGCGTTTTGCCTCGGTCATCGCCTCTTCTTCGTTGTATCCGTAGCAAACCTCTTCAAAGTTTTTGTTTCTCTTGTCGGGTTCCTGTTCCCGTACGGGAACTCTCTTAAAGCGATCCATCATGCATTCCTCCAAACTTGTTGGCCTTTCGTCTTTTCCACGTCGATATATTGTCTTTGCCGCTTCATCGCCAAATCGAAGTCTACCTTGTGGCCGTCGAATTCCGGGCCGTGTACGCAGGCAAATTTCGTCTCGCCGTCGATCATAATTCGGCAGGCGCCGCACATGCCGGTGCCGTCGACCATGATCGGGTTCAAAGATACGATGGTGTGCAGATCGTATTTCTTCGTGGTGAGGCAGACGAACTTCATCATAATCATCGGTCCGATGGCGACGCATACGTCGTATTCGTTGCCTTCGGCGATCAATTCGTCGATCTTTTCGGTGACCATGCCCTTAAAGCCGTAGCTGCCGTCGTCGGTACACACATAGAGATTGCAGTCCAGATCTTTGAATTCTTCTTCGTAGATGACCGCGTCTTTGTTCTTAAAGCCGATAATGACATCGCAACGGATGCCGCGTTCGGAGAAATAGCGAACTTGGGGATACACCGGGGCGGCGCCGATGCCGCCGCCGACAAATAAGTACTTTTTCGTCTTGAGCTCTTCATCGTCGATATGGATAAATTCCGAGGGAACGCCCAACGGGCCGACGAAGTCCTTCAGATGATCGCCGACTTCCTTGGAAGCGAGCTTTTTCGTGGAGGGACCGGTGGCCTGCACGACGAGGTCGACCCAGCCTTCTTTGCGGTCGAAGTTGGCGATGGTGAGGGGAACTCTCTCGGCCGTCTTGTCTGCGATAACGATTACAAACTGTCCGGGTTGTGCCGCTTTGGCGACGCGGGGGGCGTCGATGCGCAACAGAAACACATTTGGCGCCAAGTCTTTCTTTTCTTGAATCTTAAACATATTTTCCTCCCATATATTCTCCTTTTCTCCATTATAATAGATAGGGAGAAGAATTTCTACCGATTAGTGAAAATATTATCGAAATATGAAAACCTATTCTCGCCCTTGATTCCGACCATCAAGTGGCGTAAACTGTTTTCTAATAAATTAAGAAAGGCATTGAACGAGAGGAGAGAGTGATGCAGTATTATTCCACCCGAGACCGATCCCAAATCGCAGACGAGAAAGAGGCGATTTTTCGCGGTCCCGCGCCCGACGGCGGGCTCTATGTGCCCGAAACCCTGCCGAAGTTTTCCTATGCGGATTTTCTTGACGCGCCGTACCCGGCGCTCGCCGCGGCGGTGCTCGCGCAGTTTTTCCCGGCTTTCGATTACGATGCGCTAAGTTCCTGGACGCAGGCGGCCTATGGCGATTTTCGCACGCCCGGCGTCGTGGGGTTTTGCGATCTCGGCGAATGTACGGTGGCGGAGCTCTTTCACGGGCCCACGGCGGCGTTTAAAGACTTCGCCCTTCAGATGCTGCCCCGCTTGATGTCCGCCTCGGCAGAGGGGCGCCGGGTGCGCATCCTTACCGCCACCAGCGGCGACACGGGAAAGGCCGCTTTGGCGGGATTTCAAGACGTGGAAAACACCGATATTTTCGTATTTTATCCGGCGGGCGGGGTAAGCCCCATGCAGATGCGGCAGATGGCGACGCAGCAAGGGAAGAATGTACACGTCTATGCCGTGCGGGGCAATTTCGACGACGCCCAGCGCACGGTCAAGGAGATCTTCGCCGACGAAGGAATTCGGCGCCGAGGAGAAGAAGTGGGGATCGCGTTTTCCTCGGCGAATTCCATCAATATCGGCCGATTGGTGCCGCAGATCGTCTACTATATCTACTCGTACCTGGAACTGGTGCGCCGCGGCACGATCGAGATGGGAGAGAAGGTGGATGTGGCGGTGCCCACGGGAAACTTCGGCAATATTTTGGCGGCCATGTACGCAAAGGAGATGTCTCTGCCCATCGGAGATTTTATCTGCGCCTCCAATCGAAACAATGTACTTACCGATTTTATTCGCACGGGCGTTTACGATGCGAATCGCCCCTTTTACAAGACGACTTCGCCGTCGATGGATATTCTGGTGGCGAGCAATATAGAGCGGTATCTGCACCGCATACTCGGTAGGGACTACAAGATCCGCGAGCGGATCGACGCCCTGAAAGAGGCGGGGAAATATAGCGTACCCATAGACGCGATTCGCCGCTCTAAGCTGGTCGGCTACTGGTCCGGTGATGCGGAGGCGGAGGCGCGGATTCGCGAGGTCTTTGAGAGGGACGGTTATTTGATGGATCCCCATACCGCCGTGGCCTACGACGGGATGAAAAAGCACGGTGCCGCGCGCCACGTGTTGGTAATGGCGACGGCGAGTCCCTATAAATTCCCCGACACCGTAGCGCGAGCTCTGGGCATCGACGAAGACGACGAGCGCGCGCAACTGGAAAAGATCGAAGCGCTAAGCGGCGTCCCGATCCCCGCGCCCTTGGCGGCGGTCTTCGACCTGCCCCTGCGCTTTGAAGATACGATCGATGTAGAGGAAATGCGTACAGTCGTACAGGAGGGTTTTTATGATTGAGGTAAGGGTGCCGGCGACGACGGCAAATATGGGGCCGGGTTTCGACGTGATCGGCATGGCGCTAAATCTACACAATACCTTTACGTTTTCTATGGACGGCGGCGAAGTGGATCGGGATTCGATGATCTACCGTAGCGCCGAGGTCGTATTTCGACGGGCCAAGCGGCCGATGGACGGCTTTGTCTATGCGGTAGAAGCCGAGGTGCCCATGGCGCGGGGGCTGGGAAGCAGCGCCACCTGCATCGTGGGCGGTATGGCGGGGGCGAACGCGCTTTTGGGCTCTCCCTTTTCTCGCGACGAGATCCTCGAGATGGCGTCGGATTTCGAGGGGCATCCGGACAATGTGGCACCGGCGTTGTTGGGCGGCTGTGTCGTAAGCGCCCCCGGACCGGACGGGGTGTTTTACCGCAAACTGAAGCGGGCGTCGGACTTTACGCCCATCGTCGCCATTCCGGACTTCGATCTGTCGACGGAGAAGGCGCGGGCGGCGCTCCCCGAGGCGTTGGCCTATGGCGATTGCGTCTATAATATCGGCAATATGGCGTTTTTGGTCTACGGCTTGGAGACCGGAGATTTCGAGGCGCTCCTACGGGGTGCGGGCGATCGCATCCACCAGCCTTACCGGGGGCCGCTGATTCAAGGCTATGATGCCATGGCGGCGATCGAAGAGACGAAAAAAGGGAAAATGCTGATCAGCGGTGCCGGTCCGACGCTTCTGTTTTTGACCGCGGCGACCGAGGACGCGGAAGCGATTCAAAGCGCATGGGAGCGCATTGCCGCTCCCCTCGATGCGCATTGGGAGATCCGCACCCTCGCGGTGGACGATGCCGGCGCCGTCGTTCGGAAGATCTAAAACGGGCACAAAAAAATCGGCCGAATAGCCGATTTTTTATTGCGCCGATGCCAGTTCGCTTTGGATTCGCATCAAAAATGCCTCCATAATATGCGCCATATCGCGATAGGCGACATTTAATTGGACGCGGTACATATTGCCCGTGCCGTCGATGCCGTCTCTTTCTTTTTCCAGATCGTTTAAGATCTTCTTCAGATCCACATGGGTATCCTGACTGCGGATCACGTGGATCTGAGCCTCGCTGCCGTTGGGAATGCCGTAAATCTGTACGGTGCGGGGTTTTCTTTGGATGGCGCCGGTCAAATTTTTGAAGTTCTTAAAATTGATGTTTTCGAGGGTCAGATAGATATAGCCGTAGCCGTTGATGCTCCGGCGGCGGTCCATAAATTCCTGTACCTGCTCCAGTCCGAGGCGGGATTCCAGTTCCTGTTTTTCCTGCTTTAGGGTGTCGATCTGTCCCTGTAATTTTTTGACCGCCTGCCAAATGCCGGCGGGGGCGTCTTCCTTAAGATATAAGGACAGATTGTTTTTCAGGTAGCGATGCTTCCGATAGTCCTCGAGCGCTTCCGCGCCGCAGAGGAAATAGAGGCGAATGCCGTCTTCGGTTTTTTCGGCATCGGTGATCGCAAAGAGCGCCAACTCGCCGGTGGCGCTCGGTGCGGGGGCATAGGAGACTGCGGATTCTACGCCCGAGACCGAGAGCTTTCCGTCTTTTTCTACTACGGGCAGATTCGATTCGATCAGGTGATTGACCAGGTTTTCCAGCTTTTCCAAGGTCATAAAGCCCACATCTTGGGTATCAACCAGAAGATAGCATTTGTCTTCGGTTTCGGCGCCCAGCACGTCCGCGTGCAGCAGCGTCGCCGCCGCATCGGCAAAGAGGATGCGTGCCAAATTGTTCTGCATATTCTGCAGTCTGCGGGACCAATCTATGGACAAAGTTCCCGTCTCGCCGGCGGAGATGTCCTTTATGCGGTATTGAATCCTGCCGTTTTCATCGACGGAGTACGAGATGGGTTTATCGTTATAATAGGCGAGATCGCCGCGGGTATAGCCCTCCACCGGGGGTTGAACGATGCTGTCTTCCAGTAAAAAGTGCTCATATCCCTTGCTATGTACCGTCGGGGGGATGGTGATTTCCATCTTCTTCCGATAGGGATCGGTCATATATAATGCCATAGATGCCTCCTTCGCAGTTTTCCTCTATTTTAACACAAATACTCGGTTTAGGAGAGTGTAGCCGTGAAACGACCGTGGTTTCTCCTGTGTTCGGCGTTCGCCGCGGGATGCCTTTTCGCCGATTGCGTCTCGAGCGATCTGTTCTTTTTAATTTTTCTGTTTGCCGTCGGCGGCGCCGCCTTATGTAGGCGGGGCGGGCTTGTTTTGGGTGCGCTTTTGATGGCGGCGTCGTTTGCGTGGTGTATGCACGAGACGGCATCGGTTACAGCGGGGCCGTATCGGTTTGCGGCGCGGGGACGGGTGGTGAAGAGCGAGGCGCATTACTATGATCTTTCGGCGGGGATCGGCAAGAGGACACGGGTGCTGTCGGAATCCATGCCGCCGGCGGGGACGGAGATGGTCGTGCGGGGACCGGTGCGCTATCCCGAGCGACCAAAAAACCCCGGGCAGCCGGACGATGTGCGCTACGCCCTCTCCCGCGGCATAATGCGTACGATACGGCCGGTGGCGGAAGAGATGCTTTCTAAAGCGGAAACAGATCCGCCGGGATCTCTATTGGCGGGGCGCGAATCGCTCGTGCGGCGACTGCGGGGCGTCTTCGATCGGCATTTGCCGCCGCGGGATGCCGATGTGCTTTCTGCCATGGTGTTGGGTACCCGCGCGGAGGCGAAGAGCACGGACAGTTTGCGAACGCTGGATCTGGTACATATCCTCTCGGTGTCGGGGCTGCATATCGGCGTGTGGATCCTGCTTTGGGAGAAGGTGCTCCGCCGCCTCACCGCACCCGTCGCCTTTCGCGTACTCTGGATCCATCTGTTTTTGGCGGCCTATCTCTTTCTCGCAGACTTTCCCGTGGGCGGCATGCGGATTTGGGCGATGGTCCTCTTTCGCGATCTCGCCCGGGCAAAGAATGTGCCGGCGGATCCGATGTATGCGCTCTTTTTCAGCGCCGGCGTATTTTTGCTGTGCAATCCCTTTTACATATTCCATAGGGGCTTTTTGTTCAGTTTCTTTTCCGTATACGGTCTGTTTTTTCTGTACCCGAAACTCCGACCGCTGCTTCCCACCGGCGGCGTCCTACGCGACGGACTCGTCGCCTCTGTCTCGGTAACGGCACTGATCGCACCGCTGTTGCTTGAGACCGCCGGCGGCATCTCGTGGGCGGGTATTCTCGCCAATGTCGTGGTATTGCCCGCGGCATCGATCGTTTTGATCGGCGGCATACTGTTGCTTGGATTTGCGGCGATCGCACCGCCCCTCGCTTTGGGGACGGCATTTTTCCTGCACCTCGTGCTGAGCGCGCTGTTCGGCTTTACCGATGCGATCGCTATGCTTTCCTCGAGCTGGGTGCTCCCCGCTTTTTCGCTTCCGGAAAGCGCGGCGTATATCGCGGCGATCCATGCGGCGGTGCTCTTTCCGTGGCGCCGGCTTACGCAACGGGCGGGGCGGGTGCTCATTCTGCAGGCGGTGGGGGTCGCATTTGCGGCACTCAGTACAACCTATATCCTGTCGCCGCCGCTTACGATCACCCAGCTCTACGTCGGCCAGGGCGACTGCGCCTTTGTGCGTAGCGGGGATTTTTGCGCGCTGATCGACACCGGCGGAAGCGCGGGTGCGAACGATCCGGCGCGGCGCTATGTGCTGCCGTTTCTTAGAAACCAAGGCGTAGGGCGCCTCGATGCGGTGGTTCTTTCTCACTACGATATGGACCATGCACAAGGCATATTCTCTATAAAAGATGCGGTGCCGATCGATGCCGTATATGGGCCGGCAGCGGATGGAAACGACGCGTTGTTTCGAGAAATCGAGCGCGTAGCGGGTCGCGTGCACACGGCGCCGGGTATGTATAAAGCGGGGCAGGGTCGAATTCTGCTCTACCCGTCGGTGGGGCGGGGCGATAACGCCGCATCCATGGTGGCGGAGGTATTTTACGGCGAGAATGCCGCGCTTTTTATGGGCGATCTTCCCCAAAGAGAAGAGGAGATTCTGTTTCAAAGGCCCGGCAAGCGCGGGATCGTAAAGCTCGGCCACCACGGTTCCCGCACATCGACCGGGGAAGCGTTTCTGATAAACACTCGGCCCGATTTGGCATTGATCTCGGCGGGAAAAGACAATCCTTACGGCCATCCCCACGAAGAAGTGTTGGAACGCCTGAAAGAGCATAGAATTCCCTATAAAAAGACCGAGGACGGGGCGGTGCGCATGGATTTTTACGGCGATAGCATCGCGGTCGATGCCTTTCGCACGACGCGGATTTCTATGGCGCGCGGTATGATTTTTTTCCTCTTCATGGTACTCTGTATAGGCATCGTCCGAATGGGCGCCGAATATTGTAAGAAAAGAGAAGAGATATGGACACAATGGACTATAAGGGGGCCTATCTCCTCCACGGGCCGGAAAAATACGGTATGGAGGAGCGGCGCCGAAAAATAGAAGAAAAATATATCGACGCGGCCATGCGGGATTTGAACTACGACGTGGCGGCCCCCGTCGCAGAGGAGATTATCGCTAAGGCGAACACCCTGCCTTTTATGAGCGAAAAGCGCATGGTGGTGGTAAAAGATAGCGGCGTGCTCGCCGGGGCACCGGACATCGACGCGTTTTTGGAGGCGGTCTTCGAGATTCCCGATTCTACGATCCTCCTCCTCTTAGAGGGGGAGGCGGCGATTCGAAAGAATCAAAAGCTCTACACCCGCTTCAAAAAACGCGACCGCCTAATCGCCATGGAGCGGCCGAAGGGCCGGCAACTCAGAAACTATATCGCTTCGTACTTGGCCGGCTACGGCCGAAAAATTCGCCCGGAGGTTATGGAGCGTTTTATCCGCCAGTCGGGTTACGAAGAGCGTCGTTACGAGGGCGATTTGCGAGAATTGGTCAATACCTTGGATCAGATTGTCAGCATTTCCGGCAAAGAGGTGACGGCGGAAGCCGTAGACAGCTTTATGGTGCCCTTTTCGGTCGAGACCATATTCGATCTATTGGATGCCGTCGCCAAAAAGGATGCCCCGCGTATGCTCCGCCTACTCGACGAATTCGAGGCGAAAGAAGAGCCGGCGCCCCGCATCCTCTATATGATCGCGCGGCAGACGGGCAATTTTTTGTTCTATAAGTATATGCGCGCCACCGGTCTGAACGATGTGGAAGTGTTTCGCTATATGGGCGTAAAGCCCTATGAGGGAAAAAAGATCGCCGCCAACAGCCGCGGCCTTTCCGAAGCACAGCTCAAGCGACATTATGCGCTGATTCTCTCGGCGGAGCGGAAGATGAAGACCTCTTCGGGATCCGATCGCGCGGTGATGGAAGGTTTGCTCTTGGATATGCTTCGAGTATAGAGGCATAAAAAAAACCCGATCCGTCGCGGATCGGGTCATTTTTTAGTTGGCCATACCGAGTTTTTTGGACAGGCGGCTCATTTTGCGCGCCGCTGCGTTCTTATGGATAATGTTCTTAGAAGCGGCCTTCTTCATCTTCTTGTCGACAGTGCGGAGGAGTTCTCTCGCTTCGTCGACATTGCCGTTTTCAAGAGCATCTTCAAACTTGCGGATGGAAGTCTTGATACCGGTTTTAATGGTTTTGTTGCGCAAGGTTTGCTTTTTCGTAACGTCAATTCGCTTAATCGCGGACTTGATATTTGCCATGGTTCACCTCCGACTGTGAAATTATCCCTACGGACCTTAACTTGTAGAATTTTATCACAGCCCCTTTGAATTTGCAAGAACACAGTGGCTTTCGCGAGATTTTTGCTGCATCTGTGGGAAATCGGGATTTTATGATAAAATGAATAGTCAGATTAAGAAAGGGGAAATGGTTTGAAACGTGAAGAAAAGTCGCAGTCGTTCGCCATGGAAGCGATAAAACTGGTCGTAACCGCCATTGTATTGGCCTTACTCATTCGTACATTTATCTTTAATACCACCATGGTGATCGGCCAGAGCATGGAGCCGACATTGCACCAAAACGAGCGGTTGATATGTTTGGTATTCCCGAACTACTACTCCGACCCCGCCCGGGGCGAAGTGGTGATTATCGACGCGCCGGACGGCTCCGGCAAGGAATACGTAAAGCGCGTAATCGGCTTGCCCGGGGACACGGTCTCGATCGAAGGCGGAAAAGTCCTCGTCAACGGCGTGGCCCTCAAAGAGCCGTATATCCATCCCGGTATCGAGACGGAGATCTATCGGGAGAGCAGCTGGCGTTTGGGAGAAGGGGAATTTTTCGTCTTGGGAGACAATCGACAACCGGGCATGTCCGTCGATAGCCGCTATTTCGGACCGGTTCAGAAAGAACATATCCGTTCGCGCGCTGCGCTCCGCTACTACCCCTTTCAGAAATTTGCGTTATTTCGCTCCGGTGGAACGGAATAAGGAGGATCGATGACAGACAGACAGACATTTATTCGAAACTTTTCTATTATCGCGCATATCGACCACGGAAAGAGCACCTTGGCGGATCGCTTGATCGAAAAGACGGGGATGCTCACCGAACGGGAGATGGACACCCAGGTGCTGGATTCCATGGCGCTGGAACGAGAGCGGGGCATTACCATTAAACTCAAGGCGGTGCGCCTGATTCACCAAAGCGCCGACGGCGACGAGTATATCTTCAATTTGATCGATACGCCCGGCCACGTCGACTTTAACTACGAAGTCTCGCGTTCCCTTGCGGCGTGTGAAGGGGCATTGTTGGTGGTCGACTCTACCCAGGGCGTGGAGGCGCAAACCCTCGCCAATGTGTACTTAGCCTTGGATCAGGATCTCGAGTTGGTGCCGGTCATCAACAAGATCGACCTGCCCTCGGCCCGCACCGACGAAGTGAAACAAGAAATCGAAGACATTATCGGGCTCGACGCCGAAGAAGCGCCCCTGATCAGCGCCAAAAAAGGCATCGGCATCGACGAAGTTCTAGACGCCATTATCCGCGAAGTGCCTGCCCCCACCGGCGATGCGAAGGCGCCGCTTAAGGCCTTGATCTTCGATTCCTTCTACGACGCCTACCGGGGCGTGGTCTGCTATGTGCGCATCTTCGACGGCACCGTAAAGGCCGGCGATGCGATCAAGATGTGGGCGACCCAAAAGGAATTCGAGGTCGTGGAGGTCGGCGTAAATGCCAACGGCCACATTCCGCTGGAGAAGCTCTCGGCCGGGGACGTCGGCTATATCACCGCGAGCATTAAAAATGTAAAAGAGGCGCGGGTCGGCGATACCATTTTCGACCCCGCCAACCCGCCGGCGGAAGCGCTGCCCGGCTACAAAAAAGTGGTGCCCATGGTGTATTCGGGAATCTACCCCGCGGAAGGGGAGTCCTATACCGACGTGCGCGACGCCCTGGAAAAACTCCAGGTCAACGACGCAGCGCTGGTATTCGACGCGGAGACTTCCGTCGCCTTGGGCTTCGGGTTCCGCTGCGGGTTCTTGGGGCTCTTGCATATGGAGATTATTCAGGAGCGCCTGGAGCGCGAATTCGACCTGGACATCATCACCACGGCGCCGTCGGTTATCTACCGCGTCTATACCGTAGAGGGAGAGATGCTCGAGATCCAAAATCCGTCGAATCTGCCGGATCCTACCGAGATCGAATATATGGAAGAACCCTTTGTGCGGGCGGAGATTATGTCGCCCACCGACTATGTAGGCACAATTATGGAGCTCTGCCAGGATCGACGGGGGCGCTATATCAGCATGGATTATCTGGAGGAAACGCGGGTAACTATCACCTACGAACTTCCTTTGAACGAAGTCATCTACGATTTCTTCGACGCGCTGAAGAGCCGAACCCGGGGCTATGCTTCCTACGACTACGAGCTGATCGGCTACGAACAGGGCGATTTGGTCAAGATGGACATCCTGATCAATGGCGAATTGGTCGATGCCTTTTCTTTGATCGTGCACCGGGAGAAGGCGTACGAGCGCGGCAGAAAAATCTGCGAGCGCCTCACCGGCGTCATTCCCCGGCATCAATTCGCCGTGCCGATTCAAGCGGCCATCGGCTCCAAGATCATCGCCAGAGAGACCATTCGCGCCGTGCGCAAGGACGTCCTGGCGAAGTGCTACGGGGGAGACATTTCCCGAAAGCGCAAACTGTTGGAAAAGCAAAAGGAAGGAAAAAAGAGAATGCGCTCTATCGGAAACGTAGAAGTGCCTCAGGAAGCCTTCCTCGCGGTATTGAAATACGACGAAGACCAATAAGACGAGCGGATCCTCAGGGTCCGCTTTTTTCATAGGAGAAAACAGTATGCAACCACTGTCCGTATACATTCACATTCCCTTTTGTGCCGCCAAATGCGGCTATTGTGACTTTTATTCCCACCGGCCCCGAGAAGGGGAGGCGGATCGCTATATTCGCGCCCTCAAAAACGAGATTGCGCTCTATCGAAATCTCTTGGACGCGCGGGGCATCTACACGGTCTATATCGGCGGGGGAACGCCGTCGCTATTGGGCACGGATCGACTGCTCGCGGTTTTGGGCGCACTTATGCCGCAAATGGCCGATGCGAAGGAGATAACAATAGAAGGAAATCCCGAAAGTATGCTCGATTTAAATATATCGACGCTGATCGATGCCGGCGTAAATCGCTTCAGCATGGGCGTACAGAGTGCAAGCGACGCGCTTCTTACCCGCATGGGACGCATTCACGACGCCGAGACGGCGATGCGCGCCTTTCGCCACCTAAGGAGCGGGGGCGCCGACAATATCAATCTCGATTTTATCTCCTCGGTGCCGGGGGAGAATGCCGCCGATGTAGAAGCGTCTCTCGCGATGATTCGTGCGCTTCAACCCGAACACGTAAGCCTCTATAGCCTGATTTTGGAAGAAGGCACGCCCTTTTACGAACGGTATTTTGACAGCAGGGATTCGGCCTCCGAAGAACGTGACCGCCTTCATGTGCATGCCTACGCCCGCGGCCTTTCGGAGATGGGCTATGGGCAATACGAAATCTCGAATTTTGCAAAGCCTGGGCGCGAATGCCGCCACAATCTGCACTACTGGGATCTGGGCGAGTATATCGGCATCGGCGCCGCCGCCTGCGGAAATCTGGGGGATACGCGCTATGGCAATCATCGATCGATGCGCGCCTACTTTGCGGCGACAGAGGCGAAAAGATCCCCCAGGGAATATACCGAGCGGCTTATGCCCATCGATCGGGACAACGAATATATCGTCCTGGGGCTTCGAAAAAACGTGGGAATCGCCCTCGATGCCGTGCTTCCCTCCGGCGCCACATTCGGCGCCGCCTATACAACGGAAATCGAAGAGTTTACGAAAAGCGGACTCCTGCATACACACAAAGGGCGCATCGCCCTTACGGACCGGGGACGGGATCTCGCCAATATCGTCGAGCTGGGATTTTTCCGCCTCGAGGAAGACGCAAAGTAGAGAATTTTAGCAATCGGACTTGACAAGTGCTAATAAGGGACCTATACTATAACTGTAAGCGATTAGCACTCATTCGAATCGAGTGCTAAAAACGATGGGGGAAGGAGCATATGGACCAGAGAAAGACGGACATCTTAAATATCATCATCGAGTCCTATATCAGCTCTCCCGTACCCGTCGGCAGCGGTACCATCTCCAAGGAATCCGACCTCAAGATCTCGTCGGCCACCATCCGAAACGAGATGAGCGATTTGGAAGAGATGGGCTTTTTGACGAAGCCCCATACCTCTGCCGGCCGTATTCCTTCGGAAAACGCTTATAGATTTTATGTCGACGAATGGATTTCCGAGATCGGCCATTCCGACGCCCTCGTGGGCCTCTTTCGAGAGGCCATGCCGCCGTCTCTGTTGGGGACGGAGGAATTTTACGAATCGGCGATCGGTGCATTGGCGGATCATACAAAAAGCATCGCATTTATGCTGATGCCCAAGCGGGGCGATCGGACCATAAAATATATGGATCTGATCCCGGTTTCGGAACACCTCGTCATGTTGCTCGTGGTGGGGGACCGAGGCGTGGTCGTTAAGCGACTGCTCCCGGTGGAGTTTCCCGCCGACGAAGAAGAGCTTCGTTATATTCGCGAGGTGTTATCCCGAGCCTTTGTAGGCATTTCTTTTATGGAATTCGACGGCGTGAAATTCGTCTTATCGGGCGGGCTGATCCGCTATGAAGACTTTGTCCTTCGGGTGACGGAGGTACTCTCTCGGGTCGCTTCGGCGGTCGAAGAAGTAGAGGTCATCACCGGCGGCATCAGCAATCTGTTCCGCTATGAGGAATTTCGCGATTCCTTCAAAATCCGATCCCTGTTGGAGTATTTGGGAGAGAAGAGAAATCTCTTGCGGCTTGCGGCGAATATGCCCGACACGCCGAGGATACAATTCATCATCGGCTCCGAAAACAGCGACGAAATCATGCGAGAGTATAGCGTCTCGGGGCAGAGCTATCCCATAAACGACTCTGATTTTGCAAAGGTGGGATTGATCGGTCCTTTGCGTATGAACTATAAAAAATCGGCAGAGGCGCTGGGCGCTTTTACCCAAGCTTTATCCGAGAGACTTTGGAAAGAACGTTGAGGTGGAATGTGGTAGTGGAAAATAACGAACAAAAACCCGTAAATCCGGACGAGACCCCCGAAGAGGAGCGCCGTCCGGAAGAAGAAGCACAGCGGGAAGAGGACTCCCGCGAAGCGGAGGTCGAACAGATCGAAAAGGAAAAATACGACGAGCTGGAAGACCGCTATATTCGCCTTCAGGCGGATTACAGCAACTTCCGGCGCCGCAGCACCGAACAAAGCGTTCGGCTCCGCGAAATGGGCATGGAAAAACTCGCCCTGGACATCCTGCCGGTGCTCGACAATTTTGAACGGGCGCTGGAGACGGAAGACGTGGGCGATGAAAAGTTTTACGAAGGCATGGCAATGATCGCCGACCAGTTCCGAAAAGAACTGGAGAAAAACGAGATCGTTGAGATCGACGCGTTGCATGCGCCCTTCGACCCCAATCTGCACCACGCCGTTATGCTCGAAGAAAAGGAGGGCGTGGAACCCGACGTGGTCGTGGAGGTGCTCCAAAAGGGGTATACCCTCAAAGAACGTGTCATCCGACCGGCCATGGTCAAGGTCTCGAAATAAGCATAGAGTAAGCGCAACTATATATATTCAGGAGGAAACAGAATGGCAAAAATTATCGGTATCGACTTAGGAACCACCAACTCCGCAGTGGCGGTAATGGAAGGTGGACAGTCCACGATCATCCCCAATATCGAAGGAAACCGTACGACCCCTTCGATCGTGGCATTTACCAAGGACGGCGAAAGATTGGTAGGGGAAACGGCAAAGCGGCAAGCCATCACCAACCCCGACAGAACCATCGCATCCATTAAGCGCCACATGGGTACGGACCACAAGGTCACCATCGACGGCAAGGATTACTCGCCCCAGGAAATCTCCGCGATGATCCTGCAAAAGCTGAAATCCGACGCCGAAAGCTATCTCGGTGAAACCATCACCGAAGCGGTTATCACCGTACCGGCATACTTTACCGACTCCCAAAGACAAGCGACCAAGGACGCCGGACGGATCGCCGGACTGGATGTAAAGAGAATCGTTAACGAGCCCACCGCGGCTGCCCTCGCCTATGGCGAAGACGAAGACGCGGAATCCAGCACGATTATGATCTACGACTTGGGCGGCGGTACCTTCGACGTATCGATCCTCGAACTCTCCGACGGCGTGTTCGAAGTACAGGCCACCCGCGGCAACAACAAACTCGGCGGCGACGACTTCGACGAGCGGATTATCGACTGGATCGCCGATTCCTTTAAGAAGGAAAACGGAGTCGACCTCAAGGCGGACCGCATGAGTATGCAGCGTCTGAAGGAAGCGGCGGAAAAGGCGAAGAAGGAACTCTCCTCGACCATGAGCACCAATATCAACCTTCCCTTTATCACCGCGACCGCCGAAGGACCGCTGCACTTGAACATGGACCTGACCCGTGCGAAGTTCGAAGAGCTCACCGCGGATCTCGTCAAAAAAACCGAAGAGCCCGTACTCTCCGCACTAAAAGACGCGGGCCTCAGCGCATCGGAAATCGACAAAGTCCTCTTGGTCGGCGGTTCTACCCGAATCCCCGCCGTACAGGCACTCGTTAAGAAGCTCACCGGTAAGGATCCCCAAAAGGACATCAACCCCGACGAATGCGTGGCCTTGGGCGCCGCCATCCAAGCGGGCGTATTGAGTGGCGACGTAAAGGACCTCTTGCTCCTCGACGTTACCCCCCTCTCTTTGGGTATCGAAACCATGGGACAGGTAACCACGCGTTTGATCGAACGCAATACCACCATTCCCACCAAGAAGAGCCAAATCTTTACCACCGCTGCCGATAACCAAACCAGCGTAGACATCCACGTACTGCAAGGGGAACGCCAAATGGCGAGCGACAACGTCACCTTGGGTCGTTTCCAACTGGACGGCATTGCGCCGGCACGCCGCGGCGTACCCCAAATCGAAGTCACCTTCGACATCGACGCCAACGGCATCGTAAATGTTTCGGCGAAGGACTTGGGTACCGGCAAGGAACAACACATCACCATCACCTCTTCGTCCAACCTGACGGAAGACGAAATCGAAGAAAAGGTCCGCGAAGCGGAAATCCACGCAGAAGATGACAAGAAGAAGAAGGAATCCATCGAAGTGAAAAACAACGCCGATTCCGTCATCTACGCATCCGAATCCGCATTGAAGGACGTAGAAGGTAAGATTTCCGAAGACGACAAGAAGAAGGTCGAAGCGGCCATCGAAGATCTGAAATCTGTCAAGGACACCGACGACATCGAGGCCATCAAGACCAAGACGGAAGCGCTGCAAACCGCCTTCCAATCCGTTTCGGAAGTTCTCTATCAACAAGCCCAACAAGAAAGCCAAGGAGCCGAAGGACAACAAGCTCCCCAAGACGACGATGTGGTCGATGCCGACTACGAAGTCGTAGACGAAGACGAAGAGTAAGCTATGGGCAAAAAGGGCACTGCGGTGCCCTTTTTTATTTTGTCGTCTTTTCAAAGCCCGAATTTTGCGATATGATTATCATTTAATCAGAGTGGAAAGAGATGGTGTGTATGAGAGATTTTTACGAAATTCTGGAGATCGAACGGGACGCTTCTATGACAGAAGTGAAAAAAGCGTATCGCAAAAAGGCGAAGCAATATCACCCCGACCTCCATCCCGGCGACGAAGAAGCCGAGCATAAATTTAAGGAAGTGAACCTCGCCTACGAAGTCCTTTCGGACGAGTCGAAGCGACAGACCTATGATCTGTACGGCGAGGACGGCCTGCGCAACGAATATGCCGGCGGCGGTGGTGGATTCGGATTCGGCGATATTTTCGGCGACCTGTTCGACATCTTCGGCGGCGGTTTCGGCGCGAATTTCAGCAGCGGCAATACGGCGAAGGCCCCCAGAGACGGCGGGCATATCCGCTACGACTTGAACCTTACGTTCAAAGAGGCGGTCTTCGGCACCGAAAAGGACATTCAGATCCGGCGGACCGAAACCTGTTCCCGCTGCGGTGGCACCGGTGCCGAGGAAGGAACCGACATCCATACCTGCGACAAATGCGGCGGCAGCGGCCAAGTGCGCGAAGGCACCAATTCCGCCTTCGGCCGGTTTGTGCGCGTGGTTCCCTGTGACGAATGCGGCGGTACGGGTAAGATTATCGAAGAGCCCTGCAAACACTGTAAGGGCGCGGGCAGAGAGACCATCAACCGCAAGCTCCACATCCGAATCCCCGCCGGGGTCGACGATCGCAGCGTGATCACCATGACCGGCGAAGGACACGCCGGCGAAAACGGCGGACAGCCCGGTACGGTGTACGTCTATCTGCATATCGAAGAGGACGCGATCTTTAAGCGCCTGGGGCAGGATCTCTACGTGGAGATCCCTATCCGCTACGAAGACGCGGTTCTGGGCGGTACGATTCAAGTGCCCACCCTAAAAGAAATCATCGACTACGAGATCCCCGCCGGCACCCAGGGCGGCGAGACCTTCCGCATCGAAGGCGAGGGCGTGCCCTATTTGCGCCGCGAAGGAGCGGGGGATCTCCTGTTTACCGTCAATATCCTGGTACCCAAAAAGATTTCCCGGGAGTATCGGGAACAACTGGAGTCCCTGCGGGCGGTCGCCGGCGGCAAAAAGTCGGAGGACGAAAAGGGATTCTTACAAAAGATTAAGGACTTTTTCGAGTAATGGACTACATTCTATTGGAAATTCAGGGACCCGACGCCGAGGAAGCCACCGCCGCTGCCGTACTCCACGGCGCGGGAATCGACGCCTTCGAGATCATTTCCCGAAACAGCGTGGAAGAACTGAATAGCAGCGAATTTACTTGGGATTTGGTGGACGAGAGCCTGCTCGCGGATGCGCAGGAAGGCTTTACCATCAAAGCGTATTTTGAACGCGGAGACGAAGCGATTGATGCGGTAAAGGCGCGGCTCGATGCGCGCGGCTTTTCGACGCGCATCCTTCCCGTAGAGGCGCGGGATTGGGCCAACGACTGGAAGCGGTATTTTCGCCCCATCGCCGTGGACCGGAGCCTCGTCATCGTGCCGAGCTGGGAAGACTACACGCCCGATGCCGACGAGGCCGTATTGTATATGGATCCGGGCATGGCATTCGGCAGCGGCAATCATGAGACGACGCTCTTTTGCGCCCGCTATCTGCGCCAATAC
This sequence comes from Aedoeadaptatus ivorii, assembly GCF_030815095.1. Lineage (NCBI taxonomy): Bacteria > Bacillati > Bacillota > Tissierellia > Tissierellales > Peptoniphilaceae > Aedoeadaptatus > Aedoeadaptatus ivorii. The sequence goes on from NZ_JAUSWF010000001.1 coordinate 39,007, forward strand.
GTGCGAGAAGGGGATCTAGTATTGGACATCGGCACCGGGAGCGGGATCCTTTCCTTGGTCGCCCTAAAGAGCGGCGCGGCGCGCGCCATCGCCGTGGATATGGACCCGCAATCAGTGGCCTCGGCCAAAGAGAACGCCGCAAAAAACCGCCTCGACGACCGAATCGACGTGCGACAAGGCGACCTGTTCGGCGTGGTGGAGGAAGTGGCGGATCTCGTGGTGAGCAATATCTTTGCGGAGATCATTATCGGCATGATCCCCGCACTCACAAAACACATCAAGCCCGGAGGCGTATTTATCGCCTCGGGCATACTCAAGGAAAAGCGAAAGAACGTAGAATCGGCGCTTATAGAATCGGGTTTTGAGATCCTGGATTCCGACGAAAAAGGCGACTGGGCCGCGATTGCGGCGAAAAGAGGAGTGCATTGAGACATTTTTTTGTAAGCGAACGACCGATACCGAAAAAACACGTCGCCCTGTCCTCGGCGGACAGCCGGCATCTCTTGCAGGTGCTCCGGGCGAAGAGCGGCATGGAAATTCAAGTCGCCTACGACGGCAGCTTATACCGGGGACGTCTGGTGGCGATCCGGGGCGACGCCTTTGTCGCCGTAGAAGAAGAGATTCCCATGGAGGGTCCTTTGGCCAGCGTGGTCTTGGTACAGAGCGTGGGCAAAGGCCAAAAGTTGGAAGCCGTCATTAAACACGCGACCGAATGCGGCGTCGATGCCTTCCTGCCCCTGCAGGCAAAGCGGAGTGTGTCGGACCTTACGAAGAAATACGAGTCCAAGCGTATTCGCTACGAAAAAATCGCGCAAGAGGCCGCCAAGCAGTCTAATCGCCGCCACATTCCCGAGATTTTGGACCTGGCGGACATGGAGTCCTTTCTCGCGTGCACTAAAGAAAACGACGAGATCCTCGTATGTTATGAAGAGGAGCGGCAGCAGGACATCCTCGACGTGGAGCTGCGCCTGCAGGGAGATGTGTACGTGGTCGTCGGGCCGGAAGGGGGATTCGATCCGGAGGAAATCGCGCGCTTAAAAGAAGCGAATGCGAAATTTGTGAGCCTCGGAGATACGATTCTCCGCACCGAGACCGCCGGCGTTATCGGGGGCTATATCGCCGCCCGATTGGTAGAAAGGCGGACGCGTTGATGCGTTTCAGCACATATACACTGGGATGTAAAGTCAATCAATACGAGACCGAAGCCGTAGAGGAGATGCTCGAGGCCGCTGGATACATTCGGGATCAAAGCGACGAGGCGGACATCGCCCTTATCAATACCTGTACCGTCACCAATACCAGCGATCAAAAGAGCCGCCAGATCATTCGGCGGCACAAGAGAAAGAGAAAAGATTGCATCGTCGTCGTACTGGGTTGCTACGCCCAAGTCTCCCCCGAAGAAGTGGCCGCCGTCGAAGGGGTGGATCTGGTTTTGGGCACCAAAAACCGGGCGAATCTGCTCGAAGATTTAGAGGCCGTGCGCCGGGGCGAAGGGCCGATCGTCGACGTGGAGGAACACGAACGCACGGATCCCTTCGAAGCCCTGCATGTGGAAGATGCCGAAGCGCGCACCCGCGCCTATATGAAAGTACAGGACGGTTGCAATCGCTATTGCAGCTATTGCATCATTCCCTATGCCCGCGGGTTTATCCGTTCCCGCGCCATTGATGACGCCGTAAAGGAAGCGCGGCGTCTCGCGCAAAACGGCTTTCGCGAAGTGGTGCTTACGGGAATCCACATCGGCAGTTATGGCAAGGATCTCGACGAAGCGGTCGAACTCATCGATCTGATCGAGGCGATCGGCGCCGTCGATGGGATTCTGCGCATACGCCTCTCGTCGGTGGAGCCGATGACGATTACGGACGAATTTCTGCAGCGCGTACAAAAGATTCCGAGCTTTATGCCGCACTTTCACCTCTCGTTGCAGAGCGGTTCTAAAAAAGTGCTCGAAGAGATGAATCGAAAATACACCCCGGCGGAATACAAAGAAACGGTAGAAAATATACGCCGCTACTTTCCCGACGCCGGCATAACGACCGATGTGATCGCGGGCTTTCCCGGCGAGACGGAAGAAGAATTCGAAGAGGGCCTCGCCTTTGTCCGAGACATCGGATTTTCGGACCTCCACGTGTTTCCCTATAGTATGCGGAAAAACACGCCGGCGGCAAAGCGAGAGGATCAAATTCCCAAGGCGATTAAAAATCGGCGCGCGCAGCGTCTGATCGAAGCCGGTAAAGAAATGCACAAAAAGTTCGCCGAATCCATGGTCGGCAGACGCTTCTCTGTTCTTTTTGAGGAAGAAAAAGACGGAAAGTACTACGGCTTTACGCCGAACTACCTGCGGGTTTTCGTCGAGAGCGACGAAGATCTTCATAACGCCGTGCGATGTGTTACAATACAGGGTATAAGGGAAGAGGAAATCATCGCTGTACTCGGAAAGGAGTGACCATGGACTGTTTGTTCTGTAAGATCGCGGCGGGAGAAATTCCGTCCGATTGCATCTACGAAGACGAGAAGATCTTTGCCTTTCGGGATATCGACCCCCAAGCGCCCGTACATTTTCTCGTCATCCCGAAAGTGCATATCGAATCGCTGGATGCCCTAAAGGATTCCGACGCCGGGCTGATCGGCCATATCTTTACGACCATTCGCGACCTGGCGAAAAAAGAAGGCCTCACCGGCGGCTACCGCGTCGTCAACAATATCGGAAAGGACGGCGGGCAGTCGGTCGCACACCTGCACTTTCACGTTCTCGGCGGCAGAAGCCTGCAATGGCCACCGGGTTAAATCTTTGAAAACTCTTTGCCGTTATTGAATTCACCTCCCGAATCGTGTATAATTGTAAGGAATTTAGCCAGACTCCTGGCTAATCACTCTTTTCTAAAGAGGGGAGGGAAATTATGTCGGAAATCCGCGTTGGAGAAAATGAGTCTTTGGAATCCGCCCTTAAGCGATTTAAGAGACAATGTGCTTCCAGTGGCGTTTTAAAGGAAGCGCGCAAAAGAGAACACTACGAAAAACCCAGTGTTAAGCGCAAGAAAAAATCTGAGGAAGCACGCAGAAAAAAACGTAAATACTAATTGAGAAGGTGTAATTTTGTCTTTAAAAGAAACCTTGATGCAGGATCTCAAGACTGCGATGAAGGAAAAGAACAAAAAAACGAAAGATACCATCACCTTAGTGCGCGCGGCGATCAAACAAAAAGAAGTTGACGAACGCATCGAACTGGATGATGAGGGCGTTTTACAAATCCTTTCGAAACAAATCAAGGAAAGACGCGGAAGCATCGAAGAATTTGGAAAAGCCGGCCGGGATGACCTGGTCCGGGAAACCGAAGAGGAAATTCAAATTCTCATGCGCTATATGCCCGAACAATTGTCGGAGGAAGAGCTCGAGAAGCTGGTACGCGAGGTTATGGCGGAACACGACATCACCGAGAAGAAGCAGATCGGCCTTCTGATGAAAAATATTATGCCGAAAGTGCAAGGGCGTGCCGACGGAAAAGCCGTCAACGCAATAGTAAATCGCATCTTAAATTAAGATAACCCGGGGATTCATCTCCGGGTTACTTTTCGATTTGCCCGAAATTTCGAGGGTATAATACAAAAGGAGGTTTGTGTATGAAAAAGCGTATCCTTCTCTTTGTATTCTCTCTTGTCCTCTTGCCGCAAGCCGTCTACGCACGGGGCGTAGAAATCGCACCGTTTCTCTATTTGGTGCGCGCACTTCTCGTGATCGCGGGGCTTTCGAGCCTGGTCTACGGCTTGTTTTCCCGAAAGGGATCGGCTAGTTGGATTTTCGGTCTATTTTGCATCGTTTTGTACTTCGGACTGGGGCTTTACATCGGCATCGGCTCGGCCATTCCCTTTGTATTGTTTTTGCTGAGCGGCATACTCTTTGCCGTGGAGTTTGTGGTGCCCGGTTTCGGCATTGCGGGCATCAGCGGCATCGCCTTGATGGCCTATTCCCTCGCCGCTTCTATGGGGAATCCCTCTGTGGCGGCCGGCACATTGGGGCTATCGGCGCTGGTGCTGTTCGTCTTGATCCGCAATTTGATCGAGCGCGGCGAAGACATTGCCTTTCTCGAAAAGCTGATCTCGCCGGAAAAGCAATATACGCAGTTTCCCGCGGCCTGTGCCGTCGGCGATCGGGGAAGGAGCGTTTCACCCCTTCGGCCTTCCGGCACCGCCGAAATCGACGGAAAGCGCCTATCCGTGCAATCCGTTACGGGTTTTGTCGATGCGAATCGGCCCTTAGAAGTCGTATCCGTTACAGGCAATCAGATATACGTCAAGGAGGTTTGACATGTTTCAAGCAGCAGGCGCCGTTTTGGGGACCATATTGATGTTCGTCCTGATCGTCGTCCTTATCGCCATCTTTACCATGGTTCCCGTCGGGCTGTGGGTGACCGCATTTTTCTCGGGCGTCAAGGTACGCCTTTCCGATTTGATCGGTATGCGACTGCGCAGGGTCAAGCCGCGCAGAATCGTAAATCCCATGATCAAGGCCACCAAGGGCGGCATGCATATCAACATCGCCGACTTGGAAGGGCACTACCTCGCCGGCGGCAATGTGGATACCCTGGTAGATGCGCTGATCGCCGCCGAGCGCGCGGATATCGAATTGAATTTTGAGCAGGCCGCCGCCATCGACCTCGCCGGGCGCGACGTCTTGGAAGCGGTACAGGTAAGCGTCAACCCGAAAGTGATCGAAACGCCGAATATCTCGGCCGTCGCCCAAGACGGGATCGAGGTCGTCGTCATCGCCAAGGTGACCGTGCGCGCAAATATCGACCGCTTGGTCGGCGGTGCCGGCGAAGAGACGATTATCGCCCGCGTCGGGGAAGGGATTGTCACCACGGTTGGTTCTTCCAATAGCTACAAAGAAGTGCTCGAAAATCCCGACAATATTTCTCGCATGGTACTCAGCAAAGGGCTGGATTCCGGCACGGCGTATGAAATCCTCTCTATCGACATCGCCGATGTGGACGTGGCGAGAAACATCGGGGCACGCCTGCAAACCGACCAGGCGGAAGCCGACAAGCGCATCGCCGAAGCAAAGGCTTCGGAACGCCGCGCTATGGCGATCGCCCGCGAACAGGAAATGCACGCCGAAGTCGAAGCGATGCGCGCCCGCGTGGTAGAAGCGCAGTCTCAAGTGCCCCTCGCATTGGCGGAGGCCTTAAAGAACGGCAATCTTTCGGTGGACGGGTACTACCGGCTCGAGAACTTAAAGAGCGATACCTCTATGCGGGAGGCCATTGCCAAGGGTTCCGAGTCGACCGACGAAGAAAAGGACATCTAAATGTTGGGTTTTGCCTTTTCCAATGCCGTGCTGATCGTGCTGATCTTCGCGCTGATACAGGCGAAGGAAAAGAAAGCGCGGCAAAAACAGCATAGCGGCCGCAACGCTTCGGCATCGAAGAAGGCTTTTTCAAAAGGGACGTCTGTGGCAGAAAAAATTCGAGAGGCGCAGGCGGCCATCGGTGCGGCCGTTTCCGAGAACAGGGCCGAAGGAAGCAATGCGAAAGCCGCCAATTCCCTAAGAAAATCGGCACAACACACGAGTTCGCCTTCGAAGCGGAATCCTTCGAATTTGCAGGAGGCTTCGGCACAGGCGGCCAAGCGCGTTACGCAAAAAAGCGACCCGTATTTTTACGAGAAGAAGAGCGAATTCGACGATTATGAAACGCCGAAAGCGGCTGTGCCCAAGCGGAAGCATCCCTTTTTCGCCATCGAGGCAAAGGATCCCGCCCAACGGGCGATGCTGTACCGGGAAATTTTAGACAAACCGAAGTGTATGCGGAAGTAAAGGAGACGTTTTGCAAGGAGATTTGGTCATAGAAGTGAACGAACCCCGAATCGTAAAGGAACTGTTCGGGCATCTCGACGAAAACATCGCATTGGTGGAAGCGGCATTCGGCGTGAAAATCCGTTCCGCCGAAGACGGCCTTACGGTCGAAGGCGAGGACGAAGCCGTTCGAAAGGCCCAACTGGTGCTTCGCAATTTGATCGAGGCGATTCGAAAGCAAAAGCGCATCGATAAGAAGGACATTCGATATAGCATCGAGTTGGTGCGGGCGGGGGTCGAAGACAGCTTTACCGCCCTTTTAGACGATGTCATCGTCTATACGGAAATGGGGCGGCCTCTGCGGCCCAAGACGCTCGGGCAAAAGCTCTATCTCGACGCCATCCGCGGAAACGACGTGGTATTCGGCATCGGCCCGGCGGGTACAGGAAAGACCTATATCGCTATGGCGAATGCGGTAAAGGCCTTTAAGGAAAAGGAAGTCAACCGCATCATCCTCACGCGACCCGCCGTCGAGGCGGGGGAAAGCCTGGGCTTTCTGCCGGGGGATTTGCAGATGAAGGTGGATCCCTATCTTCGCCCGCTCTACGATGCATTGTTCGAGATTCTGGGGCAGGAAGCCTTTCAGAAGTATCTCGAAAAGGGCATGATCGAAGTGGCGCCCCTCGCCTATATGCGGGGGCGTACCCTCGACAATGCCTATGTGATCCTGGACGAGGCGCAAAACACCACCAACGAGCAGATGAAGATGTTCCTTACCCGCCTGGGCTATGGATCCAAGGCGGTAATCACCGGCGATGTGACTCAGATCGACCTGCCCCGTGGCAAACAATCGGGTCTGAAAACCGTAATGCGGATCTTAGAAGGCGTGCGGGGAATCGAGATCATCCGCATGGGCCGAAACGACATTGTGCGCCACCCCTTGGTGCAGCGCATTATCGACGCCTACGACCGCTACGAGACCAAAGAAGAAGAAGCGCGCAAAGAAAAAGCGCAGGCACGGAAGGAAAAAGGCGATGCGGCGTCTTAATCTCTATATCGACGATCGCCAGACGGCACTTCCCGTTTCCGACGAAGAGCGAGCGCTCCTCAAAGCGCTCTTTCACCATGCCGTCTTCTGCCTAATCGAAGAAGATGCGGCGGAACTCTCGGTGAGTTTTGTCGACGGTACAGAAATCCGCCGATTGAACCGCGACTACCGCGGCATCGATCGGGAGACCGACGTGCTCAGTTTTCCCCTCGACGAATCTGTGGACGGGATGCGGCTTTTGGGCGATATCGTCATCAATACCGAGCGGGTGCGCAGCCAGGCGGAGGAATTCGGCCATAGCTACCGCAGGGAACTGACGTATCTCGCCGTACACAGCCTGCTCCACCTGACGGGCTACGACCATATGGAAGAAGAGGAGAAAAAGCGCATGCGACGCGCCGAGGAGGCGCTGCTCGCATCCTTTGAAGGAGCGGAAGATGAAGCGCGGTAATTTCATTCAATCCTTTAACTTCGCCGTACAGGGCATCATCAGCTCCATCCACTCGGAGCGCAATATGAAGTTTCATTACGCCGCCGCCCTGGGCGTCATCGTATTCAGCTTGCTCTTTAATCTGTCGCGCATCGAATTTATCGCCTTGCTCTTCGCCGTTACCTTTGTGGTGGTTTCGGAGCTGTTCAATACGGCGATCGAGCGAACGGTGGATATGGTGACGCAGGAATACCACCCCATGGCGAAGCTCGTCAAGGACGTCAGTGCAGGCGCCGTGCTGCTCGCCGGCATAAACGCTGCCGTTACGGGCTATCTGCTGTTCTTCGATCGGATCCTCTCCTTCTCCGATGTGGTCTTGATTCGCATCAAGAATTCCGGCCCGCACTTGACCTTTGTCGCCATCCTCATCGTATTGATCCTCACCGTGGGCTTCAAGCTCTACAATCGGGACAGGGGCGGCAGCTACTTTCAGGGCGGTGCGGTCAGCGGCCACTCCGCCCTCGCCTTTTGCATGGCGGCGTCGATTTCTTTTATTTCCATGAACGGATTTATCGCCGCGCTTGCCTTCGGTCTCGCATTTCTCGTGGCGGAAAGCCGGGTGGAGGGAGAAATCCACAAGCCCATAGAGGCCGTGGCCGGCGGCGTGTTGGGTGTTGCGATCGCAGTGATTATATTTGTATGGATGGGATAAAGACATGAACAGAGAAGAGAACATAAAACAATTAATACGCGCGGCCATCGAAGCCAAGAAGCGCGCTTATGTGCCGTATTCCGGGTTTTCGGTGGGCGCCGCTCTCGAAACTGAAGACGGTTCGATCTACACGGGTTGCAATATAGAAAACGCCGCCTATACCCCTACGGTCTGCGCGGAGCGGGTGGCGATATTTAAGGCGATCAGCGAAGGCAAAAAATCCATCGCGCGCATCGCCGTCGTCGCCGGGGAAGAGATGAGCTTTCCCTGCGGCGTCTGCCGGCAAGTGATCCGAGAATTCGGCGCCGATGCGGAAGTGATCGTCGCCAAGGACGCCGAAACCTATTCGATCTATTCCGTAGCGGAACTGTTGCCCCATAGCTTCGGGCCCGAGGATTTAGGAGGAGACTACGATGTATAAATCCGGATTCGTATCTGTCGTCGGCAGACCCAATGTGGGCAAGAGCACGCTCTTAAACCGCATCCTTAAAGAAAAAATCTCTATCACCTCGAACAAGGCGCAGACGACGCGCAATACGATCACGATGATCCATTCGGAAGACCGGGGACAGATCGTATTTCTCGACACCCCCGGCATACAGTCGCCACGCAACAAATTGGGCGACTATATGTTAAAGGCCAGCGTATCCTCGATGGAGGGGGTCGACTTAATTTTGATGGTCGCCGATATGAGCAATTATATGGGACCCAAGGAAAAGATGATCTTAAACGCCCTCGAATCCTATAAGGGCGAGATTCCGATTTTTCTCGCCATCAATAAGATCGACGCCGCCCCCAAAGAAGAGATCCTCCCGATCCTCGACAGTTTTGCGAAGACCGGGCTCTTTCAGGAGATTATTCCCATCTCCGCAGCAGAGGGAGAAAACGTAGACCATCTGATCGATACCATCTTCGAATACCTGCCCGAGGGGCCGCAGTATTTCCCCGAAGATATGATCACCGATCAACCGGAAAAATTCGTCGTCGCCGAGATGATTCGCGAAAAGGGACTTACCTATCTGCGCGAGGAGGTGCCCCACGGCATCGCCGTCGCCATCGAAAAAATGAAGCACTTTGACGACAAAGAGATGACCGCCATCGACGCCACCATCTATGTGGAACGCGACAGCCACAAGGGGATCATTATCGGCCGAGGCGGGCAGATGCTCAAGAAGATCGGCACCGAGGCGCGCAAAGAAATCCAAGGACTTTTGGGCGAGAAGGTGCACCTTAATCTATGGGTCAAGGTAAGCAAGAACTGGCGGGAAAAAGACGAGAAGGTCTCTTCCTTTGGCTACCGAGCGGATTGATTGCCTGGGCGTGGTCCTTTCCGCTTCGATCTACGGCGAAAGCGACCGCATCGTGCGTATGTATACCGACCGAAAGGGCAAGATCAGCGTAATGGCAAAGGGCGCAAAGTCCGTGCGCTCCCGCACGCTGCCCTTGACGGAGGTCTTTACCTACGGGCGGTATCGCCTGAGTGCGGGAAAGACTTTTTATTATCTAAACGGCGGCAAGATTCTCGAATCCAATCTCGCCATGCGCGAGGAGTACGACCGCCTAATCTATGGCTCCGCCCTGGTAGAAATCGCGGATCGAAGCAGTTTGGAAGGGGAAGGCACGCCGCAGATTTTTTCGCTGCTCCGAAAGTCTCTTCATATTTTGGCGCATGCGGAAGAGCCGCTGTGGATTTTTCTCGGCTTTGTCATTAAATACGTATCCTATATGGGCTATCGACCGTTGATTCCGAACGCTATCGAAGGGGAGTATATCTTTCTTCCGGATAAGGGCATCGTCAAAAAAGAAGACGGCGGGCCGCATGGTACGGAAATCGATTCGCAGGTTATTTACACTTTTCGGCATTTGCTATATACTTCCTTAGATAAGATCGATCTCGGGGAGATTTCCCCAGCGGCCATAGAAACGGTCTATCGATGCCTCACGGAGTACGTCGTCGTCAATTTGGAATTGGAAAGAATACAGTCTCTACAACTCAGGATGTAGAGGGGAGGAAAATATGCATTTTCAAGCAATGGTGCAGAAATTACAGGAATATTGGAACGAACAAGGCTGTACGGTTCTCGAACCCTATGACACCGAAAAGGGCGCGGGTACCATGAGCCCCCACACCTTTTTGCGTACCTTGGGGCCGGAACCTTGGAAGACTGTCTATGTGGAACCGTCTCGCCGCCCGGCGGACGGCCGCTATGGGGACAACCCGAACCGGTTGTATCAGCACCATCAATTACAGGTGATCTTAAAGCCGTCTCCGGAAAATGTGCAGGAGCTGTATCTGGACAGCTTAAAGGTCTTGGGCATCGATCCCTTGGAACACGACATCCGCTTTGTAGAGGACAACTGGGAATCGCCGACTTTGGGCGCGTGGGGCCTGGGTTGGGAAGTTTGGCTCGACGGTATGGAGATCACACAATTTACTTATTTTCAACAGGTCGGCGGCATCAACTGCGATCCGGAAAGCGCGGAGTTGACCTTCGGCCTGGAGCGGATCGCCATGTATCTGCAAAAGGTCGAAACGGTTTACGACATTCAGTGGAATGAACATATAAAATACGGAGATATCTTTAAGCGCGGCGAATACGAGCATTCCAAATACAGTTTCGAAATCGCCGATATGGATATGCTCCGCCATCTCTTCGACATCTATGAAAAAGAAGCGAGCCGCGTCCTCGAAGAGGATCTGATTCTGCCGGGTTACGACTATGTACTAAAATGCTCCCATACATTCAATGTACTGGACGCCCGCGGCGCGATTTCCGTATCGCAACGGGCCGCGTATATCGCGCGGGTTCGCAATTTGGCACGATTGGCGGCACAAAAGTATATCGCACAGAGAGAAGCGTTAGGATATCCTCTCCTAACAGAAGCGGGGGATCATCATGAGTAATCAAGAAAACACATATCTAATCGAGATCGGCGTCGAAGAGCTGCCTTCTTCCTATGTACGGGACGCGCTGGAAGATTTTCAGAATCTGGTGGAGGTCGCTCTCGAAAAGGAACAACTCGACTTCGACCATATCGACGCCTACGCGACGCCGCGCCGCCTGAGCCTGATGATCCGCGGTCTTGCGGAGGCACAGAAAGACGTCGAGGATTGGGTAAAGGGGCCGGCCGAAAAAATCGCCTATCGGGAGGACGGCACCGTCAATAAGCCCTTGGAAGGGTTTATGAAGAGCCAAGGCGTCACCGAAGACGATCTGGAGGTGCGCGAAGTAAAGGGCAATCGCTATATTTACGCCCACATCCACAAAAAAGGAGAAGGCGCAGAGGAAATCTTACGCCGCATCATTCCCGATGCCATTCGCCATATCGCCTTCCCCAAGACCATGCGTTGGGGCGGAAAGAATCTGCGTTTTGCGCGGCCCATCCGCTGGTTGGTCTCTATGCTGAATGCGCGCGTCGTAGACTTTGACCTCGAGAAAATCCCCGTCTCCAATCGAACCCGCGGTCACCGCTTTTTGGGCAAATCCGACATTCCCCTCGCCCACGCAGAGGCGTATGAAGAGGCGCTGGAGGAAAATTATGTAATCGTAGATCACGAAAAGCGAAAGACCGACATTCGCTATCAGATTCGTCAAATGGCGAAGTCCAACGGCGGCGAAATCCGCCCCGATGAAGATCTGCTCGAAGAGCTGACCTTTATCGTCGAGTACCCCACCGCGATCTTGGGCAATATTCAAGAAAGATTTCTCGCCCTGCCCGATGTGGTTGTGACGACGCCAATGCGCGAACATTTGCGCTATACGCCGGTGTATTCCCCGGACGACGACTTGATGCCGTATTTTATTACCATCCGAAACGGAAATGCCACCCACGGCGATATCGTCGCCAAGGGCAACGAAAAGGTCTTGGAAGCCCGTCTGGAAGACGCGCGGTTCTTTTTTGAAAACGACCGCAACCGTCCCCTCGAATCCTATGTGGAACAGCTGGACGGCATCGTCTTTCAGGAAAAACTCGGCACCATGGCCGATAAATCGAAGCGCAACCGCGCCCTTGCCGTACGCATCGGAGAAATCCTCGCCGTCGGCGAAAAGACCATCGAATCCGTCAAGCGTGCCTGCTATCTGTCCAAGGCAGATCTGATGACCAATATGGTACAGGAATTTACCGAGCTCGAAGGCATTATCGGAAGCATCTATGCCGATCTCGACGGGGAAGAAGAGATCGTCGCTCAGGCCATTCGGGAACAATATATGCCGACGGGAAGCGGCGCGGAACTGCCCGCCTCCACCACCGGGACCATCGTCTCTTTGGCGGACAAGCTGGATACGATTTGCGGTCTGTTTGCCATCGGCCTGATTCCCACCGGCAGCCAGGACCCCTTCGGCCTGCGGCGAAAAGCCATCGGCATTTTGCGGATGATCAAAGAAAAACGATGGGAACTCACCCTCAGCGAATGTGTGGACGCCGCCCTGTATGCACTGGTCGATTCCTGTGGCCTCGTATTCGACAAGGCGGATGTACGCAATCAAATCCTCTCGTTCTTCCGCGGCCGGATCGATGCCATGCTTTCCGATGCGGGGATCCGATACGATATCGCCCAGGCGTTAAACGACGTCGACGGAGAAGACGCCCTGCATATCTTCGAAAAAGCGGAGGCACTGCAGAAGTTTTTCGACGGCCACGACCGTAAGTCCTTCCTGGAAGCCGTAACGCGCGTGGAAAACATCGCCGCCAAGGCGGATCCCATACCGGGCGCGATCGATACCGACCTCCTCACCGAAGCGGAAAAGCCGCTGTATGCGAAGGTCAATGCATTGGAAGAACAGCTTGAAGAGGCCTACGGCAAGCGCAAAGATGCGGAATATTTGCAACTCTTAAATATGCTGACCGACGACATTCACGCCTATTTCGACGAAGTCATGGTCCTCGCCGAAGACGAGAACCTGCGGGCAAACCGGTTGCGGCTGATTCAGCGCATCGACCGTTTGGTACAGAGGGAATTTGACGGCAAACAAATCGTCGAAGGATAGGTGCAGAAATGAAACTTACGGAACGACAGGAAAAGATTATAGAAATCGTCCGTGAGCAAGGCCCCGTGATCGGAGACGATATCGCGAGTATTCTGGATCTGTCTCGGGGAACCATTCGTAACGATCTCAGCGTATTGACCATGCTGGGGTATCTGGACGCCCGGCCGAAAGTCGGCTATTTTTATAAGGGAGATCCGTATCGGATGCACATCCGAGAGCTCTTGGAATCCATAAAAGTAGAAGATGTAATGAGCGTGCCGGTGGTATTGGACGAACAGTCCAGCGTATACGACGGCATCGTCACGGTCTTTCTCGAAAACATCGGCACGATCTTCGTCACAAACGACGGAAACCTCGTCGGCTGCGTATCGAGAAAAGATTTGCTGCGCTCCGCCGTCGGAAAAACCGATTTGGAAAAGACGCCGCTTTCGATGATTATGACGCGGATGCCGAATCTCGTCACCATCGGCCCCGACGAATCCATCTATGCCGCGAGTATAAAGATCGAGCGCGGCGAGGTGGATGCGCTCCCGGTGATTCAGGGAGAGGAGAAGATCCGCGTCGTGGGCAGGATAACAAAGACCAACATCAATCGACTGGTCGTAGACTTAGGGGGAGACGATGAAATCGAACTATAATATGGAAGGGGCGCGAGACGATCAGCCCTTATTTATCTATGTGATCAGCGACAGCATCGGGGAGACGGGCGAGCTGATTGCCAAGGCCTCCGTACGACAATTCGACACCAAGGATTTCCTGATTAAGCGCTATCCGTATCACAACAGCGTCGAGCAGATCGGACCGCTGTTGGAGGAGGCAGCCGAACACGAAAATACCCTGATCGTCTATACCAATGTCGATGAAAAGACGCGCGCCTATATCAAATGTAAAGAAAAAGAGCTCCACTTGAACACGGTGGATGTGATGGGACCGCCTATGGATCGGATCGAGGACATCTTGGGCTATGCGCCCATTCGCGAGCCCGGTTTGATTCGGCGACTCGACGAAAATTATTTTAAGAAGGTCGAGGCCATCGAGTTCGCCGTTCAGTACGACGACGGCAAGGATCCGCGGGGCATCGTAAAAGCGGACATCTGTCTGGTGGGCGTAAGCCGCACCTCGAAGACGCCCCTTTCGATGTATCTCGCCAACAAGTTGTATAAAGTGGCAAATGTGCCGCTGGTACCCGAGGTGCCGGTGCCCAAGGAAGTCTACGAAAAGGACAATCGCAGACTCTTCGGTCTGGTGGCGAATTCGCAAAAACTCTATACCATCCGCGAGGAACGGCTGCGGGCGTTGGGACTGAATTCTTCCGCCAAGTACGCCAATGTGGACAGAATCGAAGAGGAAGTGGATTATTCCGTTCGCGTTATGAAAGAGATCGGCTGCACCATCATCGACGTGTCCAACAAGGCGATCGAAGAGACGGCGGAGATTATCAACGACTATATGGTCAACCGTTTTTAGGAGGGCAATATGCTGTTGAGAGAGCGATGGGAACAAACGGAGCGAGAAATCCTCGCTTCGCAGGCGACTTTGGCGGCGGAATCGAAAGGTCGCAGAATAGACGAGCCGGAATGTGCGATGCGCACCTGTTTTCAGCGGGATCGGGACCGGATTCTGCATTCGAAGGCATTTCGGCGCCTGAAACACAAGACGCACGTATTTATCGCGCCGCAGGGCGATCACTATCGAACACGCCTCACCCATACCCTGGAGGTGGCGCAGATCGCGAGGACCATCGCCCGTGCGCTCCGCCTAAACGAGGATTTGGTCGAGGCGACCGCATTGGGCCACGACCTGGGGCATACGCCCTTCGGCCATACCGGAGAAGCGGTGCTCGACAAGCTGAATCCCGGCGGCTTTAAGCACTATCTGCACAGCCTGCGCGTGGTGGATTTTTTGGAATCCAAGCCGGGACGCGACGGCCTGAACCTGACCTGGGAAGTGCGCGACGGCATCGCCAATCACTCCGGCGAAAACCGCGCCCATACCCTCGAGGGAAAGATCATTAAATTTGCCGATCGCATCGCCTATATCAATCACGATATCGACGATTCCATCCGCGCCGGTGTACTGCATATGGAAGACATTCCGAGTGCGCTCCTCGAGACCCTCGGCCGTTCCCATTCCGCCCGCATCTCTACCATGGTACAAAGCGTCGTCGAAAACAGCGCCGACTACCGGGATATCCGCATGGACGAGACCGTCGGCGGCGCCATGAACCGCCTGCGGGATTTTATGTTTGAACATATTTATTACAGTAAAATCGTAAAGAGCGAAGAAGAAAAGGTGGAAATGCTGATCCGAGATCTCTACGGCTACTATAAAAAGCGACCGGAAAAGCTGCCGAAGGAGGTCTTGGCCTTTGCGGCGCGCCGTGAAGTCGCCGAGGATGATATGATCACGGACTATATCGCCGGCATGACGGATCGATTTGCCATCGCCGTGTGGCGAGATCTGTTCGAGCCCAAAGATTGGCACAGTCTGTAGAAAGAAGGTGGGTCTATGGCATCCATTATCGACGACGATATTATCGCCCGCGTAAAAGAAGAGAGCGATATCGTCGAGTGGATCGGACGCTATACGAAACTGGAAAAAAAAGGCAGAAATTATATGGGTCTTTGTCCATTTCATTCGGAGAAGACCCCTTCTTTTTCGGTGCAGCCGGAAAAGGGCTACTACCATTGTTTCGGCTGCGGTGCCGGCGGCGATATTATTAATTTTTTAATGGAAAAAGAGGGATTGGGTTTTATCGACGCCGTGGAAAAGCTGGCGGAATCGCTGCATATCGAGCTGCGTCCCGCCACAAAAAACCCGGCGGTCGAAGAGAAAAATCGCCGCATATTCGCCGCCAATCGCGAGGCGGCGGTCTATTATATGAAAATTCTAAGCCGCAACAAATACGCCTTAGCCTACCTCAACGGCCGCGGCATCGGGCGGGATACCATCCTCGCCTTCGGGTTGGGATTTGCACCCGCAGGCGGCGATCAGCTGTTGGGGCATATGAAGCGGGCGGGCTTTTCCGAAGCGCTGCTCTATGAAGCGAATCTCTTGTCGCGCAATCGGGAGCGCAATACTTATTTTGACCGCTTTCGCAACCGCATTATTTTTCCCATCGTCGACACGAAATCCCGCGTGGTGGGATTTGGGGGCAGGGTGCTGGACGACAGCAAGCCGAAATACCTGAATTCCTCGGATACGCCGGTCTATAAAAAGAGTCGGGAGCTCTACGGACTCAACCGCGTCGCCAAAACTTCGGATCGGGAAAAGATCCTCTTGGTCGAGGGCTATATGGACGTAATCTCCCTCCATGCGAGCGGGATTTCCTATGCGGTGGCGAGCCTGGGCACTTCGTTGACGACGGAGCAGGCGCGGCGGATCAAGCGATTCGGAAAGCAAGTGTATATCTGTTACGACGCCGACGAGGCGGGCAGAAAGGCGACCAATCGTGCCATCGACATCCTCCTAAAAGAGGACGTAAGGCCGCGGATCGTCTTGTTGGAACGTGGCGCCGATCCGGACGACTATATCCGCGAGCACGGCAAGATCGCCTTTGAGGCGCAGCTGGCCCGCGGCGTTTCCGCGCCCGAATACCAAGTCGAAATATTAGAGGAATCATACAATCTGCACGATGCGGCATCGCTCTCGGAATTCTTGCGAGAAGTAACAAAGGTGATCGAAAAAATCCCGAGTCCCGTAGAGCGAGACGTCTATGCAAAAAAGTTCGCCGAGAGATACGGCGTGCGCAGCGAATCATTTCGACGTGAAATGGGTAAATTTACCCATAAGAGAGAAGACCTCTCCCGAAGGGAAAAGCAGACCGATTCCGAGCGACCGCTATGGACACAGCTGCTTCTCTACGCCTTGGAGCAGGAAGACTTTTACGACATCGCCGCAAAAAACGACGCCTGGCAATGGGTCGTGGGCGAGGCGGACAGGCACGCCTTCGACTTCTTGGGTGAACTGTATCAAGAAGGCGTAAAAAACGGGACGCGGCGCGTACGATTCTTAGACGCCTACCCGACGTATGAGGCGCTTTTTATGCGCAGTGCCAAAAGCCTCGATCTGCAGCGCGGCGAAGAAATCGTCAGGGAACTGGCGGAGCGCCTCTACGAAGAGGGGCTCAGAAATCGGAGCGAAAAACTGCTTTCGGATATTCAAACGATCGAAAAAGAGGGGACACAGAGCGGCGACGATCTGCGGCAAAAGCTGCAGGAGCTCACCGAAATCAACCGCCGTCTCCACGAACTAGAGAAGGGGGAGCCATCATAGATGAACGATAAAAAGAAAAGCGTACATTTCGACAGCGCCGAAGAAAGCATCCTGGAAAAGGATCCGGCCATCGAAAAACTGTTTAAAAAGGGCATGCAAAAGGGCAGTCTGACCTGGAAGGAAGTGGTCGACGCCCTCGACGAGGTCGAGTTAACCAGCGACGATATGGACGATTTGTACTCGGAATTCGAAGACAACGACGTGGAAATCCTCAAAGAAAAAGACGAGGAAGACGACGAAAAAGACGGCGCCGCCCCGAAGAAGGACAAAAAGGACGCCGGCAATAAAAATATCAATGTAGACGACCCGGTGCGTATGTATCTGAAGGAGATCGGCAAGATTCCCCTTTTGGAACCCGACGAAGAAGTCGCCATCGCCAAGCGCATGGAGGCGGGAGACGAACTCGCCAAGCGCGAACTGGCAGAGGCGAATCTACGTCTGGTGGTAAGTATCGCCAAGCGCTATGTGGGGCGGGGCATGAGCTTTTTGGATTTGATTCAGGAAGGCAATTTGGGCCTGATGAAGGCGGTCGACAAATTCGACTACACCAAGGGCTTTAAGTTCTCCACCTACGCCACCTGGTGGATCCGCCAGGCCATCACCCGCGCCATCGCCGACCAGGCGCGCACCATCCGCATTCCCGTGCATATGGTCGAGACCATCAACAAACTTGTGCGGGTACAGCGGCAACTGGTACAGGAGTTGGGCCGGGATCCCCAACCCGAAGAGATCGCCGAGGAAATGGGCATCACCGTAGAAAAGGTGCGCGAGATCCAAAAGATCGCCCAAGAGCCGGTGAGTTTGGAAACCCCCATCGGCGAGGAGGAAGATTCCCATCTGGGCGATTTTATCCCCGATGACGACATCCTCTCTCCCCAGGAGGCGGCGACCTTTATCTTGCTGAAAGAGCAGTTGTCGACGGTACTGACCACGCTCACCGAGCGGGAAAAATCCGTCCTCACCCTGCGATTCGGCTTGGAAGACGGAAGGGCCCGCACCCTCGAGGAGGTCGGCAAGGAATTCGACGTCACCCGGGAGCGCATTCGCCAGATCGAGGCGAAGGCGCTACGGAAATTGCGCCATCCCAGCCGCAGCAAGAAACTGAAGGACTTTTTGGAATGATTGAAAGTTCAAAACGCCTCTCTGCCGTATTCGCCATGGCGGAGCGGGCTAGTGCTATCGGAGATATCGGCTGTGACCACGGCTATATCTCCTTTGCGCTTTTACGGGACGGGATCGCTGAGAAAGTCGTCGCGACCGACATCTCCGCCCCGAGCTTGGAAAAAGCCCGGCGTCTGTTAGAAGCGGTCTATCCCGCCGAGAAATTCCGCATCGTCCGTGGCGACGGATTTATGCCCATCGCGCCGGGAGAGATTCAGGCGGCGGTTATCATCGGCATGGGGGGGCAGTTGATCGCCGAGATTTTAGAGCGCGGTTGGGAGGTCATCAAGGAATTGGACTATATCCTCGTACAGCCGATGCAGGGGGCCGAGGAGTTGTTTCGCCATATCAACGCCTACGGCTATACGATACTGGATGCGCAGCTGATCGAGGAGCGGAAGAAATATTATCCGATTCTGAAACTGCGCGCCGGCGGAGAGGACCGCGCGGACTGGGGACGGTTTCGCCACTCTCCGGTCTTTTGTGAGATGGCAGAGCAGAATCTCGCGCGCTTGGAGAAAATCGCTGAGGCGGTACGAAACGCGAAGCCCGAACGACTGAAAGAAGTGGAAGAAGAGATCGGCCGATGGGAGGAATATCTTGAAAGTATCGGAAATCGCGGCTAATCTGCGCCGCTGGGCGCCGGAGGCGTCACAGGAAGAATGGGACAATACGGGTTTTCAGTTGCGCCTTTTGGACCGGGAAGTGTCAGATGTGGTCGTCGCCATGGATGTGACCGAGGATGTGGTGGAACTCGCCGTCGAGACCGACGCGCAGTTGATCCTCACCCATCACCCGATGTTTTTTCAGTCCCTCAAGCACATCGATATAGAGGAAACAAAGGGGCGTATGGTTGCGCGTCTGATTCAAAATAATATTTCGGTCTACGCGAGCCACACTGCCATGGACAAGGCGAAAGGCGGCGTAAACGATCTGTGGATCGACAAGCTGGGCTTGAATGCCGTAGCGACCCTTACGGAAGAGGGAATCGGCATCGTCGGCGATCGCGAGATCGAACTCGCGGATATTCTGCAGATATTTCAAAACGAAGAAATCCCTTCGGTGCGCGCTTATGGACGCGGCAAGACGCAGTTTCAGCGTATCGCCTTTGTCGGCGGATCGGGTGCCGATTGCATAGACGATGCCGTCTCAAAAGGCTCCGATCTACTCATCACCGGCGATGTAAAACATCACGACGGCCAGCATGCCTACGAGCAAGGCTTAATGGTTATCGATATCGGACACTTCCACAGCGAAAAAGCGGTGCTTGCCGCTATGGCCCAGTGGATAGAATCGTTGGGAGAGATTCGCGCGCATTTGGTCGTAAACAGCCCTTTTGCTTTTGAAATATCGGGAAAAATGTGGTAAAATACAGACTCGAGTACGTCGGTTAACTGCGCGCAAGCGAGGAAAGTCCGTGCTCCATAGAGCGAGGATGCCGGATAACGTCCGGTGGGGGCGACCCCAAGGCAAGTGCAACAGAGAGATACCGCCATCAATGGTAAGGGTGGAAAGGTGAGGTAAGAGCTTACCAGCGCATAGGCGACTATGCGGCTATGTAAACCCCATCCGGAGCAAGACCGAAGTGGAACCAAGGCGGCTGCTCGTCGTCTCCAGTAAGGTAGGTCGCTAGAGCTTTCCGGCGACGGAAAGACCAGACAGATAGTTAACAAGACAAAACACGGCTTATAGACGTAGTCGAGCGAAGCGGAGGGTTCTCCGCTTTTTTTTACATAGCTATGAAAATAGGAGGCGAAATGAAAAGACGACTGATCGTATGGATCCTCGCGATCCTGTGTTTGGCGGGCTGTACGGCGCCCGCGGTTCGAAAGCCAAATGCGACAAATGCTAAAAAAACCCCGCCGCCGGCGCCTCCGAAGACGGTGCGCGTCGTCGCCTTCGGCGATTTTATGCTCCACCGCCCGCAACTCGATGCCGCCAAGGGGCCGGAAGGCTACGATTTTAAGGAGAATTTTCGCTACCTTCGTCCCTATATCGACGGGGCGGATCTGGCGATGATCAATCTGGAGACGACCTTAACCGACGGCAGCCGGGGCTACACGACCTATCCGGTGTTTTCTTCGCCGAAAGAAGTCGCTCGGGACTTCAAAGAGACGGGATTCGACGTGATTTCTACGGCAAACAATCACGCCTACGACAAATTGAAGGATGGCGTAGACTATACCTACGACGTCTTGAAAGAACAGGATCTCGACGTGGTGGGCACCGGGAAGGAAAGGGCCGAACCGCTCGTCAAAGAGGTAAACGGCATCCGCCTGGGCATTCTCTCCTACACCTACGGGCTGAACGGCTTCGACGGCGTATTGGCAAATAGCGAAAATCCCGAAAGCGTCCGTCTTCTCACCCGGGAACGGGTGCAGGAGGACGTGGCGCGTCTGAACGAAGAAGGGGTCGACTTAATCCTCTCTTATGTGCATTGGGGCGAGGAATATAGGAAAGAGGCCAATGCCGATCAAAAGGAAAAGCTGAAAATGCTCGCCGATGCGGGCGTCGCCCTCGTATTGGGGAGCCACCCCCACGTTCCGCAGGGGATCGACAATGTCGTCGGCAAAGAAATGACCACATTCTGCGCCTATTCCATGGGAAATTTCGTATCCAATCAGCGCAGAAACAATATGGGCGGCCGGCGCACCGACGTCGGGCAGATGGTCACGGCACAGATCATAAAGGACGAAAGCGGGACGCGGATTGCGGAATTTATGCCCAAGCCGCTATATGTCGACAAATACGTCGACGGCGGCCTGCATTACGAAGTCATTCCCGCGGAGGCGGCCCTTTTGGGCGAGATTCCCGTAGAGCGCATCGAGACGCTCCGACCCGTATTGGAAGAGACGGTCGCGGATCATACGGTACGAATTTCGCCGGATCTGTTGCTTTCCAATGACGGCATATAGCGCGAGAAAACCGCATATCATAAAAAAAGGCAACCATTCTACAAAGAGTGGTTGCCTTTTTGTGCGCCTATTCTTGTTCATCGCTTAAGAGCGCTTCTTGAATTCGGTTCTTTGCGTCCATATATCCCCGGCTCGCGAGGAATTCTTCGCGGTTTCCCGCGGGAACCTCGTAGCGATACGCGATGTCGTGGGTGCGGGGGGAGAGTACATAGACGGCATCGGATAGGCGAAGCGCCTCGTCGATATCGTGGGTGATCAGAAGCGTCGTCAGCGCGTATTTTTTTCGAATCTCGAGATACCAATCCTGCATCTTCAGACGCGTAATGGCATCTAAGCGGGAAAACGGCTCGTCGAGCAATACGATGTCTTTGGCAAAGAGAAAGGTGCGCAGAAACGCGGCGCGCTGCGCCATGCCGCCGCTCAAAGAAGATGGGTAGAGCGTCTGGGTGCCTTCCAGACCGAATTCCGAAAAATAGGCGGATGCGGTCTCCCTAGCCGCCTTTTTATCCTTCCCCGCGAGGCGCAGGGGGAGGGAGACATTGTCTATGATCTTGAGATGCCGCAAGAGTAAATCCTTTTGCAGCATATAGGCGATATGCCCCGGTGTAGCGGTAATGTCTTTGCCGCGAAAGCGCACTTCGCCCGTATCGGGCGCGGCGAGGCCGGCGAGGATATTAAACAGGGTGGTCTTTCCGCTTCCGCTCTGTCCCAATAACGAGACGACCTTTTTCGCCGGGATGCGAATATCTACGGCATCGAGGATGACTTTGTCTCCATATGCCTTAGAGATGCCGATCCCCTCTAAGAGAATATCACTCGGGGAGGTATGCATTGGTAAAACCGAAATCTTCGGGAATCTCTTTTTCCAGCAGGTTGTTTTCGTAGAGCCACGCGTAAAAATCGTTCCAACGCTTGGCGTCGATAACGCCGAAGGGCTTGCCTTCGTCTTTGTATTGCTTTGAGAGATAGGCCTGGCTCTTTACGATCATCGCCTCGTCCAGTTCCGGCGACGCTTTTAAGAGGATTTTTGCGGCCTCTTCGGGATTCTCTGCCGCGTAGTCGTAGCCCTTGGCGATGGCGGCGAGGACTTTCTTTGCGGTGTCGCCGTTTTTCTCGAGATAGTCGTTATTGGCGATCAAGATCGGGCTATAATAATCGAATTCGGGGTGGCTTTCGATAAAGGGCATATAATTGGTTTCGAGCCCCGCATTTTCCGCGGCGATGCCGTCCCAACCATAATACACCCAGACTGAATCGACATTGCTGTTGAGTGCCGCGACGATGTCGGTGACGGTGGAGGGGATCAGTTCCACTTTGGAGAAATCGCCACCATCGTCTTCGACCATGGTTTGGATCATGGCGAGTTCCACCGGGCTGTTCCAAGTGGCGTAATTGTGGCCGCTCAGCTTGCCCATAGAGTCGATGCCCTTTTCCTTTAAGCTCAATAGACCCGAGGTATTGTGCTGCAGGATCGCCGCCACCGCCGTTACCGGCAGCGGATCGTCCTTTGCCCAGGAAGCGGCGATGGTATCTTGAAAGGAGATGCCGAAGTCGCCGCCGCCGGAAGCCACCAGGCTCTCGGCGCCGCCTTCCGGCGGTTGCAGGATTTCGAGTTCGATGCCTTCTTCTTCAAAGAAGCCTTTTTCTTGGGCCACATAGATGCCCGTGTGATTGGTGTTCGGGGTCCAGTCGAGGACGAGCTTTACCTTTTGTATATTCTCCGCCTTGCCGGCATCGTTTCCGGCGGCGCAACCCGCCAATAGCACAAATGCCAACAGGATGGGTATGAGTTTTTTCATGGAATTCCTCCTAATTGTCGCTTTCTGCCCAGGGCATGGCTTTTTTCTGCAAGATATGCACGCCCGCCATCAGGAGCAGACTGAGAAATGAAATTAAAAAGATTACGGCGAACATTTTGTCGTAGCTATATGCATTTTTTACCCGCGTCATATAGACACCCAACCCGCGAAAGCCGCCGAGCCATTCGGCGATGACCGCGCCGACCACCGAATAGGAGGCCGCGATTTGCAGGGCGGAAAAGAAGCCCTCCAAGGCGTTGGGCAATTTGACGTAGAAAAAGATCTGTCCGGGGCGGGCCCCCATGGCGCGCAGCAGTCGAATTTCGTCGGGATCCGCCGCGGCAAAGCCTTCGTAGAGATTAACCGCCATGGGAAAGAAAGTTACCAGCACGATCAACAGGATCTTCGGCGCCATACCGTATCCCATCCACAGCACCAATAGCGGAGCAATGGCGACGGTGGGAACGGTTTGGGTGAGCACTAGAATGGGGTAGAGGGCGTCGCGGATCAGGGCATTGGTGTTCATCAAAAAGGCACAGAGAAAACCCGATGCGATGCCCAGTAAAAGACCCAGTACCGCCTCTAGGAGGGTAATTTGCAGGTGGAAAAATAAAAGGGATGCGTCGTGAATAAATGCCTCTACCACCCGCATCGGCGCGGGCAAGAGATAGCCGGGCAATATGCCGGATGTGCTCAATACCTGCCATAGGACGAGCAGCAGCACGATAAAGAGACTGCCCCGGTAGATTTTATTGATATTTGCCGATTTTTTCATCGATGGTCAGAATAGACTCTTTGCCGTGACTCAGTTTTACATAGCAATAGACGGCTTCGGCGCCTTCTTCCATCACTTTCTTTTCGCAGGCGCGCAACAGGTCGATGATTTCGTCCATGGAATCGCCTTCTACGGTGGTCTCGAAGGGACCGACCACATAGTGGAGACCGCTCTTGGCGATCAGATCGATGACGGCATCGACGATGCGTACGACTTCGCGATCGCCTTCCACCACGGGAAGGACTTGGATGGCCATGCTTGCTTTCATATCTATTTCTCCTTTCAGAACAAAAAAGCCGATGCGAACGTGCATCGGCTCATTCCTTACACAGCATTATCTGCACAAGTTCATCGGGTTGAGTTTCCTCTCTCAGCGCGCTGCACCCCGTCTCATTCAGTATACTCCAAATCCTCGCCGTTTGAAAGTGCATCCGAAAAGGCGGCGTCGTAGATGGCGCGTACGGATTTTTCCGCCTCGGCCTCCAAGACCCCGATGATAATATTCATTTCGCTCGCCCCCTGCACGATGACACGGATATTTACCTCGGCATCGGCCAGCGCCTTAAAGATCAATGCGCTCATGCCGATGCGGTTTTTCATATTTCGGCCGACCACGGTAATTAGGGCGATGTTGTGGTCAAGGCTGATGCGATCCGCATTGGTAAAGGTCTGGAGCTCGGCGAGGACCTGCTCGGTCTTATTTTTCAGATAGCGTCCAGAAATCACCAAGGAAACCGAGTCGATGGACGAGGGCATATGCTCCAAATACAGATCGTTCGCTTCGATCACCGAGAGGACCTTGCGGTGAAAGGCGAGGTCTCTGTTCATGCGGTATTTTTCGATATTGATCACGTCGAAGCCCTTGCGACAGGCGATGCCCGTGATGTCGGCGCCGCCCGCTTCTTCAGGCACCGAGCCCAGGATATAGGAGCCGTCTTCGTCTTTGGCATTGGTGTTTTTGATCACCACGGGGATGTTTTTTTCGATGACGGGAAACATCGCTTCGTCGTGCATGACCTTGGCACCGCTGTAAGAGAGCTCCCGCAGTTCCTGATAGGAAATAGAGTGAATTTTTGCGGGAGAGTTTACGATCGAAGGATCCGCCGCCAAAAGCCCGGAAACATCGGTCCAGTTCTCGTACAGATCGGCGCCGACGCCATGGGCGACGATCGAGCCGGTGAGGTCGCTGCCGCCGCGGCTAAAGGTAAAGATATCGCCTTTGTCGTTTGCACCGTAAAAGCCGGGGATGACGGCATTTTCGTGTTCCGATGCCATGGCCGCAAGCGACCGGTAAGTGGCATCTGCATCCCAGAAGCCGTCGTCGTCAAAGCGGATGACGTCCTTTGCATCGACGAAGTCGAACCCCAAATAGGCGGCGAGGATCTTGCCGTTTAAGTATTCGCCCCGGGAAAGCACATAGGCCTTTTCGACCCGCCCGTCGGCGATGGTGTTCCGTATGCGATCCAACTCCGCCTCCAGGGGAAAGCGGATGCCGATTCCGTCGATGATCTCCCGATACCGGGCTTCGATCATCTGGAGCACCTCATTGGCGCTGAGTCTGTGGATCGCCATATTGTAGAGGAGGATCAGAAGGTCGGTGACCTTTTGGTCGCTTTTTTGCGCCTTACCCGGCGCCGAGGGTATGATATAGCGGCGGTCGGGATCTTCCCGAACGATATCTGCCACCTTTTGAAACTGCGTACTGTTGGCCAAAGAAGACCCTCCGAATTTACAAACAATCGTCATAATATCCTCCTTCTTTATAGTTATACTCTATTGTAGTGAGTTTCCCACGCGGGCACAAGGTGAAAGCGGATTTGGAAGCGATTGCACAGAAATAAAAGCGATCCATAGAAAAAACGACACCGGTTTTGCCGATGTCGTCTGCGATTTGTAGGGACTATGCAAATGTCGAGGTAATAAAAATCGTAAGAATCCAAAAGAGTTTGGAGATCAGATCGATGCTGATAAACAAAATGCCGTACCAGGCGATAAAATCTCTGCGTCCTCCGGCGACGAGGTCTTCCTGTGCCGAAGCCAAGGCGAGGAAGATAACCCAGAAATACAGGAGGATGCTTAAAATAATATGCGGCGTTACGGCGCCGAGCACCGTTCTTCCCATGGCCAAAGACGAGGGGAGGAGGAAAAACACCAAGGTGGCGGGGATCAAATACAGGATCCAGTGCAACAGGCTGTCGATTCTCCGCGTCTTTTTGAAGACGGGACGGCAGGTGTTGTTCCTCGCGATTTCGTTGGCGTAGGTAAAGGCGAAAATGCCGATGGCGACCTTTAGGATGGTAAAGAGAATCGCGAGGATCGAGACCCCGCGGAATGCGAAGAGGATCGGCGCGGCGCTTAGAACCGCCCCGATGCCGATCAGTGCGTACAATCCGTTGGGTCCCGCTTCCTTGACCTTTACGCGGGCGGCCTGTAACCGTTCGGCCGCGGCATGTAAGGCGGCGATTTCGGTCTCATGGCCGGCGCCCGTATCCGCTTCGGCGGCGGGTGCCACGTCGTAGATTTCGGTGGCATCGAGGGATTCGGTCCCTTCGTTTCGGGAACGCGCTTCTTTTTTGGCGCGAAGTCGCTCTTTGAAGGCGCGGCTGCGCGCTTTCAGATCGGCCAAAAGGCGTTCTGCGCGGTCGGTTCGCGTCGGTGCATCGGAATGATCGTCCGCATCCGCGCGCTTCCCGGCGGGCGCCTCGTAGTCGTCGTAGGCGCGAATTTCTTCGGCCGGGGCGTCGTCGGAATCGGGGACCGCATAGGAATCGGATGTCTGCGTATCTTCCGCGTCGTATTCCACATCTGCTTTTCGGGACGCGCCTTCTTTCGGTGACTGCTTGAAGAAGAAGGAGAGAATGCCCTTGGCGGTGATCTTCTCTTTTTCCCGTTCCCGTTCCTGCCCTTCGAGGATCTCGTTGACCTTGTGGTTTAAGGATCCCACATCGCCGGTTTGGTTAAAGGTATCTTCTTCCACATCGCGAGAGATGCGCAAATTGTCCGCCTCGGTAGAGGAGATCGCCGTTTCGTCTTTTTCCAAGCGGTCCGCCATTTCGCCGAAGACCGAATAGGGATTGTCCTCTTCGTCGATAAAGCGGTTCCAGATCTCCGAGAAGCTCTTTTTCTTTTGCTTCGGTTGCACATCCGCTTCGGGCTCCGTTTTCTCTGCAACCGACGGCTCTTCCTCCGGTTCGACTTTCGGCGCCTCGTCTTTTACGTTTACGGGCGCTTGCTCTTCGGCCGTACTGTCGGTGGAAATGCCGGAGAGGGTTTCGTGCTTTTTGAGATTTTGTCCCACATTCGTATCGACGGTATCCAGATAGGATTTTAAGTACTCGCCGTCTTCCGGATCGGAGGAGTAGGCGACTTTAGTATCTCCGCCGGGCGAATTGGGTCGGGTAGAATTAGGATGGGATTCAGGGGAGGATTTTTTGAATTTCTTTTCGAAGAGTCTCCTGGCATCTTCCTGATTGGCGCCGCAGACGTGACAGAATTTGGCACCCTTCACCAACTCTTCGCCACACTGAAAACAATACAATTTTTCGCCCTCCTTCTTATAGTATATTTAAATTATAACATAGCCACATAGATTTAGAAGAATAAAAAAAGCTCCGGAAACCCGGAGCTTTTACGTACTTGAATCGAAAATCGATTATTGAGCAGCTTCTTCCGTTTGTGCGTTGTCAGCAGCTTCGTCAGCTTGGTCTGCAGTAGCGTTTGCTTCAGCAGCAGCGTTTTGTGCTTCAGCAGCTTCGTTTTCCTTAGCGTTTGCTTCAGCGGTAGCGTTTTGTGCTTCTTCGGTAGCGTTTTGTGCAGCGGCGTTTGCTTCGTTAGCAGCGTCGTTTGCCTTTTCAGCGTTGCCTTGGCAAGCAACCAGACCGAACATAAGGGTACCTACTGCCAATGCACTTGCGATTTTCTTCAGATTTTTCATTTTCAAATACCTCCTAAAATACATATCCTTGATATGGTCTTAGTATAGCTACCCTATGTGATGATTTGGTGTAAATCCTGTCAAAATTAAAGGAATTCTGTTTGCGCCGGATCTGTGAATTGTATTGGGAAGAAAGGGAGGATAGGGTATACTGGTATTTTGGAGGAGATTATGCAAGCCTTATATAGAAGATACAGACCGAAGACATTTGACGAAGTCGTCGGTCAAGAAAAAATCGTAACCGCGCTAAAAAATCAAATCACAGAAGACCATATACATCACGCTTACCTATTTTCGGGCACGCGGGGGACGGGGAAGACCTCGGTGGCGAAGATTTTTGCCCGGGCGATCAACTGCCTAGAGCCTCGGGGGGCGAATCCCTGTAACGCGTGCGAGGTGTGCCGGGGCATTCTCGAAGAATCGCTCTTCGACGTCATGGAGATCGACGCGGCGAGCAATAACTCGGTCGACGACATTCGCGAGATCCGCGAAAACATCGTCTACGCTCCCGCCGTGGCGAAGAAAAAGGTATATATCGTCGACGAGGTCCATATGCTCAGTAAAGGCGCCTTTAACGCCTTGTTAAAGATTTTAGAGGAGCCGCCTGCGCACGCCGTATTCATCTTGGCGACGACGGAACCGCAAAAGATTCCCGCGACGATCCTGTCGCGCTCCCAAAAGTTTTCGTTCTCCCGCTTAAAAGAAGAGGAAATCGCCCGTGAACTGGGGCGCATTTTGGACGAAGAGGGCCGCAATTATACGGAAGATGCGCTGCATATTGTCGCGGTACACGGCGACGGCTCTATGCGCGACAGCCTGTCCATACTCGATCAGGTCCTCTCTTTGTCGGAGGATACGATCGATGCGGCGGCGGTACGAAATAGCCTGGGGTTGAGCGAGGACGAGCGCATCTTTCGGATTCTGGACGGAGTGATCGCAGGCGATGCGGCGCTCCTTTTGGATGTGGTAGAAGATGCGTATCTCGGCGGTAGGAATCTCGCGCTCTTATACGACGCGCTCCTCAGGTATTTTAGGGAGCTCTTGTTCTACCGCTACGCCGAGAAGATTCCGCCCCGATTTGCGGAAGAGGAAAAAGAGACTTTTATCGCCCAGGCGCGGCAGCTGACAGAAAAGGACCTGTTTCGCTGTATCGACCTGTTCGATGCGGCGAGGGACGCTTTAAAATACGCCAAGGAGCCCCGCGGGGTGCTGGAAGTCTTACTGTTAAAGACGCTGTATAAAGAAGCGGAAGAGGAACCTGTCGATAAACCCGTGCGCGTGCGCACTCCGAAGAGAGAACCCGCACAGAAATCCGATACACCCTCGCCTTCTGTGCGGCCCCCCAAACCGCAAGAAAGCGAGAGCCCGCGCGAAGCCGAAGAGGCGTCGGAGGCTTTGAGGGACGATTCGGATCGTGATATAATACCTTCCGAAGAATTTCAGCCGGCGCGCTGGGAAGAAATTGTATCGCGCGTGCGCACAGAAAACATCGCCTGCGCTGCGCTCTTAAAGGACGCGGAGACGGTGTATGCGAAGAACCGGGCGCTCCATATCGGATTTTTGCCGCGATTTCGCTTCCATCTGAATGCGGTGCAGAAGGATACCAATCGAAAGACCCTCGAAGAGAGCGTGCGTGCGGTGCTCGGCGAGGACTGGGCCGTAATTATCGAAGAGACGGACGAGGACGCCACCTTGGACGCGCTGCGCCGGGTGTTCGGAGACGAAAAAGTAGAAGTAGATAGAGGAGGAAAAAATGGCTAAAGGTTTCCCCAATATGGGCGGAAAGAATATGAATTCCATGATGAAGCAGATTCAAAAGCTGCAAAAGGAAATGGAGACAATGCAGGAAAATCTCGACAAGGAAGAATTTGAAGCCACCGCCGGGGGCGGCGTGGTAAAGGCGATCGTCAACGGAAAGAAGGAGCTCTTAAAGGTAGAGATCGATCCCGACGTGGTCGATCCCGACGACGTAGAGACCCTTGAAGACTTGCTGCTCGCGGCGGTTCGAGAAGCCATGAGCGCGGCGGAAGAAAAGACCCAAGGGGAAATGAGTCGTCTGACCGGCGGCATGAATCTGCCGGGGATGTTTTAAGCGTGGAACGGCCTCTGGAAGAACTCGTCTTTCGCCTTTCCCGCCTGCCGGGCATAGGTGTAAAAACCGCCCGGAGGCTCAGTTATTTTCTCTTGGAATCCGACCAGGGGGAAGTGGAAAAGCTCGCCAAAGCGATCCTCGAGGCGAAGGAAAAGATTCGGGAATGCGAGATCTGTTTCGACTACACAGACGAGGAGATCTGCCCCATCTGCAAGAGCGCGCATCGGGACCGGCATACCATCTGCGTAGTGGAAGAGCCCAAGGACGTGCAGGTGATGGAACAGACCGCCAAATACAACGGCCTCTACCACGTATTGCACGGTGTCATCGTGCCGGAACGCGGGGTACTGCCGCCTGATCTTCGCATCAAGGAGCTCTTTGAGCGCCTTAAAAAAGAGGAGATTCGCGAGCTGATCCTCGCCACCAACCCCACCAAGGACGGAGACACCACCGCGCGCTATATCGCGAGAATGCTCAAAGACGTCGACATCAAGATCACCCGCATCGCCCACGGCATCCCCGTCGGCGGCGACTTGGAGTATTACGACGAACTTACGGTGGCGACGGCCATGCAACATAGGACCGAGTTTCGAGACGGATAAAAAAAGGAAGCCCCTTTTGGGAGCTTCCTTTTTCTGTGTCCGGATCGATGAATTTACAGGGGCGCCGTAAAGGGCTCGGTGATGTCCACATGGCCCATCAGGGTTTCTGCGGGTTTGCCGTTTACGGTAAACTCGACCGATTGAATGCCGTCTACGGAGAGCAGGCTGTTGACGACGGAAGTGACGATGACGTCTTCTTCTAAAGAGCCGCCGCTCGCATTGCCCGCGATGTCGACTTTTGCGGTGGTGCCGTCGATCTTGGACTTCGCGTAGTCGAATTTATCCAATCCCGTGGGTTCTGCGCCTTCCGCGGCGGGATCTTGTGCCAAGCGGTCCAATACTTTCTTTACGATATCGGATTCGCTAGCCTTGATTTCGGCAGAGGCGGTTTTCGTCTTGGCGTCTTCCTTGCCGTCTACAATATAGTCGGTGGAAGGATAGCTCAGGGTGACGGAATAGGTTTTTTCTTCTTTTGCCGTCTCTTTTGTATCTGCGTCGGTTTCCTCTTTTTCAGTGTCATCTTTTAAGTTTTTCTTTGTATCGGTGTTTTCCGTATCTTCTTCGACCATCGCGTCGTCTTTTTCTTCGGCATTTAAGGTTTCCGTATCCTTTTGATTTTCGACGACCTCGACTTGGTTTTCGGGCACTTCTGCCGCCGAGGAATTTTGTTGGCAGGCGACGGTGACGAGGCCCATAGCAAGGACGATGCCGGTAAGTGCGATTTTTTTCATTGGCGTTCCTCCTATCGCGTGTTCCGCTGAAATGGCGGAATTCCGCTATTCTTCGTGTTTCGATTTCTGTTTCGTATTTTACCACAGCAAAATCGGATTGTCACCCGAGAAGGCGGTGTTTTCGCGTTCTTTCACAGACTCGACATAGAACACACAAGATTTTCCATGAATGTCTAATATCTGTCTCGATTTGCGGGCGAATTCGACTATTTTTTGCGCTGCGGTATCCTTTCCGCCGTGGGTGTAGTATAGTACGGTTTCAGAACCCGTTCGTATAGTAAGAAACGGCCCTCGCAAATGCGGCCATGAATAATAGTTTCCTTATAAGTGTATAAATAAATACGGACGTGAATGGAGGCGTGTATTGAAAAAAGATTTTAACCGACCGATGTTTCTGTACTACGGCATCGGCATCATAATCGTATTTTTAATCTCGTTTATGCTGATGCCCAAGATGCGGCAGGACACCGTACAGACCAAAGAGGTCAGCTATAACGAGTTTTTGACATTGGTAGACGAAGGAAAGGTAAAAGAGGCCCATATCGCCGATAAGGCCATCGGCTTTACGGTGAAGGGCGAGGACAAGGTCCGTTACGATACCTCGCGCTTTCCCGACGAAAGTCTGGTCAACCGCCTGTATGAAAACGGCGTAGAGTTCGACCGGGAATACCCCAGCGAGATGAACCCCATACTCCAGAGCCTGTTGAGCTTCGGCTTAATGGTGCTGTTGATGGTGGCGGTGGGGCAGATCTTTATTCGCAGCATGACCAAGTCGATGGGAAAAGGCGGCGTAGGTCCCATGAGCTTTGGCAAGAGCAATGCCAAGATCTACGACCAGAGTGTCGAGGGCATTACCTTCGACAATGTCGCCGGGCAGGACGAGGCCAAAGAAGCGCTCCGAGAGATCGTCGACTTTCTCTACAATCCCAAGAAGTATAGCGAAATCGGCGCCAAGCTCCCCAAGGGGGCGCTCTTGGTCGGCCCGCCGGGTACCGGTAAGACCTTGATGGCAAAGGCCGTCGCCGGCGAGGCGTCGGTGCCCTTTTTCTCGATCTCCGGCTCGGAATTCGTGGAGATGTTTGTCGGCCTCGGCGCCGCCAAGGTACGGGACTTGTTCGAGCAGGCGAAGGAAAAGGCGCCCTGTATCGTCTTTATCGACGAGATCGACACCATCGGCAAAAAGAGAGACGGGGCGGGATTTTCGGGCAATGACGAGCGGGAGCAGACTTTAAACCAGCTCCTCGCGGAAATGGACGGATTCGAAGGAAACGGCGGCGTCGTCATCCTTGCCGCCACCAACCGACCCGAATCCCTGGACCCGGCGCTTCTGCGCCCCGGACGGTTTGACCGCCGCATTCCCGTGGAACTGCCGGATCTGATGGGTCGCGAGGCGATCCTCAAGGTGCACGCAAAGGACGTAAAGACCGAACCGAACATCGACTATAACGCCGTCGCCCGCGCCACCGCCGGTGCGAGCGGCGCCGACCTCGCCAATATGATCAACGAGGCGGCGCTGCGCGCCGTGCGCATGGGCAGAGAGCGAATGCGCGAAGAGGACTTGATGGAGAGCGTAGAAGTGGTCATCGCCGGCTACGAGCGCAAGAATATGGTGATCAGCCCCCGCGAAAAGCAAATCATCGCCTATCACGAAGTGGGCCATGCCTTGGTGGCAGCGCTGCAAAAGGAATCGGCGCCGGTGCATAAGATTACGATCATTCCACGTACCAGCGGTGCGTTGGGCTATACCATGCAGGTCGACGAGGAGGAGCGCTTCTTAATGAGCAAAGAAGAGGCGTTTAA
The DNA here is from genome assembly GCF_030815095.1 of Aedoeadaptatus ivorii. Classification (NCBI taxonomy): domain Bacteria; kingdom Bacillati; phylum Bacillota; class Tissierellia; order Tissierellales; family Peptoniphilaceae; genus Aedoeadaptatus; species Aedoeadaptatus ivorii. The sequence goes on from NZ_JAUSWF010000001.1 coordinate 72,062, forward strand.
CAAGATCGTCACCTTGACCGGCGGACGGGCGGCGGAAGAATTGATCTTCAACACCCGCACCACCGGGGCCTCCAACGACATCGAACAGGCGACGAAGATCGCCCGCGCCATGATTACCCGCTACGGCATGGCGGACGAGTTCGGCTTTGTCGCCATGGAGACCGTCACCAATAAATATCTCGGCGGCGACACGACCCTTGCGGTATCGGACCGCCGCGCCTTTGACGTGGATATGGCGGTGCACGCCATTGTCACCGCCGCGCAGGAAAAGAGCCACGAGATCCTCACCGAAAATGTGGACAGCCTGCACGCCATTTCGAATTACCTGCTCAAAAAAGAAACCATCACAGGGCAGGAATTTATGGATATTTTACAAAAAAATAGCGACGTCAATGTGCCGCTTACCGTCGAGGACGAAAAGCCCCAAAGCGTTAGTGGGGCATCCTCGGATCTTCCCGCCGCAAAAAATCCTGAAGAGACAGATGGCGAAACGGGTATACTCCCTAAGGAAAACGAGGACGACGAACCATCGGATGAAAACCCTGCTTAAGCAGGGTTTTTTGCTTGTGCAAAGGAGGCGCATGTGAAAGCGGGAATTCTATCACCGATCTTTTCTCTGCCCGTGCCCGGCGGCCGGGGAGATTTTTCTGTCGTGAAAGACTATTTGAACTTTCTGCACCGCAGCGGTCTGTCGTACTGGCAGATTCTGCCCATCAATCCCGTGGATGCCTACGGCAGTCCCTACGCTTCTTTTTCTTTGTCGGCGGGGGATCTGGGTCTGTTGGATCTTACGGCGCTTGCAGAAGACGGATTGCTCGCCCGGGCGGATGTGGTGGCGGCGGAAGAAAAGGAAGACTATCTCTTCGAGTATTTGGATTTCGAACGCGCGGCGCGCGAACCGGGATACGCGGTCTTTTTACAAGAAGAGGGCACATGGGCAAAGGATGTGGCGGTATTTCGCGCTCTGCGCCGGCAGTACGGCGTGCTGATGAATTGGCCGGATCGCTACCGCATTTACGATGTAAATACCGTGGCGCCGTTGTGGAACGAGTCGGCGGTGCAAAAATACGCCGTGCTCGAGTACCTCTTTGACCGGCAATGGTACGCGCTCAGAAACCACGCGAGGGGCCTCGGCATAACGATCGTCGGCGATCTTCCCTACTACCCGGGGCGGGACAGCCTAGAGTTGTGGCGCATGCCCGAAAACTTTTTGCTCGACGAAAATCGAAACCCGCTCTATATCTCGGGCGTTCCCGGCGACGATTTTAACGACGCCGGCCAGACCTGGGACTCGCCGGTCTACGATTGGGAGCGTTTGCGGGCGGACGACTTTCGCTTTCACACCGCCCTCTTTCGCCGCGCCTTGAAGCGCTACGATCTGGTGCGCCTGGATCACTTTCGCGGGTACGAGAAGATCTTTCACATTCCCTACGGCGAGACCCCGAAGGAGGGACATTGGGCGCCGGTGCCGGGGCGCGAACTCCTCTCGCGCTTTCTGTCGATGCGGGATCGATTCCTGATCGAGGATTTGGGCACATTGGATCGGGCGTTTTATGAATTCCGCGACGCCTTCGGATTTCGGGGGATGGGGGTATTGCCCTTCGAGGCGCCGGGGACAATTTCAGCGTATCCGCGGATCTACTATACGGGCAATCACGACACGGCGCCTTTGGGCGGCTATGTTTCAGAGATGGGCGCGTTCGAGCGCAGGGGTTGGGAAGACTACCTGAAAAAGCCCATCTCGCGGGAAAATCTGTTACAATATGCACTGGAACGACCGGAGGAGATCGTGATCTTTCAGCACACCGATCTATGGGACGATGCACCGCGCATCAATGTACCCGGTACCGAAACGGGGAATTGGCGGGCGCAGATTCCCGCGCGCTATATGGACGAGAAGACGGCCGAGTACATTCGGCAGAGAATAGGAGAAAGGGCGGATAACAATGGATATTGAAACCTGGAAGAACAATCTGCGAATGACATTGGATCTGGAAACGGCAAAGCCCGCACACGAAGCGTCCATCGCGTCGAAGGCGAGGGCGCTGTCGAAGGCGGTGCGCCTGCGCTATCACGACCGGCGCATTCGATCCCACAATCTGCACGAAAAGGGAAAGATCGCCTGTTATATGAGCCTTGAGTTCTTGATGGGAAAGAGCCTGCGCAACCACCTCCACGCGTTGGGGTCCGATACCAAGGCGTTGGTGGCAGAACTCGTCGAAGAGATCTACCAAGTAAGCATCGAAGAGTTATATGAATTCGAGCCCGATGCGGGGCTCGGAAACGGCGGCTTGGGGCGTCTCGCCGCCTGTTTTATGGACGCCTCGGCCACCACGGGCGTACCCCTACGAGGTTACGGGCTTCGTTACGAGATGGGGATGTTTTCGCAGAAATTCGAAAACGGGTTCCAGGTGGAAGTGGGCGACGACTGGCTAAAAGACGGCGATCTCTGGGGGCAGCGGGTCGAGGAAGAAACCGTGATCGTCGACTTCAAAGACGTATCCCTAAAAGCCGTGCCCTACGACTACATCGTCCCCGGCTACCAGGTGGACAATGTGAATCGCCTCCGGCTCTGGAAGGCGGAAGCGGTCAATGACTTCGACTTTCGGAAGTTTAACGAGTTCGATTACATCGGCGCCGTGGAAGATCGGGAACTCGCCGCCAATATCACCCGGGTACTCTATCCCAACGACGAGCGCCGGGAGGGGAAGGTCCTGCGCTTTATGCAGCAGTACTTCTTTGCCCAGGCTACGATTCGCGACCTTATGCGCCAGGGCGGCATCGAACACCGTGATCTCAAGACGCTGAAAAACATTATCTCCATCCAACTCAACGACACCCACCCGGTGATCGGCATTCCCGAAGCGGTGCGCATCCTCACCGAGGAATTGGGATTCGCCTTCGAAGATGTCATCGATGCGGTAGAGAGCATATTTAGCTATACCAACCACACCATCCTGCAGGAAGCGATGGAAAAGTGGCACCGCAATATTCTCGATGAGGTCTGTCCCGATACGATGAAGGTGATCGAGCGCATGGACGCCCATTATGTGGAGCATTTGCGCATACGCGGATACGACAATGATCGGATTGAGCGCATGCGGATTTTGAGACACGATACGGTGTATATGGCGCATTTGGGAATTCTCGCTTCCCATACGGTCAACGGTGTAGCGGAGCTTCATTCCAGGATTCTTCGAGATACGGAGCTTGCGGATTTTTCAGACTTCGACCCGAACAAATTTACCAATGTCACAAACGGCATCACGCCCCGTCGATTCTTTATGCTCGCCAATCCCGAGATGGCAAAGGCGGTGGATCGCTGGATCGGAAACGGCTGGCGCAAGAATTTCAACGAGATCGAAAAACTCAAAGCCCTCGCCGACGACGCAGAGGTTTTGTCGGAATTTGCCGAAATCAAAAAGAAGAACAAGCGCCATCTCGCCGAGCGAATCCGAAAGGAATACGGCATCGTCGTCGATCCCGACTCCATCTTCGACATCCAAATTAAGCGCATCCACGAATACAAGCGGCAGCTGATGTATGCCTTCTATGTGCATCACTTGTACGCGCGTATCAAGGCCGACCCCCACGCGCCCTTCACGCCACGCACCTGTATCTTCGGTGGAAAATCCGCCACGGGCTACCACCGCGCCAAGGCGATTATCAAATACATCAACGAGCTCGCGCGGGTGGTGAATGCCGACCCGGACGCCGACGGCAAGTTGAAGGTCGTCTTTATCGAAGACTACAATGTCTCCTGGGCGGAGCATTTGGTCGCGGCGGCGGATGTCAGCGAGCAGATTTCTACCGCGGGCAAAGAAGCGAGCGGCACGGGCAATATGAAATTTATGATGAACGGCACCGTCACCCTGGGTACGATGGACGGCGCCAATATCGAGATCTTTGAAGAAGCGGGGATCGACAACAACTATGTATTCGGTGCCACCGTGGAGGAACTGCGGGCGGCAGAGTACGATCCCCATGCCCTCTATGCGAGAGATTCCCTGGTAAAAGAAGCGGTGGATAGCTTGACCGGCACCTATCTCGACGACGGGGGCAGCTTTAAGTTTTTGGACCTGTACCGAGCGCTGATGGACAATCAGTGGGGCAGAGACGACGAGTACTATATCCTCTATGATCTGCGCTCGTATATCGAAACCCAGGACCGGATCGAGCGCGATTTCTCCGACAAAGCAGCTTGGAACAAAAAGAGCTTTTTGAACATGGCCGCATCCGCCAAATTCACCGCCGATCGCACCATCTTGGAATACGCCGAGAGAATTTGGCATATAGAACCGAAGGTGCTCTAATGCGCTTCGGGGACAAAATCAAAATCCTGAGGACCGAAAAGGGATGGATCCAGCAAGAGCTTGCGGATGCCGTGGGCGTAAGCGTACGCACCATTAAAAATTATGAACTCGGCGACAGTTATCCCAAAAATCGGCTGATCTATAAAAAACTCGCGGAGATCTTTTCCGTCGACGTCAACTATCTTTTAACCGAGGACGAAGGATTTGCCATGCCCGACAAATCCCACGCGGGCTATGACGACTATCGCGCGCTGAAGCAGGCGAGCGAGGCGGTCCACCGCGTCTTTCAATCCGAATGGATTCAACAGAAAGACAAGGACGTCTTTCTGCGAAAAGTTTGGGAATGGTATTGGGAGGAGAAGGAATAAGAAAAGCGCCATAACGGCGCTTTTTTTGGCGAATGTATGTGGAATAGATAGAATCGAAGTTAAATGCGCGTTAAAGTCTGAACAAGCGAGTGCACAAAAAAAGGGAGGATCCAAAGATCCTCCCTTGGGCAAAGGACGAATAAAATCGTCATTTGCTGTACCGATAATGCCTGTAAATGGCGATTTGGTGCATCTTCAGGGACTCGAACCCTGGGCCCACTGATTAAGAGTCAGTTGCTCTACCAACTGAGCTAAAGATGCATGTCTCGGTAACAGAGATTATTATACCTACTTTCGGTGGTCTTGTCTACCTTTTCTTCGAAAAAAATGTAAAAATCTTATGAACGCGATTTTCCGGCGATTCTTCTGCCTCCGGGCGCTTTATGATAGAATGAGAGAATCATGACGAAGGAGAGTTTTTGTGGAATGAATGCATACAAAGAAGATGTCGAGCGCGGGCTGAAAGGCTTCGCCCTCTGTTTTATAGTTCTATATATCGCGGCGGATAAGATCTTTACCGGCGCGCACCTGGGCTATCATTTTTTGTTCGCCCTATTCGGATTTTTGAGTGTCGAGACCTACATTAAAGAGAAGATCTATGCCGGTCCGTATTTTGCAGAAAAAATCCGGCGACTTTGGCCGCCGCTCTTGGCGATGGTCTGCGTAAGTACCTGCTTATACGCCATATTCTTTTTCCAGGATTTGCCGCTGATTCGCGGCCAGGCGCTGAGCGCCTTATTCTTCGGCAATAATTTTTTTCAGAGCATAGAGGGCCATCCGCTGAGCATTCATCAGCCGTCGCCATTGGGCCATTTGTGGTTTCTCTCGCTTTTGGTGCAATTTTATCTGGTGTTTACATTTTGTATTACGGGGAAAAAGACCAAGCAAAAGATCATTTCTTTATGTTTGCTCTTAGGCCTCATCTCCGGTGTGTCGGTGCTCTTGATGGGCATTTACGGGGGATTGGGATTTTCCGCCACGCGGATTTTTTATATGCCCGACAGCCGACTATTTAGCTTTTTTCTCTCGGGCCTCTTCGTCCTCTATGCCACCATGGGAAAGGGGAGAGCGGCAGAGGGAAATCGAGACATCGCCTTATTGGGGATTTTGATCCTGTTTGTGATTTCGGTATTTTTCATGCCCGAAGGCACCCCCGCCTATTTCGGCGGGTTGCTGTGTGCCACTTTGCTCTTTAATCTCTTCTTCCTCTTCTTATTTCGGGACGGGGAGTCGTTTTTCAGCATCTTCACGTTTCCGCTCTTTTCGTTTTTGGGGGAGCGCGTCTATGAAATCTATCTGTATAGCATGCCGAGCTTCTTTTTTACGGGCAGGTTGGTCCGCGCCCTGGGCGGGAGCGAGACCTTACAGACTTTGCTCGCCTTTCCCGTATTGCTGATTGCGGCCCAGGCATCCCACTACTTTTTTGAAAAGCGAGAGATCGCATCGCGCCGTGTCTTGGCGGCATTTGCAGTGCCCCTGATCATGTTGCTCGCCGTAAGCTACGCGACCCAAGAAGAGAAACCGATGCTTCCCATCTATCACAGAGAGAAAGTGGTAAAGACGGTGGAGGCGGACAAAAAAGATACGACAGAAAACCGATCCGTCACCGAGCGCTTTCAGCCGTCGAACGAACTCGCGGCGGCGATCGAGCAGATCAACGCCCAAAAACCCGCCTACAAACTGACCAACGACGATCTATTTATCCTACAGGATAAAAAGGCATATGTATGGGGCAATAGTGCCATAGAAGGGCTTCGGGAGGCCTATGCAAAGATCATGCCGTCAATTTCTCTCGAGGCGGGCAAACATCTTACGATTCCTGAGATCGCAAAACGGGTAAAAGATATCGATAAAGATACCCCCTTGGTGCTTCAGGTCGGAAACGACGGACCGGTCAGCTATGCCGAGGTAAAAGAAATCGTCGATGCCGCCGAAGGGCGGGCGATCTTTCTCTTTACCGTCGTCGCCGATCCCGCCTACGAAGACAAAAACAACGACGTCTTCAACCGCATTGCATCCGACTACGCCAATGTGGCGCTGATCGACTGGTACGGCGAGGCCAAGACCCAGGGAGATTTTTTTGATGAAGACGGCAATATGAAACAGCCCGCCAAGCGCTTAATGGCGCAAATGCTGGCATACAGCCTTCTTCACAAAGCGCCGCCCGCCACGCAGGCGACCGACGCCGCGGAGGGCGCAAATGCGACGCAAACGAACGAAAACAGCGAACAGACAGAATGAAAGGACAGGGATACCGTTGGAAACGAAGACGATATGGAGAGAAACCGAACAGATCGATGCCATCTACGACTTTTCGGAGGGTTATAAGGAATTTTTGAACGCCGCAAAGACCGAGCGCCTCGCCGCCCGTGCCATTGTCGAAAAGGCGAAGGCACACGGCTTCGAAGAGTTTTCCGAAAAAAAGACCGTATCGCGCGGGGATAAGCTATATGTCTTGAACAAAGAAAAATCCGTACTGCTCTTTCGGATCGGCGAAGACATAGAGGCGGGCATGCGCATCGTCGCCGCCCACATCGACTCGCCCCGATTGGACATCAAGGCAAATCCCCTCTATGAAGAGGAGAATTTGGCGCTTTTAAAGACGCACTACTACGGGGGCATTAAGAAATACCAATGGACGACGATCCCCCTCGCCATCCACGGCGTAATCTTCAACAAAAAGGGAGAAAAAATCGAGGTAAATATCGGATCCGACAGAGAAGATCCCATCTTTACCGTCACCGACCTCTTGCCGCACTTGAGCAAGGAGCAGAACAAAAAGACCCTAGCGGAGGGCATCACCGGCGAAAACCTCAATGTCCTCTTCGGCCATAAGGACGCGAATGACGACGTAAAGGCCGAAATTCTCGCCCTGTTGAAGGAAAAATACGACATCGAAGAGAAGGATTTTGAAATCGCGGAACTGGAAGTCGTCCCCGCCTTCGAGGCGAGAGATCTTGGGCTGGACCGCAGCATGATCGGCGCCTACGGACAGGACGACCGCGTCTGCGCCTACGCGGCGATGGAGGCGCTGTTCGCCGCAGAAGATCCCGAAAAGACCTGTGTCGCCGTGTTTGCCGACAAGGAAGAGATCGGATCGGTCGGAAATACTTCTATGAGCGCGCGCTATCTGGAAAATGCCGTGGCGGAAATTCTCTATGCCATGGGCAAAGACAGCCATATGGCGGTAAAGCGCGCCCTGGCTCGAAGCACCGTACTTTCCGCCGATGTGACCGCCGCCGTCGACCCCAACTATAAAGATGTAATGGATGCGAAAAATGCGGCGCGCCTGGGCGAAGGCGTATGCCTCATGAAGTATACCGGCGCCCGCGGAAAGAGCGGCACCAACGATGCCAACGCGGAATTCCTCTCTGCACTTCGGATGCACTTTTCCAAAGAAGGCATTCGCTGGCAGGTGGGAGAAATGGGCAAAGTCGACCAAGGTGGCGGCGGCACCGTGGCATTTATCCTGGCGGAGACCGGAGCGGACGTCGTCGACTTGGGCACCGCTCTTCTTTCCATGCACGGGCCCTTTGAAGTCGCATCCAAGGCGGATATCTACTCCACCTATCGCGCATACGAATCTTTCCTTCGTATGTAATTGACAATTTCAAAATATATCCTTTACACGCGGCCGAACCTCTGTTATAATTACATGGTATCGGTCGAGCCGGAGTGATGGAATCGGCAGACGTACTGGACTCAAAATCCAGCGGTGGCAACACCGTGCGGGTTCAAGTCCCGCCTCCGGCACCAATGATACAAACGGCTAAATTGCGCTAACGTTGCAATTTAGCCGTTTTTTAATGCTCAATTTTGACGCCATCAGCGGGATTCGTGTCGATAATATCCAGGTAGATCGCTTAATTCAGCAGAGCTATGAGGGCGTCTTGGTAATGTTTTGTGGTTTTTGACGAAAGAGGTTTTCCTGTCGCCTTGCTTACCATCCTTTGCAATCGCCTTATAAATTCAATGATATGGGTACGTTTGATATCCACGATGCATATAGATTCAAAGTAATCCGTGCCTCGCTTCGATAGGTAGTTATAACAGTGTATAGTGCGAGGCTCGACTTCACGATCGTAGAGTAAGAGTTTTGCAAACTCTGCGCAGGTGGCTTTGCTATAATCTTCTAGCATGTCATCTTTTACAAGTAGATCATGGTGAGTTTAGTCTCAAGTATGATAAAGCCAAGTACTATGAAGTGGATTGCAACGATGTGCCGCTTTAATCGTGAGTATATCGTGCGATAACTTAAGTATAATTACAAAAATCAGCAGTTTAATCGCGCGACAATCGTGTGAATATGTAGAAAGGGAAAAGGTGGATAAACAGCAGCTTGCACAGTATCGGGATCTAAAAAGGAGATTGTGCGAATAAAAAAGCTAAGTCGGCCGGTGCGCGATCGTGTGCGGGCTTCTAACCCTCACTTTCCTTATCAAGAGATCCACATACAAATTGAAGGCGAAGACAGTGGCCCGTACAAGCGGCAATTAGAAAGGATCTTGCAAAAAAGAAAAGCGGAATGCGCAAAGATGGCTCTGGAAGTGGAGTCATTTATTGCGTCTATACCGGATAGCCGGACACGGATGATCTTTGAGAGGCGTTATATTGATGGGTGGACTTGGACCAAAACATCGATGTACATAGGGAGCGCAAACGAAGCAACAGCAAGATCCATTCACGATCGTTATTTGAATTGGTTTTCCAGTGACTGTTTGGATAAATAATTTCTAGATTCCTTGATCATCATAAACACTTGGTATATAATAATATTAACCTATGGGGTTAATATTATTAAGGGGTGAACCGTTGCAGATAGGCTATAAAACCAAAAAGCTAAAGAGAATTTGTACAAAATATGCAATTGCAAATAAAGAATATGGACCAGAAATGGCAATAAAAATACATCAACGTGTCAATGAAATTGAAGCTGTAGATACGGTTCATACCTTGGTTCAGTTTAGAATTGGACGGTGTCACGCCTTAAAAGGAAGACGAGAAGGGGAGTATGCTGTTGATCTAGTCCATCCGTTTCGACTAATTTTCACGGTGAAAAAAGATAAAATGATGATAGCACGAATTGAAGAGATAGTGGACTATCATTAGAACTTTGGAGGTGAAAAATGATAAGCAAAAATTATATAGCAATTCCGCCTGGCGCTACCATTAAAGAGCAACTTGAAGACAGAGGTATGATTCAAAGAGATTTTGCATCTCGCATGAACCTATCGGAGAAGCATGTATCTAAATTAATTAATGGACAGTCTCAACTAACCCAAGACGTTGCTTATCGTTTGGAAATGGTACTAGGGATTCCCGCAAGTTTCTGGAATAATTTAGAGTCCATCTATAGACAGAACCTTACGAAGGTTGAGAAAGAAAACGAAATGGATCAAGATATAGAGATTTCAAGAAAAATATCATATAATGAAATCTCTAAATTAGGTTGGATTGAAGAAACTAGAAAGCCAAAAGAGCGTGTTGTTAATCTCAGAAAGTTTTTTGAGATTACAACTTTAGAATTGCTTGCTGAAAACGCACCTATGCAAATTGCGTGTAGAAAATTAAATGAAGCCAACAAAGAAGATCTTAATTTGTTAGTATGGGCTCAAAAGGCTAAATTAGAAGCTAGGAATATACCAGTTAAACCGATTAATATAGATGGTTTAAAACGAAGCTTAAATGAAATTAGGGCGTTAACAACTTCTAAAGATTCGCACTTTAGTATAGATCTTCAACAAAAATTGGCGAACCTTGGGATTGCGCTGGTTTATTTGCCGCATTTACCGGGCTCTTTTCTTCATGGCGCTACGTTCTACGATTCCAAAAAAATCGTTATCGGTTTAACGTTACGAGGTAAAGATGCAGACAGGTTCTGGTTTAGTCTATTTCATGAGATAGGCCATATCATACTAGGACACATTAATGATAATTTGGGATTAACCGAACATCATGAATACGAGGCAGATGTTTTTGCCAGAGATATCTTAATTCCGCCGGATGAATATGATCTCTATATTCAAAACCATGATATTGGTTATGACACCGTAAAGAATTTTGCAGAAAAAATTAATATCTCACCGGGGGTGGTTGTAGGTAGATTGCAAAAAGAAGGAAAAATCGGTTATAATCAGTTGAATGATTTGAAGATTAGGTATGATTTCAATTAAATGACAGGAAGATATTAAGGTTTTTTATAGGGAGATCTGAATTGTTTCAGCATCTCCCGTTTTTTAGGTCTATTTTTAACTTTGCATGTTTTGCAGGGTTTTTCCATGAGACAATTGTATTGTAGATAACTATATATATTTCTTGCGTCCTTGTTGGGGGCGTTTTTTATGCAGATTTTTAGAGGGGTGAGGTGATTGACGCGCAAAAGAAAAATGTATGTGAAGCAAAGACGCGAACGGGCACACCATGTAAAAAGCGGTCGAATGGGAGCAGATCATCCGAGTACTGGCCGCTGTTAGTTACATGGTGGATCGAGTATAGAGCCGAAGCCAGAAAGTATGCGAAGAAGCAAGAATGCGGAGAAGCATGGCTTGTTTGCGAAAGTGTTGCCCGAAGAAATGATGGAGCCTATGATTTGATCGTGGAGTTTATGGACAAGCCCGATGGCGATGCGACGCAAGAGCACCTGATTAATCGGCTGGAGACGCTGATTTTTAATTTGTCGATGGTGGCCAATATCAACGACAAGGATTTCGGGGCATCCAGTGGGATTGCTTTGCGGTATAAGCTGCAGAGCATGAGTAATCTCGCCAATACAAAGGAGAGAAAGTTTACGAAAGGCTTTCGTCGCCGTTATCGGTTGATCGCGGTGCTTGCCAATACGGCGATCGCACCCGAAGATCTAGCCGGACTGCACTTTATATTCACGCGAAACACGCCTGCGAATCTGCTTGAGGAAGCGCAAACGGCCAACTTGCTGACGGGTCTTGTGAGCGATGAGACAGCGCTAAATAGCCTATCGATTATTAAGGATGCGAAGGCGGAGATGAAGCGGATTCAGGAAGAAGAGGCACCGCTGCCGACGTTTGATGCGGAAATGAACGCCGATGAATAGAGATGAATTTATAAAGCGTCAGTTTGCGTATACTAAAGCAAGGGAAGCGGAACATTTTGATCAGGTGATTCGCGATGATCTGGCATACAAAGAGGCGCTAACGAAGCTGTACGAAGATACCGCGAAGGATATGCTAAAGACAGTAGAAAGTCTATATACGCGGTATGCCTTATCTGAAGGGGTTCCGATCGAGGAGGCAAAAAAACGGATCACCAAGTTCGATGCGGCGGGATTTGCAGAAAAAGCGCAGAAGTTGGTGGAAGCGAAAGATTTCAGCGAAGAGGCCAATCGGCAGTTGAGGCTATATAACTTAAAGATGCGCGTTTCCCGGCTGCAAATGATGGAACACGAGATGCGCCTGGAGACCATTGGTCTGGCCGACAAAGAAGAAAAGATGCTTAAAGAGCGATTACACGAAGCATATGCAGAAGAAGTCGAAAGACAAGCGGACATTCTGGGCCTTCGAAAAGGAACAAGAGAAAAGATATTAAAACGAGCCGATCGGGTCATCAATGGGGACTTTCGATCGGCTCGTTTTAGTAGTCGGATATGGGCAAGTCAACACGATCTACAGGCGAAGCTGGAGCGCGGGCTTACGCGGTCGCTCCTTCGGGGAGAGAACCCAAAAGTCTGGGCGCGGGAAATGCGAACTCTGGTACGGAAAAATATGGCAGATACGGGAAGGGAAAACGCGCTGTATGCCGCCAATCGATTGGCCATTACAGAAACCTCCAGGGTGATGAATGAGGCGCGGATCAGCGCTCTTACCGAAGCGGGGTTTAATGCCTATGTGTGGATTTGTGAACCCGGTGCGTGCCATATTTGCGCACCGTACGATGGCGAAGTTTTTTCGTTGGCGAAAGGAAATATTGGCGAGAACGTGCCGCCGATGCATCCATTCTGCAAATGTTCGATAGCCGGATTTTATGAATATGATCCGGATGAGAGTATTTTCCAAGTTGTAGAAGATGAATTGATGGAAAAAATTCAAGAAGATCATGACTTGGTGTATGACCAATTACCTGAAGATGAACGCAATGTGCTGACAGAGTATATGCTGGATGGATATATAAAAATAAATCAGCAGTTAAATCGACCACAGGAAATAGATGCAAAGACAAAGTCTAGAATCGAAGTATTAGATGCCACTTTAGACAAGTTTAGTACAGAGGAAAGTATTCTTGTTTATAGAGGGGCGAAGCGAGAAATTTATGAGGGGCACAGTATCGGGGAAATTATTACTGAAAAGGGGTTCCTTTCAACTTCTGTAGAACGCAGAATCGCAAAAACATTTCCAAAAGCCACAGAAGAGGGAAAGAAAGTGCTCTTCGAAATACGGGTGCCCAGAGGCAAGAATGGTGCTTATATCGGCTGGAACTCGCCCTATGGGGAGAATGAGTATATATTGAAAAGGGGTAGCCAATTTGAGATAATAAACATCAACAAGGAAGAAAATGTTCCTGTGTATACTTTACGAATGCTAAAAAAGGAGGTTGAAGATGGATCAAAAAGAGACGAGTAACCCAACTTTAACACCCGAGCTAAGAGAAGAAATCAAACAAAGAATCAGAAATTTCCAAGAAAGGATGAAAGAAAATCCGGAACTGGCGCGAATACATTACGAAAGAAGGATGTCGATGGACACGCATCCGGTGTTTACCAAAAAAGAGAAAAATAAATAAGATTTAAGGCATCCCGGCGGATGCCTTTTTTAGTGAATTATGAAGCTGACGATTAAGAAGTGTACAAATCTTGAACGCCCGTGGTTATTGAAGCGTGAAGGCGGTCAGTACACACAGCACGCACATTTTTTCACTAGAAAAGAAGCGAAGTGTTGTAGACGGCTGATTGACCAGCGAAGGTATCCATACGAGAAGAAATACAAGATTGCCATGCAAAGAATTTTAGACGAGGAAGAGTTTAAAGCGCTGCAGAAAAAGCAGCGTTATTTTAATGTGCAAAAAGGTCCCCGCAAATGAGAGGGTCCCGGGCAAGACCTTAAACTGCCCCGACACCTCCTTTCTTTATAGAACGGCCGGAGGGATGGGGCTCCGGCCGCGCGGATAGAAGAGTAGACTTCGGTGCAACTCCGGGGCTATCCTTGCCCAAGCGTTGAAGGCGTAAAAAGCTACGGGAAGTTAAGCATTGCAACTTAAAACTATGGGAGGCAGACATGAGCGAAGAATTGAAGGAAGAAACAGGAGTCGACGAACAGACGGCTCAAGAAAACAACGATCGCGAACCGGAAGAGAAGAAGGATTCGAAATGGGTGAATTCGGCGTTTAGCCGGTCGTTGGTAAACAGCTTTTTAATGCCCAGATTTTGTTGTGTTGCAATCTTAAACAATCAAATCTTCAAATTTAATTTCTGACGTGTTACAATGTAACATAAGGAGGGAGGATATGGAAACAATTACTATCCGCGTAAAATCAAGGGACAAAGCACTTTTCAAGCGAGTCTCGAAAGAAAAGAACAAATCGATTTCGAATTGGGCCAGAGAGACGCTACTTTCCTCCATAGAGGATGAATACGATGTAGGCATCGTGGAAGAGTATCTCAAGAATAAGGATTCTATGAAGTTCTATACCGCCGATGAGGTCGATAAAGAGTTAGAAAGATGAGTTATACACTTATCTACTCCGAGCAGTCTCTGCGGCAGCTAAAGAAGCTCGACAAAGCTGTTTCCACTCGAATACGAAAGTATCTGCGTAAGATTGAAAGCTTAGAAGAACCCAGGTATAGAGGAAAGGCGCTATCCCAAAACTTGCGAGGATTTTGGCGGTATAGGGTCGGGGATTATCGAATCCTATGTGAGATCGACGACAACAAGTTGATTATCGTGGCAATCGACATCGAGCATCGAAAAAAGATTTACAAGAAATAAAGCACCCGGCGCCGGGTGCTTTTTTGTTGCCCAAATCGATGAAGGCATTAATATTCGTATTCGAGATGTTTCGTCTTCCACTTGATCAACGCGAGATTGACCCAAAATCCATAAATGCCGAAGGTGATTACGGTGAGCAGAAGCCACTTTACCCATTGGCCGAATAGGCCCATGGCGGTGCCGGTAAAGCGGAGTCGTCTGCCTTCGATCACCGTATGTCTCGCTTCGTAATTATAGATCAGGGTAAAGGCCCAGGGGGCGGCGAGGCCAAATGTCAGGCCGCAGACGATTGCGCCAAGAATCTTTAAGCCGATCAGTTCGAGCAAGCCGCCATCGAAGTATGAGGCAGCTTCAGGATAATATGCCATATGTATTTCTCCTTTTTACCGCGCCGAAACCGTACCGTATAGGATTGCACGACGGGATTTCGGCAGAGGGATATGTGAATGGGCAGACGAGATACGGCGAAGTCGATTTGCGGTACCGCCGCGCCTTTCCCCGATGATTGTACGGGGTAGAGACATAAAAAACAAGGGGAATTGCAAAAGCAAAGAATGCCGGGGATTTCTTTTCATCGATCCTTCGCGACGCGCCGAACTCGTGTATAATGATCGAAGGAGGGACTATGAATCGAGATACTGTATTAGTAATAGATGGAAGCAGCTTGTTTTTTCGCGCGTTTTACGCCCTGCCGCTCTTAAAGACCAAGCGGGGGATGTATACGAATGCGGTCTACGGCTTTGTCTCTATGATGGAAAACGCCATCAAACGGATCGATCCGGGCTATGTTTTGGTCTGTTTCGACCAAAAGGGACGCAACTTTCGCCATGCGCTCTACGACGCCTATAAGGGCACGCGGCAAAAGACGCCTTCGGAGCTGGATCAGCAGTGGCCGTATTTGATGAAGATTTTAGAGAAAATGCATATCAAGACCGCCGATTCGCCCGATTACGAGGCAGACGATTTAGCGGGCACGGTGGCGAAGATGGGAAAGTCGGCGGGAAAATCGGTCTATCTGCTCACCGGCGACCGCGACTACTACCAGTTGGTCGAAGAGGATATCTTCGTGCTGATGACGAAGAAGGGAATCTCGGAGATGGAGGTCTTCGACGTGGCGCGGATCGGCGAGGAATACGGCCTTACGCCCGAGCAGTTGATCGACCTCAAGGGACTGATGGGCGACAGCAGCGACAATATCCCCGGCGTACCCGGCATCGGCGAAAAGACCGGCATCAAGCTCCTTACGGAATTTGAGACGCTCGAAAATATTTACGACAATCTCGACAAGGTCAGCGGCAAGAAGCGCCGCGAGAACTTGGAAGAAAATGTGCAGCAGGCGTTTTTGAGCAAAAAGCTCGGCACGATTATTACCGATATTCCGCTGGATTTGGAGCTGGCGGATATCGAGCGCAAGCCCTACGATATGGAAGGCCTACGCGATCTCTACAAGGAGTACGAGTTCTTCAGTCTGCTGAACCGCCTGCCTTCGGAAGAAGAGGACTTTCACGAAGAAGCGACGCCGCTTCCCTTGGTCGATGCCGCAACAGCGGCGAAGGAGATGGTGGATCGGCAGCGGGTCTATGTGCATTTGGTCGCCGAAGAAAAGCCCTATGACGGTGGTACGCCGGATTATCTCCTCCTCTATACCGAGGATGCGGGCTGCATCGTAAAAGAACCCGATGCGAAGGCGTTTTCTGTGCTGCGAAGTCTTTGGGAGGATCCGAAAGTGACCCTACGGGGATCGGATCTCAAGGACCTCTTTCTCTATGCCTTTTCCTACGGCATCGACCTGAAGGGGGTCGACTTCGATACGGGAATCGCCGAATATTTGCTCGATCCCACCAAATCCAATTACGAAGCGGCGCATTTGATCGGCCTTTACGAAAATCGAGAGGTCAAGTCCAAAGCGGCGATTCTCGGAAAGGGAAAGAGCCGTATTGCGCCCGGCGAAGCGGAAGAAGACGTCGTGTTGTATTTGTCCGAATTGGCGCGCTTTTTGCCCCATGTGATCGAAAAGCAAGAGGAAAAGCTGCGCACGCTGAATATGTGGGCACTCTTTTCAGAGGTCGAAATGCCCTTGGTCGAGGTCCTCGCCTCGATGGAATACGAGGGAATGTGTGTGGATGTCGAGGTCCTCGATGCGATCGGAGAGGATCTTTCTGCGCATATCACAGAGCTCACCGAGAGAATCTATGCATTTGCAGAAGAACCGTTCAATATCAACAGCACCAAGCAGCTGTCCGCCGTTCTGTTTGAAAAGCTGGGACTTACGCCGATCAAAAAGACCAAGACCGGCTACAGTACGGGGCAGGATGTGCTCGAAAAAATCCGCCACGAACACGAAATCGTCGATCTGATTTTGGCGTATCGCCAGTATACAAAGATTCAATCGACCTATGTCGAAGGCCTCAAGAGCGTTATATCCGATGACGGAAAGATCCACTCGGTCTTTCAACAGACCGTCGCCGCCACCGGACGCATTTCGTCCACGGAGCCGAATCTGCAGAATATTCCCATCAAGACCGAAATCGGGCGCAGCATTCGAAAAGCCTTTTATGCGGAAGAAGGCGCGCGCTTTATCGACGCGGACTATTCCCAGATCGAACTGCGCATCCTCGCGCATATTTCGGGCGATCCGGTGATGCAACAGGCGTTTCGCGACGGAGCGGACATTCACCGCACCACCGCATCGCAGGTATTTCACGTCGCGCCCGATGCCGTCGATACCTTGATGCGATCCAGGGCGAAGGCGGTGAACTTCGGCATTGTCTACGGCATCAGCGACTACGGACTTTCGCAGGATCTCGACATTCCGCGGAAGGAAGCAAAGACCTATATCGACAACTATCTGGAGAAGTTCAGCGGCGTGCGCCGTTTTATGGAAGAGATCGTCGAGACGGGAAAGGCGCAGGGCTATGTGGAAACCCTATTTCACCGCCGGCGATATATCCCGGAGCTTTCCGCCAAGAACTTCAGTGTGCGTTCCTTCGGCGAACGCATCGCCCTCAATATGCCGATCCAGGGGACGGCGGCGGATATGATCAAAAAAGCGATGGTCGAAGTATATTTCCGGTTGAAGGAAGAGGGCCTCGCGGCAAAGCTGCTCTTACAGGTGCACGACGAATTGATTCTCAGCGCACCGGCATCGGAAGAGGCGCGCGTCAAGGCGCTGTTGGTACGCATTATGGAAGAGGCGCTGCCGCTCGATGTGCCGGTCAAGGTGGATGTAGAGACAGGAGAGAATTGGTATGAAACAAAGTAAAATCGGAATTACGGGGAGCATCGCATCGGGAAAAAGCATTCTTTCCGCCTATTTGGGCGGCTGGAATCTGCCGGTGATCGATGCGGATTTGATCGCGCGGGAATTGGTGGAGCCGGGTTCTGTCTATCTCGAAAAAATCGCCGAGACCTTCGGCGACGACGTGTTAGAATACGGTGCACTGAACCGCGAAAAGTTGGCGGAAGTCGTCTTTTCAGACGCGGCGAAGAGAAAGGCGCTCAATGCCATTTTGCACCCGCCGATTTACCGCGCCATGCTCGACCTTTCGAAGAACTTATACGGCCCGGTATTTTACGACATTCCGCTTTTAATCGAGAACCTCGACGAAATGCGCGAAAACGGCCTGGTATTCGACGAAATATGGCTGTTGGACACAGACCCCGAGGTGCAGAAAAAGCGCCTGATGCAGCGGGACAATATCGACGAAGAATACGCCCTGCGAAAGATCGCCGCCCAAATGCCTTCGGAAGAAAAAAAGCAATACGCCACCCGGATCTTTGACAACTCCAAGGATCTCCTGCACCTGTATCACCAGGTAGACACCGCATTGGAGGCGCTGGGTATTGAAGGCGCGTAAATTTCTCGTCCTTCTGCTCTCTCTTTTGCTTCTGCTCGTCGGCTGCAGCGGCGGCCTGCGAAGCGCCAAAGAGATAGATTCGAAGGATCGACCCGTGGCCGAACGCAGGGAGGGGGGCACGCTTCACGTTCCGCTCACCAATATCGATACGCTGAACCCTTTGCTGACCGAAAACCAATCGTATTTTCAGCTCAGCAAATTGCTATACGATCAGCTCTTCGTCTTCGAGGGGAGTGGCAGAATGATTCCTTCTCTGGTAGAGCACGTGGAGGTTTCCAATGGGGGCAGGCGGGTGAGCTTGACCCTTCGCAAGGGGATTTTTTGGGAAGACGGCACGCCTCTAACCACCAAAGACGTCGATGCGACCTTTCGGGCGATCAAGGCGATGGACGCCGAGGCGCCGTATCCCCGCATGATTCGCCATAGTGCCGGCGTGCGTTCGGCAAAGCCCCTCGCCGATATGATGCGGGCAGTGATCTTTGATGCGCGCAATATCGACTTCGAATTCGACCGACCCTACGGAAATTTTCGCGAAATGCTCGCCTTTCCCATCCTGCCGTCGCATTTGATGAGTACCGAAGATATGGCGGAAAAAGATGACTTTAAGGTGACGGGATCCGGCCCTTATATCTTTAAGAAATTCGAAAAAAACAAGAAAGTCTTTTTGGAAAAAAACCCCAACTACCACGGCAATCTTCCCTATGTCGACGAAATCGTGGGGATCATCCTCTCCGATCCGGCGGCAATTCGCCAGGCATACGAGGCGGAACAGATCGACCTCTGTGTGTTGGATGATTACACCTGGGACAAATACCGCGCGGGCCATCCCAAACGACTCGAACCCTTCGAGTCACAGCGCGTAGAGACGGTGTGCCTAAACACCGCCAATGCCAATCTTTCGGATCCCGCCCTCAGAAAAGCGTTGGACTTCGCCGTCAATAAGGGCAGAATTAGAGACAGCTTGTACCTTTCCCAGGGAACCATCGCTAACTTTTTCTTAAATCCCAAGATCTCCGGCGGTCTTTTTGCCAAAGAAGAAGCATATACCAGCACCGATGCCGCCGCCGAACTGTTGGACAAAGCCGGCTACAAAGACACAAATGGAGACGGCTACCGGGAAAAGCCGGGCGGCGCACCCCTCAGACTTTCGATCCTCGTCGACCCCGCCCACGAAAAAATGAAGACCGAAGCGGGCATGCTTAAAGACGACTGGGCAAAAATTGGCGTACAATGCGAGCTCAAGACGCTGGCGGTTCCTACGGAAGGAGAAGCGGAAGAAGGCGGGGACTTTCTTTCGACGGTAAAAAGCGGCGGCTATCAAATCGCCATAGTCGGTATGAACTTTTCCGCCGCACCGGATCTGGAGTCGGTGCTCCATTCCGCCTCTGTGGGGGAGATGAATCTTAGCCGATACGGCAATCCGGAAGCGGATCGAATATTGGAGAAGCTCGCCTTGACGCGCGGCGAAGACGAGCGCAGAGCCTTGGTGCAAGAGCTCTACGGCATCTTTCAAAAGGATACGCCCTATATCCCCATCCTATTTAAGCAAAAAGTGCTGATCAAGGGGGATCGAGTGCAGGGCATGCTCAGGCCCAATGTCTACAATGTCTACAATGGTATGGACGACGTGTATTTGTCCGAAGAATAAATAAGGCAAAATTCAACTTTGCATTTCGAAATCGATATGTTATAATAAGAGTCTCAGTTCACGAGAACGGAAGAAATTTTTCCCGATAATTTAAATTTGTGTTTACACACTGTAAGCACTGTGTTATAATTTATTATCGTGAGGCGAGCGGAGATGCTGGAATCGGCAGACAGGCATGTTTGAGGGGCATGTGTGAGTCATCACGTGAGGGTTCAAGTCCCTTTCTCCGCACCAACACAAAGCGGCGACGGAAAGCGAAAGCGCGTCGCCCTGCCAAAGGCGACCGGCAAGGTTCTTGTCGGTCGATTTCTTTTGGCGATACCTACCGTGCGGATTTGTTAATCTTTATTTACAGAAGGTAAAGTCCGTGTTATAATGTTGAACGGTAATAGGCGGGGATGCTGGAATCGGCAGACAGGCATGATTCAGGATCATGTGTGAGCAATCGCGTGAGGGTTCAAGTCCCTTTCCCCGCACCAAATCGCAGGAAAAAGAGCACTCTACGGAGTGCTCTTTTTTTGTTTTATAATTTGCTTTCATATTCCGGAAGAAAAGCCATTGTTTCATTTTTTTTTGTGGTATGCTGATTGGACCGGTAGCACTGTACTATGCGAAAGGAGATCCCATGTATCCACAAAAGACACTCTCTCTGCTCGCCTTGGGCGCCGTTTGTCTATGCGCCGCACCGGCGACGGCTTGTGCCCAAGAAACGCCGCAGACCGTGCCGACGACAAATAATCATATGCGCGACGCGTCGGCAATAGCCGCAGAAGCGAACATCGACGTAAACGGAAACCAAAAGTCGACGCCGTCGTATGTGATCGGAGGCGAAAACTATTTGCGCATCCGCGATGCCGCACTGCTCTTAAAAGATACTGAATCGAAATTTTCGGTCGAATGGAATGCCGCGGATTCTGTGGTCGATGTCCAAAAAGGGGTGGCCTATGCCGAGGAGGCATCGCCCGAAAATCCCGTCGAACGGCCCGAACTATTGCCCGCAAGCCCCGTTCGAGAATCGGATAAGGGCGTAATCAAATTGCGCGGCTACCGTATCGGTGGCTACAATTACTATCGCCTGCGGGATATGGCGAAGGCATTCGCGTTTCAGATCGATTGCGATGCTGCGAATAAGATAGTAAGTATTCAAACCGATGATGGAAAAGCGAATGCAAATTCGACAAATGACGCTTCGTATCCCGCGCTGAGTTTCACCGAAACCGCCGACGCCTCCGACGAGATTGTGCGCGCAAAATTTATCGGCTACACCGATCCCTTTACCGTCACTCCGGAAAAAGGAAACACTCCGCGCGTATTTCGGGATGCAAAGTTTGAAGTGAAAGCGCGCTATAAGGGATCTGCCGAAGTCGGCGATGTTTTGTATGTCCGCACCGGGGTAAATGCCGCGCAGGATGGCGCGTTTTCTATCTCTACGGGAGACGACGAGATCCGGTTCGAGGGCGATATGCTTCTGTTTCTCGCAAAGCCCGCGCGCGACGGCTATATCACCGACGAAGTGTATTGGGTGCCCGTCGCGGGTCCGATAGGGGTCTACAAGATCCAAAGCGATCGCGCGGAAAATATCGCGGATCCCGAAAAGTCCTTTGCCCTCGAATCCCTAGAGACTATCGATGCGAGCGTCGATCCGGAGGAATTGAGCCGGCAACAGATGCAAAGCAATTTCGAATCGGGCCGCATTACCGAGGACGAATACGACGCGTATCTGCGTTCTTTACAGGAGCCGATCCCCTACGCCGAAAAATCGGACATCCGCAAGTAAAACGATATATCTTTATAAAACGACGAAAGGAGATGCGCGCTGCATCTCCTTTTTATATCGGCAAAAAGAGGCCGCTCTGCCGATTGTAAAGCCTCAGCGGGGGTAAAACATAACAAGAGATAGGATGAGAAAGGAGTGAATTGTGAACCGAGCATTGGGACGGCTGGCGGATCTCGTCGATCCCCACAGCCTACAGATTGTCGAAATGAATCGCTCGGCGGTGATTCTCGCCGCCGGGAAAATTGCGGGGCGGCCGGTGGTGCTTTTTGCCTTTAATGAAGCCAAGTACGGCGGTGCTTTCGGCTATTTCGAGGGCGCGACCATTTCCCGCGCGCTACATATCGCAGAAGAAGCGGAGGCGCCCTTGGTTGGACTTTTTTGCACGGCGGGGGCAAATCTGCGGCAAGGGCAGCTCGCGCTGAGGGCGTATGGGGACCTGTTTATGCGGTATCATCGCTCAACGGTCTTAAAGATATACCTTTCTTATGGCGCCTGTGCCGGCGGCGGCGCGTATCTGGCGGGGCTTTCCGACATCGTGCTGGGGATCCGGGATGTAAGCAAATTGTTTTTAACGGGGCCCGTCGTGGTGAGCCGCGCTATTTTTGAAGAGGCCGATGCACACGCGTTGGGCGGCACCGAAGTGGTAAATCGCTACGGCGGCTTTCACTATATCGAGCCCTCGGCGGCGGATATGGCAAAGCGGTGCAAAGACCTAATCGCCTTTTTTGGCGAAAAGAGGCGGCCCGCAACGCAGGCGGCAGAACTCGATATCTTGCCCTATGTCTACGAAGAAATCGTCGACATCGACCGGATTCTCGCGTCGATATTCGACGGTGGCCGCTA
This sequence comes from Aedoeadaptatus ivorii, assembly GCF_030815095.1. NCBI lineage: Bacteria > Bacillati > Bacillota > Tissierellia > Tissierellales > Peptoniphilaceae > Aedoeadaptatus > Aedoeadaptatus ivorii. The sequence goes on from NZ_JAUSWF010000001.1 coordinate 94,821, forward strand.
CTCGGAGCTATGGAAGGACTGGGGAAGAAATGCCGTCTGCGCTTGGGGGTATGTCGGCGGAAAGCGCGTCGGCGTATTTGCCAATCGTCCCATAGAAAAGGGCGGCGTGTTGGACCGTACGGCGGCGGAAAAGGCGGCGGCGTTTTATCGCCTGTCCGCGCGAATTCCCGTGCCGGTGCTGAGCCTCGTCGATACGCCGGGATTTTTGCCGGGTACGGAATCCGAGCGATCCGGCGTCTTAAAGGCGGGGGCGGAGATGCTCAAGGCATATATGGCCCATCCCGAAAAGAAGCTGACCGTCGCGGTGGGAAAGGTCTTTGGCGGCGCGTATATGGCGATGGGCGCAAAGGAGATGGGCGCGTGTCGTTACTACGCCCTTTCTCGCGCGCAGATCGGCATTATGGGCGCATCCTATGCGGCGAGCTTGTTGGATTTTGACGAAACCCAACGGGAATTCTATCGCCTGCGCCATCTCTCTGCCCACTCGGCGGCGGCATCGGGCATGATCGATGCGGTCATAGCCCCCGCCGAAATTCGAAACGCCGTCATCAAGACGCTATAAGGAGACAATATGAAGATCTATGCACCGCTTCCGGGGAAGATAGAAACGGTTTTTTTCGAAAAAAACAATATGGTTTCAAACCATGCGATCCTTATGACCTTGGAGAGCATGAAAATGTACTTGCCGATCTTCGCCAATGCGACAGGCGTTCTGGTGTTTACGGTTCGTGCCGGCGATACGGTTGTCGCCGGCGATGTCTTAGCGGAGATCGAAACGGAGAAATAGTTTTCCCGCTATTAATAAGAAGGAACGGCGAGACTTCGCCATGTACCCCTTGCCGGCGAAAATCGGGAACAGGTTTTCATATTTTTCTGCTGTAGATGTCTTTGTCGAAATCCCCGTTCCATTTTTACCAAATACTAGATTTTTTATCATGCTTTTGATAAGATAATGGAAGATGAAAGCTGAAGAGCGACCAAATCGGGGAGGATTTCTCCACCCCGATTTTTCCGGTACAGCAAAACGATTGCCGGCGCTCTTCATTTCCAGAAATGCAAGGGGTGAAAGAATGGCAAAGACGAATCTCACTTTTTCTGTGGGCGGCATTCATTTTGATGAACACAAAGAGCTTACAGAAGGAGTAGCAATCGAAGTTATGCCTTTACCGAAGGTGGTTCGCATTCCCATGAGCCAACACATCGGTGCTCCGTGTAAACCGACAGTGGCTGTCGGCGATCACGTTTTGAAAGGGCAAATTGTCGGAAATTCCGACGCGTTTATCTCAGCGGCCGTACATAGCAGCGTATCGGGCGAAGTCGTATCCATCAAAAAGGGATATGCGGCAAACGGTATGTATACGGATATGGTCGTAATCGAATCCGACGGCAAGGACGAATTGGATCCTTCCATTCAACCGATTGAAAACTATGACGATTTGACCATCGATGAAATCGTACAGCTCGTCAAAAACGCCGGCATCGTCGGCATGGGCGGGGCGGGATTCCCCCTCCATGCGAAGTTAAAAAGTGAAGATCCGGTACTGGATGTGGTCGTATTAAACGGCGCGGAATGCGAACCGTTTTTGACTTGCGACCACCGTTTGATGTTGGAAAAAGCCGACGAACTCTTCGGTTCTTTAAAGCTCTTCCAAGATTTGTATAAGACCGACGAAGCGTATCTGGCGATCGAAGAAAACAAGCCCGATGCGATCGAAAAGGCGAATCAAATGGTCGCCGACGTCTACCCGACGCTCAAGGTAGCGACCATGAAGACCAAGTATCCCCAAGGGGACTCGAAGCGGCAATCCGAAGCGATCTGTGGCAGAATTGTTCCCCAAAACGGCGTTACCAACGACGTCGGCGTATTTTTGACCAATGTCGCCACGGCGAAGGCGTATTACGACTTGGTGACCAAAGGTATGCCCTCGATCGAAAGAATTCTCACCGTATCGGGATCGGGTATCGAAAATCCGAAGAACCTGGTGGTACGCGTGGGTACGCCGGTACAGGATATCCTGGAATTTTGCGGCGTAAAGGACAATGTCGTCGAATTTATCTGCGGCGGTCCCATGACGGGTAAGTCGATCTTCGACTTCAACTCTCCCGTAACCAAGACATCTTCGGGGATTTTGGCGTTTACGGAAGAAGAGATTCAACCGGCCGAAGAAGGCCCCTGCATTCAATGCGGACGTTGTGTCGATCACTGTCCGGCCAATATCAATCCGACGCGAATCAACGCATCGATCTTGAGACATAGACTGGACCTCTGCCAGGAATACTATGCCGACCAATGTATGGAATGCGGCATCTGTTCGTTCGTATGTCCGGCAAAACGCTATCTCAGCGAGTCGGTCAAGCTGGCCAAACGCGAAGTTCGCGCCAACGCTCGTAAATAACAGGAGGTCAACGTGGAAAAGAACTTAAATACCAAATCTCCTAGTTTACAAGGAGACGGGCGCTTCGTACAACTGGCGCCGCACATTCGTTCGAAAGAAACCGTATCGAAGATTATGCGTGACGTATTGATCGCGTTGGTACCGGCCGTCGCTGGTAGTATCTACTTCTTCGGCATGAACGCGGTGATCATCTACATTATCAGCATTCTCTGCTGTGTACTCAGCGAGTATGCCTTCCAAAAGATCGCCAAAAAACCCGTGCAAATCGGCGACCTGTCCGCCGTGGTAACCGGGGTCCTTTTGGCAATGAATATGCCCGCGGGCATTCCCTGGTATGTACCCGCCATCGGCGCGGTATTCGCCATCGTCATCGTTAAGGAAGCCTTCGGCGGCATCGGCGGCAACTTCGTGAACCCGGCACTTGCGGCACGGGCGATGTGTATGCTGTCCTGGCCGGCTTTGATGGCGACCTATCTGAACCCCGACGGCGTCGCCGCCGCCACACCGCTTACGATTATTAAAGAGGGCGCGGATTTGGCACAACTGCCTTCTCTGCAAAGAATGTTTATGGGAGACATCGGCGGCGTAATCGGCGAGACTTCCGTACTGCTTCTCTTGATCGGCGCGGCCTATCTCTTGATCCGCAAGGTCATCGACTGGAAGATTCCCGTCATCTATATCGCATCGGCGGTCGTATTCTTGCTTCTCTTCGGCATCGATATGAACACCATTCCGTACGAAGTCATGGGCGGGGGCCTTATCCTCGGTGCCTTCTTTATGGCGACCGACTACAGCTCCACGCCGCAAGGGGACAGAGGCAGAATCATCTTTGCCATCGGCTGCGGTCTGATCACGGCCTTGATTCGCACAAAGGGATCCATGGCGGAAGGCGTTTCCTACTCGATCCTCTTAATGAATGTGGCAAGTCCTCTGATCGAACGCTTCACGAAGACCGAAGCATATGGGGAGGCGAAATAAATGAACAATTTCTTACGTAACGGCATCGTCCTGTTGGTTATCGCCGCCGTATCTGCCGGTTTGCTCGCCGTGGTAAACGGCTTTACCTCGAAGGTAATCGCGCAGGCGGAATTCGAAAAATCCGTAGAAGCCTATGTGGAGATCTACGGCGATAAGGCGGACGACTTTGAGCCTTTGGAAGAGGCGAAAAAAGCGGCCATCATCGAAAAATATCCGTCGGTACAAGACATCTTTGTCGCCAAGAAGGGTGGCGAGATCGTAGGCTACGGCATCAACCACATCACCTCCGGCTACGGCGGGGAAATGACCAATGCCATCGGCCTGTTGAACGACAACACCATCGCGGGATTCCGCAATATTCAGAACGCCGAGACCCCCGGCATCGGTACGCAAATTACCGAAGCGCCGTACTTCGACAAATTCGAAGGCAAGTCTTTTGCAAACGGAGAATTGAAGGGCAGCCCCGAAGCCTCCGGCGAAGATGAAATCCCCATGATCAGCGGTGCCACGGTTTCGTCCACGGCGGTGCTCGACGGTGTAAACTCTGTCCTTCCCGCCTACGCGGAAATCAGTGCACAGTAGGAGGTAGATCATGAGTTTAGGAAAAGTTTTTACAAACAGTATCTTTAAGAACAACCCGATCTTTATTCAAATGATCGGTCTGTGTTCGGTCCTCGCGATCACCACGCAGGTATCCTCGGCAATCGCCATGGGCGTTGCGGTTACCTTCGTATTGATCTGCTCCAACGCGGTCGTCAGTATCTTGCGCAATGTGATTCCCGAAAACGTTCGGATCCCCGCATTTATCGTCGTCATCGCCACCTTCGTAACCTTGGTCGAAATGGTGCTTCACGCGTACATGCCCGCGATCTATGCGGCACTGGGTATCTTCTTGCCCTTGATCGTCGTCAACTGCTGTATCCTCGGGGAAGCGGAAGGCTTTGCCTACCAAAACAAGCTGGTTCCTTCCATCGTGGACGGCTTAGGGACCGGGATCGGCTACAGCATCGCCGTTCTCGCCATGGCCATCGTCAGAGAACTGTTCGGAAGCGGTACGCTTTTGGGCATGCAGGTATTCCCGGAATCCTATCCCGGAATCGGCGTTCTGATCTCTCCGGCCGGCGCGTTTATCCTCTTGGGTCTCTATATCGCAGCGTATCGCAGCTTTATGGCGAAGAGAGCTTAGGGGGTAGACAATGAACTCGATTTTAACCATTCTCATTTCGACCATCCTGGTCAATAACTATATTTTTGCACGTTTCTTGGGGATCTGTCCCTTCCTGGGCGTCTCTTCCAAGACCGAAACCGCGACGGGTATGGGCATCGCCGTAACCTTCGTCGTCGTCATCGCATCGGCGGTCACCTGGTTGCTGCAACGCTTCGTCCTGGACGCATTCGGACTCGGTTACTTACAGACCATCGTATTTATTTTGGTCATCGCTTCTTTGGTGCAGTTCGTCGAGATGTTTATCAAAAAATCCTCTCCGGCGCTGTATTCCGCCATGGGCGTATTCTTGCCCCTGATCACCACCAACTGTATGGTACTCGGGGTTACCGTGTTGAACGTACAAAGCGAATACAATCTCTTTGAAGCCATTATCAGCGGCCTGGGCGCATCCTTGGGCTTTACCCTCGCACTGTTGCTGCTGAGTGCCTTGAGAGAGCGCATGGAAATCATGCCGATACCGAAACCCCTGCAAGGCGTGCCGATCGCATTGATCAGCGCCGGCCTGATGGCCATCGCCTTTATGGGGTTCCAAGGATTAGTATAGGAGGCGCATACCGTGGATATGCAAAATGTAATTTATGCAGTCTTGATTCTCGGTGTTTTGGGTCTGTTCTTCGGGGTCGTACTGGCATATGCATCGAAAGTATTTGCCGTTGAAATGGACCCGAGAGTCGTCAATGTCATCGACGCACTGCCCGGCGCAAACTGCGGTGCCTGCGGGTATCCGGGTTGTGAAGCGATGGCCAATGCCATCGTCGCCGGCGAAGCACCCGTCAACGGCTGTGCCATCGGCGGACAAGAAGTTGCGGAAAACGTCGCGGAAATCATGGGACAATCCGTGGGCGATGTGGAAAAACAAGTGGCTGTCGTACGCTGCCAAGGCGATTGCGATAAGTCCAAGAACAAATACGAATACAACGGCCTCGTGGACTGCCGCCTGATCGGCGACTTTGCCCAAGGCGCCAAGGGTTGCTCCTCCGGATGTCTCGGCGGCGGCACCTGCGTCAGCGTCTGCGAGTTCGACGCCATCCACGTACACAACGGCATCGCCGAAGTGGACAAGGAAAAATGTGTGGCTTGTAAGAAGTGTATCGAAATTTGTCCGAAGCACATCATCGGCCTGATGCCCTATAAGCAACAGACCGAAGTCAAATGCTCTACTCACGATCCGGGCAAAGTCGTGCGCACCAACTGCTCCATCGGCTGTATCGCCTGCGGACTGTGCGAGCGCAACTGCCCGAAGGATGCCGTTCACGTCGTAGACAATCTAGCGAAGATCGACTACGAAAAATGCATCAACTGCGGCATCTGTGCATCGAAGTGTCCCACCGGCGCGATCTTCGTCGAATACCCCGAACGGGTTGAAAAGATGAAGGAAAAGGACCGCCAAAAGAAGGCGGAAGCGGCCAAGGCAAAACAAACCGTGTCCGCCGGCGCCAAGGCGAAGGACAACGACGAAAAAATTAAAGCCGCCGACGACGAAAAAGTCTTAAAGGCGGAAAATAAAAAGAAAAACAAATAACGGTTTTTCCTCATAAGGGGATGCAGCTGGGCTGCATCCCCTTTCTGTTCCCCGGTTTTTGTGTGGTATAATAAGAAAATGAAAAAGGGGGAAGCATGAACCGAACGGACCGAATCATCGCGCTTTTGGTACTCGTCGTCGCACTGGGACTTGCGGCGACGCAGCTATTGCCGAATCGAGCGCCGAAGGGCGATGTATATATCAGCATCCAAATCGACGGCAAGGAGATGGACCGAATCCCGTTTCGCCGCGAAAATTTCAATAAGCGCTTCGTCTATCACGGCATCGAGGGCACCAATGTGATTACATTAGACGAAAAGGGGGCGAAGATGATCGAGGCGGATTGCCCCGACCAAATCTGTCTGCGCATGGCGCCGATCAAAGAGCCCGGCGAAATGATCGTCTGCCTGCCCCATCGCGTCATCGCAGAAGTGAAATCCGAGGAAGTACAGGATATGGACATCCTGCTTAGGTGATGCGATGAATCGCTATACTATACGCAAACAAGTATTTTTGGGCGTGCTCCTCGCCGTCGCCGTGGCGGTGGGCTATATCGAGACCATGATCCCCCTTCCGGTCGCCATGCCCGGGGCGCGTCTGGGTCTTTCCAATGTGGTCATCCTTACGACCATCGTGGTATTCGGTTCCAAGGAAGGCTTTTCTCTCGCGCTGTTAAAGAGCGTGCTCTTGATGTTGGTCACCGGGAGCGTGACGGGATTTTTCTACAGTTTTTCGGGCGCCTTGCTCTCGTCCATCGCCATGATCCTCGTCTATCGCTATGTAAAGAGCGCATCGATGATCGGGGTGAGCATCGCCGGATCTTTTTTTCACAATCTGGGACAGGTGTTGATGGCGATTTATATCGTAAAGAATCCGGGGCTTTTGACCTATCTGCCCCTTCTGTTGATCCTGGGGCTCTTTACCGGATACTTTGTAGGACTCACTGCCGATAGGGTGAGTACACATTTGCAAAAGATCGGAGTATAAACATGGGTTTGATTTTGGCGTCGAATTCGCCGCGCAGAAAGGCGATTTTACAGCGGGAGGGCATCGCGTTTACGGCGATCTCTCCGAACTTCGAAGAAGAACAAATTCGGCGTTCCAAGCCGGAAATCTATGTAATGCAGCTCGCCTACCAAAAGGCGATGCGCGTGCGAGAACAGCACCCGAAGGATGTGATTCTCGCCGCCGATACAGTCGTGGTACTGGGAGAGGAGATCCTCGGAAAGCCGCGGGACAGAAAAGACGCCGAGTCGATGCTCTCGCGGCTGCGCGGCAGGACGCATCGGGTGCTGAGCGGCTATTGTATTCTCGGGAAGGAAAAATACGTGGACTACGAAGAGACACGAGTACACTTTCCCGATTTTTCGGATGAAAGTATGGCTGCGTATCTCGACCGCGATCTATACGCCGATAAGGCGGGCGCCTATGGCCTGCAGGATATTACCGAATTTACGGTCCAAATCGACGGATCTTACGACAATGTAGTGGGGCTTCCCGTCGAAGCGATTCGGGCGCATCTGTAAGGAGGGGGAAATATGGCAAAGGAAGCGGTTCAAAAGCGACCCTTTAAGGAACTCAGCGATCACGAAAAACCCGAGGAGAAACTGCGTATGTACGGCGCTTCCGCCCTCAGCGACGCCGAGCTGTTGGCGCTCTTTTTGCGCACGGGCACCGAAGGCACGACCGTCTTGGAACTCGCAGATACGGTGTTGGAAGCACTGTGTGCCAAGACGCCGACGGCCCCCGGCTTGAGCAGTTTGCTCTACGGCAGCTACGACGATTTTCTCGCGGTCCGCGGCATCGGCAAGAGCAAAGCGGCCCGCCTTGCCGGCATGTCAGAGATCGCCCGGCGCATGCGCGCAACGCGGGTGCAGGGACAGGCGATGACCTCTCCGGCCATGATCGCAGCGTATTTTATGGACGATATGCTGGGCCTGCAGCAGGAAGAATTTCGGGTCGTCGGGTTGAATCCCAAAAAGGAGATCCAATTCGTCGAATGCGTCACCAAGGGCACGATCAATTATACGGTGGTCCATCCCCGTGACGTGTTTCATTTTCCCGTAACCCGACTCTGTCATTCGATCATCTTGGTGCACAACCATCCGACGGGGAACCCCGTCCCTTCAAAGGAGGACCGGGATCTGACCCTGCGCCTCAAACGAGCGGGCGAAATCATGGGGGTTCCCGTAGTCGATCACATTATCATCGGCGGCGATACATATTACAGTTTTTGTCAGGACGGAGCGTTATAGAATTTATGAAATCATTGGAACAAGTGAAACGGCGTCGCAATCTGCGATTTGCGGCCCTCGTGCTGATTCTTTTTTTCGGCATCAGCGGCCCCGGACGATCGATCCTCTCCGCCTTTGAGGGCCTCGTCGCCGCGGCGATCTCGCCGGTGACATCGACGGCGGGCGCGGGGATGAGTCGCACCGCCGATGTCGTCGACAGCATTTTGCATGTGGGGAGCCTGCGTCGCGAAAACCGCGCTATGGAGGCGGAACTCGCCAAATTGCGGGAGGAAAACCGCAATTTGAACGACATCGTCAATCGTTCTTCCTACCTTTCCAATGCCGCCGCCATCGAGGGCAATCACAGCAAGGGCGCGGTCAAGGCGAATATCGTCGCCAAGCCCGCGGGTATGTATTTCTATCGCTTTACGATCGACAAGGGAACGAAAGACGGCATCCAAAAGGGGGATACCGTCGTCAGCGCCCTGGAACAGGGAAGCGACGCCTCGGTGGAAGGACTGGTGGGCTATATCACAGAAATCGGACCGCATACCGCCAAGGTGCGCAGCATCGTAGACGAAGAAAACGCCGTGAGTTTTCGAAGCATTCGCACCGCCGACGGCGGCATCGTGCGCGGCCTTAACCGCAAGCTCGAAGGGTACGCCTTCGATATGTACGCGGATTTGGTGGTGGGAGACCCCGTGTTTACGACGGGAATCGGCGACGGCTATGAAAAGGACGTCTATATCGGCGCCGTAAAAAAGGTGGAAACGGACGAGGATAAGATGGTTAAGAGCATTAGCTTGGAAAGCGCCGTAAACTTTCACAAGCTCTATGAAGTCTATGTATTAAAGGGGGCGCGATGAAACTTCTCTTGTATGTCTTGATCTTTCTTGCGCCGTTTTTGTACCCATCGATGCTCTTTCAAGGGCTTCCGCTCCTTTTGCGCGGGTATTTGCCCTTCGCCGTGGCGGCGGCGCTTTTTATCAGAAGTCGCCCCCTCGCCTGGGCGGCGGGCATCTTCTCCGCCATACTCTTAGACGTCTTGCTCGCGCCGGCACCGGGGATCTTTCTTCTCTTTCACGCCCTGTTTTTGGGGAGTTTGTATATTACGCGGGGGTTGTTTTTTCAACCCTCTCCCGTCGGCATGGGCGTTTTTGTGGCGGCGGATATGCTGGTGCTCGAGATCGTGTATTTTCTGTTGCTCTTGATTTTGGGCTGGAAGGTGCCGTCTATGCCCGCAAATGTATACGTCATGATGCCGCTTTCTACCGCACTGTATACCGCCGTCTTTGCGACGGGTGCCGCGGATGCGCAGCGCGGTTATCGGAGGATGGGAAGGAACGCTGATGAATAAGCTCTATGAAAAACTGAAAGACGCGGATCGCTATAAGATATTTAGCGGCATCGTGCTGTTTCTTTTGGCGGCGCTCGTGCTTCAGTTGGCGCGCATCACCCTGATTCACGGCGACGAATACAGAAAGCTTGCCGACAGCCGGCGCGTCAAAGACATCGCAATTACGGCGCAGCGCGGCAAGATACGGGATCGAAACGGCGTCGTGCTCGCCGGCAATCGACCGGTATTTGCCGTGCAGCTTCGTAAGGACGAGGTCAAAGCGCTTTCGAGCAAAGACCGAAACGGCAGCTATCTTTTGCTGAGCCGCTATCTGGAAGAAGACGGCACAAACTATATGAAGTCCAGTCCGATTCTCTTAGACAGCTTTGTATATACGGACATCGAATCCTACCGGCACAAGGGCGATCCTCAAAAAGCGGTGCTCGAAGCCCTCGTAGGCTCTGAAAAACTGGAGAGTTTTCTGCGCGCCGCCTACACAAAACCCTATGACAGCCACTATGCGTTTCGCGTATTGGACCGCATCTTGGGGAACGAAAACTTTGGCGATGCCATGATCGCGCGCGGGGGAAAGCCCGTCTATGTCGATTCGCAAAAGACGACGGAATTTAAGGAGCGCTACGGGCTCCCCAAGGAATCCTACGCCATGGCGGATCTGTTGCAGGTGGTCCGGGAAAATCCGGTGTATATTCAGGAAGTGCTGGACCATCCCATCGGCCGGCGGCTCGCCTATGAACGAATCGGCGCCGAAGTGCCGGGCATCGGCCTAAGAGACTACGGCAACGAATATTACGACGCCTATATTCAAAATAAGGTGCGTCTGATGGAGATTTCTCCTGACGTCAGCTGGACCAGTTCCGCAGAAGACGACTTTGTCAGTGTTTTGATCGAGCGAGATGCCGAACGATTTTTGACCGCCAAGGCGTCGGTTACCGAAGAGGCCATATCCTTCTTAAAGCAAGAAGGGGCAGACATTCGCGCCGCGAAGGAAAAGGGCGATGTCGTGCCCATCGACGACAAGAAAAACCCCGCATACGGCGCGCTTTCCGAACTCGCGAAGGACAAAAAGCGCTTGCGAAAATTTCTTCGGCGCGAGGGGATGTATGCCGCGGCGCAGGACCATCTGATCGAAGCGGGAATCGCTACGGGCATCTCGGTCGCCGGGGATGCGCCTGCCTATACGCAACTGAACAACGCGGTGGATCTTTCGAAGCGCGCGGGACTAAAGGATTCCCTCTCTTCGGAGGAGATCTTTCACGCGCGTGCAGAAAAGCTGGGCATCAATCCCCAACTCAGCCCCTATGAAATCGCCGACATCGTCAATATTTATGATTCCATCGGCAGCCAGGGCAATTACGCCTATATTCCCATTCACTATGCCTACGAAGTGAAGGACGAGACCGTGGCAAAGATCGAGGAAAATCTCAACAATCGCGCCGGCATCCATATCTCTGTGGAGCCGATCCGCTATTATCCCGAGGTCAATGTGGCGAGTCACGTGCTGGGCTATATCGGCAATATCGCCCAAGAGAAGGAAATCAAAAAATACATCGACGAGTTGGGGTACAATCGCAACGACCTGATCGGAAAGACCGGCATGGAGCAGGTCTTCGAGGAACGCCTGAAGGGAAAAGACGGCCGCAGAACCGTTACCGTAGACTCCTCGGGAAACACCACCGGCGTGATCCGCGAAGAAAAGCCCGTCGCCGGAAAAGACGTGCGCTTAAGCATCGACGTCCATCTGCAAAAAAAGGCGGAGGAGAGCCTCGCCACCGTACTGCAACAGATTCGTACCGGCGAGATGTATCAATCGCCCTGGGGTAATTTTAATTATCTTACCAGCAAGGACAAGGGCGGGCCGTACAAAAACGCATACAGCGGCGCCGTGGTGGTGGCCGATGTAAAGACGGGACAGGTGCTCGCCATGGCGAATTATCCTTCGTTTGACCCGAATCTGTTCGCCACCGGCATCAGCTCCACCGCCTGGGAGAGCCTCAAGCCCAAAGAGGAGAAGAATCTCCTCGCGCCGCGGCCGCTCTACAATATCGCCACGCAATCCGCCATTCAGCCGGGGAGTATCTTCAAAATGGTCACCGCCTCGGCCGCCCTGGAAAAGGGTCTGGATCCGGAGATGGCGATACCCGACGGCGGCTATGTCGACGTAGACGGGCAGATATTCGGTTGCTGGCTCTGGAACCAAAGCCGCCAGGTGCACGGCAACGAGACCCTCGCCATGGCGCTTAGGGATTCCTGCAACTATTATTTTTATTCCCTCGGACTGGGTAAAGATCAACGTAGAGACAAAGATCTCGGCATACGCGTCAAGCCGGAAGAAATCAACGACATGGCAGAACGCTTCGGATTGGGAGAAAAGACGGGGGTTGAGATTCAAATCCCCGCCGAAGCCGGCGGCACGCGGCCGGATCCCGAAGGCAAGGGAAAGATCATCAAATCGCTGCTCAAGCGACATCTCGACGCCAATATGGATGTCTACCTGAAGGGCGTTAATACCGATCACGAAAGGGAAAAGATTCGAGACCAAATTCTCGCGATATTGGATGCGGAAGAAAAACCCGATCGCACCGCCGTCTATGAGCGACTAAAGGCGATCGGCGTCGATCCCGATGCCAAGGGCCGCGGGCAAAAGGTGGGTCTGGCGGATCTGATCAAATATACCTATGTGGACCAGGCGCATTGGAACACCGGCGATACGATGAATGTCGTCATCGGGCAGGGCTCCAATGCCTATACGCTTTCGCAAGTTACGCGCTATATGATGGCGCTCGCTAATAAGGGCACCCTCTATCCGCTTTCGCTGGTGGAGGAGAAGAATCCGGCGCAGGAAGTGCAGAAAGTGGGCATGAATCCCCGCTTCTACGACGATCTGAAAAAGGGCATGGTGATGGTCTCTAAAAGCGGACTCAACGGAAAGCTCTTTAATGAATTTCCCGTCGAGATCGCCATGAAGACAGGGAGTGCCGAGCGGGCAGGCGCCAATCCCTATACCGGGGAGACCTATGACGCCTTCGGCTGGCAAGTGGCCTATGCCCCCGCGAACGACCCCGAGATCGCGGTGGGCGTCGTCCTCTTTCAGGGCGGAAACGGCGCCAACTGCGGACCCGTTATGCAACAAGTGATGGCGGAATATTTCGGCCTATATAAAGACGTAAAGGACGATATGCTCCCCATCGAAACCGGATTGGATTTGGAGTAATATGATACGAGTACTGATAGGAACCGCCGGCGGCGTGGGAACGAGCGCCATCGCGCGGGATTTTGCAAGAGAAAAGGACGGGGCGCTTCTGATCGAAGCGAGCAATCGCATGCGCGTGCAAGATCTATTTGTAGAGGGCGCGGACAGCCATATCTACGATTATTACGATTGGATCTCCGGGCGCATAGAGTCGGAAAAAATCCCCTTTCGACACGAAGCGTACGATCTCATACAAGGGAACCCCTTTCAGGACGCCGAAGACGTGGCAGAGAGCGACTTTGCAGCTGCCGTGGCGGCGTTGGCGTATGAGGAGATCGTCGTCGACCTCTCCCGTTACAGAGACGTAGACCTCCTTCGCTGGATCCAAGCGGCGGATGTGGTCCACCCCGTACTGCGCGCCGATGCGGTGTCGGAAAGGGGGCTCGACCGTATCCTCCTGTTGCTGATGCGGCATCGTATCGACGCCGACATTCGCCCGATCTACAACCGCCTGCTTCCGGGCGAGAGAGAAAAAATAGACGTAGACAAATGGGCGGAAGATGCGGTATTGTATTTTGAAGAGTCCGAAAATGTGCGGTTTACGACAGAAGAAACTGCGCCCGCCGCGAAAGAAGAGAAGACCGCGGGGCGTTTTTGGGATATTTTCCGACCGAAGAGGCAGTAGGAAAGCTACTGTCTTTTCTTATATGCGGGGACGCGTCCCGTCGATAGAAAGGCGAAGAGGAGTGCTATGATTCAATCGGAAAAGCTGGAGAAATGTCTGAAAAAAGTAGAAAAGCCCGCTCGCTATATCGGCAGCGAACTGAACAGCATCTACAAAGAGGATCCGAAACTGCGTTTTGCATTCTGTTTCCCCGACGTCTACGAGGTGGGCATGAGCCATTTGGGAATGCAGATTTTGTATTTTGCCATCAACGAACAGCCCCACCTCGCATGCGAGCGCGCCTTTGCGCCCTGGCCGGATATGGCGGAGGAGATGAAAAAGGAATCGATCCCCCTCTACGGATTGGAATCGAAGTTGCCCCTTTCCGAGTTCGACGTGGTGGGCTTTACCCTCCAATACGAAATGAGTTATACCAACATCCTCTATATGTTGGATCTCGCGAACATTCCCTACAAGGCCGACGCGCGGCGAGAAGACGATCCCATCATTATCGCCGGCGGTCCTTGTGCCACGACGCCGGAGCCCTTGGCAGATTTTATCGACTGTTTCGTCGTCGGGGAAGGGGAAGAGATAAATATCCGCCTTCTGGAGACCGTGCGACGGGGAAAGGAAGCGGGAAAGAAAAAGCGCGAGATCTTGCGAGATCTTGCAGAGCTCGAGGGCATCTATATCCCCGCTTTTTACGCAGTGGATTACGACGAAAACGGACTGATCGCCGGGCGCCGCGCCCTCGTACCGGAGGCGAAGGAGACGATTCGCCGCATACGCCTTCACGATATGAACGAAGGCTTTCAACTGGATCGGCAGATCGTGCCCTTTATCGAAACGGTACACGATCGGGCGGTGGTGGAGCTCTTTCGCGGCTGCACGCAGGGTTGCCGCTTTTGCCAGGCGGGGATGATGTATCGTCCCATCCGTGAGCGCGATACCGAAACGCTCCTTACCATGGCGGACAACATCCTTAAAAACACCGGCTACGACGAGGTGTCTTTGACCTCGCTTTCTTCGTGCGATTATCGCATGTTGATGCCTTTGGTCGACGAATTGGTGCGGCGGTATGAATCGGACAATGTGGGCATCAGCCTGCCGTCGCTGCGCCTGGACAGCTTTATCGTCGACGTACTGCGCCAAATCGAAAAGGTGCGAAAGAGCGGCCTCACCTTTGCCCCCGAAGCGGGGAGCCAAAGAATGCGCGATGTGATCAACAAAAACGTCACCGAAGAGGATCTCATGTGGGTGGTGAACAGCGTCTTTGTCGAAGGGTGGAGCCGCATTAAGCTCTACTTTATGATCGGCCTGCCGGGCGAGGAGATGGAAGATGCCCTGGGCATACGCGATCTCGCCTATAAGGTGAAAGAGGCGTTTTTCGATCGCCCCAAAGAAGAGATTCGCGGGCATTTTACAGTGACCGCATCGGCGTCGTGCTTCGTTCCCAAGGGGTTCACCCCCTTTCAATGGGCGCCGCAGGACAGCCTCGAGACCTTTTTCGAGAAAATTCAGGCGCTGCGTGGGTCGATACGCGATCCCAAGGTAAAGTTTCAGTACCACGACCCCTATACTTCGCGCATGGAGGCGATCCTCGCCCGGGGCGACCGGCGGACGGGGGCTTTGATCCAAGAGGCCTATACGCGGGGACAGATCTTCGACGGCTGGAGCGAATACTTCCGCTACGATGTTTGGGAGCAGGCGATGCAGGCCGCCGGGATCGACGGCGACTTTTACGCCAATCGCACCCGTGCCTTTGACGAGATTTTGCCCTGGGATTTTATCGACATCGGCGTCAGCAAAGCGTATCTGAAAAAAGAGTACCAAAAGGCGATGGAAGGCATTACGACGCCGGATTGCCGGGGTGCCTGCAATGGCTGCGGCATCCGAAACTGCGAAATGTGGGAGGAATTTCATGCAACTGCGCCTGGCATTCAGTAAAAAAGGGATGATTAAATTTATTTCCCACCTCGATACTGTGCGTGTCTTTACCCGCGCCATTCAACGGGCGAAAATCCCGGTCCTCTGGTCCGAGGGCTTCAACCCCCATCAGAAGCTTTCCATTGCACAGCCTCTGAGCGTGGGAACCGAGAGCGAATACGAGGTGGCGGATCTCGAGGTGGAAGACGGCACCGACCCCGAAGCCGTGAAGCGGGCGCTGAACGAGGCGCTTCCCGACGGCATTCGGATCCTCGCGATAAAGGACGACTTCGACGCGACATCGGTGTTCGAGCGCATCGAAACCTCGCGCTACCGGCTGTTCTTTCCCGCGACGATCTATCCCGCAATAGAAGCACTCGAGGAGATCACCGAACGCGCCCTGGCGCGGGAGGAAATCCTCGTTCGGCGGCGCAAGAAAAAGGGCAAAAAGCGGATCTTTGTCGACGAGGACATTAAACCTGATATATTTTCGATCGAATGGAAAGAAGAACGGGGCGGCAGCGCCCTCTACGCCCTGTTAAAGGCGGGCGGCCACGGCAATCTGCGGCCCGACCGATTTTTGGCTGGCGTATTCGAAGAATCCGGCCTGGATACGGACTATGTGCAAATCAGGAGGATGATGAGTATGGATCGTGACGGCAATGAAGTACAAATCTGACGCCTTTTTATTTGTCGATGCGGAAGAGCCGAAACTGATGGGCCGAATCGAATCCGGCGTCTTAAAGGAGATCCACCTCTTCGGCAGGTCGTCGATGGTGGGAAATATATACCGCGGCTATGTAAAAAATGTCCTGCCCGCCATGGACTGCGCCTTCGTCGACTTCGGCGAGGGCGAAGCGGGCTACCTCCCCATGAAATATGTCTATCCGCTTCCGTATCGAAAGTCGATCAAAGGCGGCGATACGGTGATCGTCGAGGTCAAAAAGATGCCTTTGGGGGACAAGCGCGCGGTTCTTTCTACCGATTACAGCCTGCGCGGGGAGTATCTGGTCCTCTTGCCCGCCAATCGCGGGGTGCGAATCTCGAAAAAAATCGAAGACGACGCCGCCCGCACGCGCCTCAAGCTCTGGGCAGAAGGGCTGCCCGACCGTCCGGGTTTTATCGTCCGCACCGAGGCGATGGCGTGCGATGCCGATGTGTTGGAGCGGGAATACCTGCGGCTGGCGGAGATCGCAGAGGCGATCGAAAAAGAAAGAAATTTTTTGCCCCCGACCAAGCGTCTCCGATCGGACAATCTGCAGGCGAGTCTGTTTGTCCGCCACCCGGAGCTTCCGATCGTAATCAATGATCACGCCGTCGAAAAATACATTTCCGATTCCTATCGGACCGTCTACGATCCTTCCTTCAGTTTGCGGGGACTGGCCCAATATCGAAAGCAATTCGACGAACTCTTTTTTGGCGTCGTCCCCCTTCCTTCGGGCGGCAATATCGTCATCGACGAAACCGAAGCCTGCGTTTGTATCGACGTCAACAGCGCATCGGTCAAGAAGCAGGGGAGTTTTCAGGCGATGCGAAGGTCCGTCAATGCCGAGGCGATGGAGGCGTGTATTGCACAGATTCTGCTGCGCAATATCAGCGGCATGATCGTCATCGACTTTTTGCACGGTATGGACGAGGAGGAAAAGGCGGAGATCGCCGAAAGATTTCGTCGCGGGCTCGCGGACGATCCCATGAATTCTACGGTCTACGGCTTTACCGCCATGGGCCTGTTTGAGCTTTCTCGCCAGCGACGGGAAGCCTCATTTCCCGCCGCCTACTGGGCGCGAAAAACCCAGAACCGCGAGCGCATAAAAAAAGAGATTTCTCGAGAGAAAAAATTGTAATTTCTAAAAAATTGTGGTATCATACTTTGATGTAACCGCACCTAAACAGGTCAGAAGCGAATCACCTGTTGGGGCGAGTCTTATTATGAGGAGGTGCTACAATGTACGCAGTTATCGAAACCGGCGGAAAGCAATACACCGTTCACGAAGGCGACTTGGTGAAAGTGGAAAAGCTCGACGCGAACGAAGGGGATTCCGTATCCTTTGACAAAGTTCTCCTGGTACAGGAAGAAGGCGGTCTGAAGGTCGGCAAACCCTATGTAGAAGGTGCAAAAGTCGAAGCAAAGGTCCTGAAACAGGCCAAAGACAAAAAGGTCATCGTCTACAAGTTCAAGGCGAAGAAGAACGAACGTAAGAAAAAAGGCCATCGCCAACCGTATACGCTCGTAGAAATCGGCAAATTGGCATAATGACGAAGATCGTACTCTACTTTTGCGACGGAAAGCCCATCGGCTTTTCTGCGCGGGAGCACGCGGGAGACGGGGACGAGATCGGCGAAATCGTCTGTAACGGCATTTCGGCACTGACTTTGACCTGTATCCTGTCGATCGGAGAGATCGCAAAGATTTCCGAGGACGATATGCACATCGAGCAGTCGGAAGCCTATCTGTTCTTTCGGCTCAAAGACGGCGTGGAATCGGAAACGGCGGTAACGCTGTTGCGCTCCATGATCGTAGGTATTAACGCCATTGCAGAGAAATACGAAAACTACATGAAAATAGAGACTCAGGAGGTTTAGATGATTCAGTTTACGCTCGAACTCTTCTCTTCGAAGAAGGGAATGGGTAGTTCTAAAAACGGTCGCGACTCCGAATCCAAGCGTCTCGGCGTGAAGAAGGGCGATGGACAACACGTACTCGCCGGCAACATTCTCGTACGTCAAAGAGGCACTAAGATTCACCCCGGTATCAATGTGGGGATCGGTAGCGACGACACCTTGTTCGCTAAAGCCGACGGTCGCGTTTCTTTTGAAACCCGCGGCAAGAACAAGAAAATCGTAAATGTACATCCTATCGAAGAATTAGCATAAACAAGGCCGCAGAGAAATCTGCGGTTTTCTTTTTATCTTATATAGTTATTAGACTTCCTTTTCTTCAATTATAAAAGAGTCAAAACCGTGCTGTGATATAATGAAGCAAGGAAACGGGAGGTGTCTATGTTTGTTGATATTTGCCGCATTTCCGTGAAAGCGGGAAACGGCGGCGACGGCGCCGTCGCATGGCGCAGAGAAAAATACGTACCCGCCGGCGGACCGGCCGGGGGAGATGGCGGGCGCGGCGGCAGCGTGGTGTTGGAAGTCGACGAGAGCATCCACACCTTAATGGACTTCCGTTACAAGCGCGTCTATAAAGCGGAGAACGGCGAAAACGGCCGCAGCAAAAAGCAGTTCGGGGCCGACGCCGACGATATCGTGCTCAAGGTACCTGTGGGTACCGTCGTGCGCGACGAAAAATCGAACAAGGTCATCGTCGATCTAAAGCGGCCCGGGGAACGCTTTGTCATCGCCCAGGGCGGGCGCGGCGGCAAGGGCAATGCCCGCTACACAACCAGTACGCGTCAGGCGCCCACCTTTGCCCAACTGGGCTTTCGCGGCCAGGAGCGGGACATCGTGCTCGAACTCAAGATGATCGCCGATGTAGGGCTGGTTGGCTTTCCGAATGTGGGAAAATCGACCCTTCTTTCGGTCATCTCGAGTGCTCGGCCCAAGATCGCCAATTACGAATTTACGACCCTATCTCCCAATTTGGGCGTCGTGTATTTGGGACCGGAGCAGAGCTTTGTCTGCGCGGACATTCCGGGTTTAATCGAAGGCGCATCGGAAGGCGTAGGGCTCGGCTACGATTTTCTACGACACGTCGAGCGAACCGGCGTCCTGATCCACGTATTGGATGCGAGCGGCGCGGGTTATCGGGATCCCCTGACAGATTTCGAGACCATCAATCGCGAGCTGGCCGACTACAACGCGGCGCTGACCGAAAAGCCGCAGATCGTGTTTTTGAACAAGATGGATCTGCCCGAGGCGCGCGAAAACGAACCCGCGCTGCGAAAAGCGCTGGAGGAGAAGGGCTACGAAGTCTTCTCCGGTTCCGCCGCCACCACGGCGGATATCCGTCCCATGCTGTATCGGGCATTTGACATTCTTCAGAATACGAAGATCGAATACGAGACGCTGGACGAAGAACGCTATGTAGAAGAAGAAAAGCGAGAACCCGGCATTTCCGTCCGCAAAGAGGCGGGAAAATACATCGTCGACGGGGGCTACATCGAGCGCCTTTTGGGCTCTACTTTTTTCGACGACCGGGAATCTCTGCGCTATTTTCAGGAGAATCTGCGTAAAAACGGCGTCATCGATCGGCTCCGGGAATTGGGGATCGAAGAGGGCGAATCGGTCTTTATTGCAGGATATGAATTCGAGTTTTTTGAATAGGGAGGACTATGATTACCGCAAAACAGAGGGCGCAGCTGAAACGGCTGAGCCATGGCATGAAGCCCTTGATGCAAATCGGAAAGAACGGCATTACGCCGGGGGTGATCGAGCAGATCGACGCGTTATTGGAAGATCACGAGTTGGTGAAGATCACCTTGTTACAGAATACGTCCGTAGAAATGCAAGAAGCGACCGATGCGCTCTTGGAAGAGACGGGTGCAGAATTCGTACAGTCGATCGGCTCTAAGCTGACCTTGTACCGGGCATCGAAAGAAGATCCGCAGATCGTCCTGGAGTAGAAAATGAAGATCGGCATCATGGGCGGCTCGTTCAATCCCATCCACATGGGACATTTGATGATGAGCGAATACATTCGGGCGGAGCTCGGCCTCTCGAAGGTCCTATTTATCCCCACGGGAAACGCGCCCCACAAGCGAGATTATTCCGTGCCCGCTTCGGACCGCTTAAAGATGGCGGAGCTCGCGGTGGCGGACAATTACTATTTTGAAGTATCGGATATCGAAGTGACCCGTACCGAGACCACCTATTCCGTGGACACCTTAGAAAGTCTGCGGTCGCTCCATCCGGAGGCGGAGTTTTATTTCTTCTTGGGTTCGGACATTTTGCAGGACCTTAAGACCTGGAAGCGGTTTGGAGAACTGGCGCAGTTGACGCGCTTTGCGGTGGCGGTGCGACCGGGCTTCGGTCAGGTGACGCGGCGGGCGATCGGCCAGGAGATCCGGTACTTAAAGGAGCACTTCAATGCGGGCATCGTACTGATCGACACGCCGCTCTTGGAGATTTCCTCGACCAATTTGCGCAATCGGATTCGCCAGGGCAAGTCCGTAAAGTACTTTTTGCCCGACGATGTGATGACCTATATTCGAAAAAAGGGGTTTTATCAATATTGAAGACACCGAATTTTAAGAAAATTGAATCGGATATCGGAGAAAAACGGTATTTGCATACATTGCGGGTGACGAAAACCGCCGAAAAACTAGCGGAAATCCACGGCGTGAACGGGGAGAAGGTTCAGATTGCGGCAAGGCTGCACGACGCCTGTAAATATCCCGATGCGGCGGCGATTCGGGATCGCGCACGCGCTTTAAATATGAAAGAAGACGACGTGTTCAAAGATTTTCCGCAGATTCTCCATGCCTATGTGGCCGCGACGTGGGCGCAGAAAGAGCTTGGCATTACGGATCCCGAGATTCTCGACGCCATCCGCTACCATACCACCGGAAGGGCCGATATGCGTCCGTTGGAAGAGATCGTGTTTTTGGCGGATTATCTCGAGCCGATGCGCAATTTTGAGGGCGTAGAGGCACTTCGCGCACTGGCGAAAAAAGATCTCACCCAAGCCATGGCGGCATCGGTGGCGCAGAACCTAAAGTACCTACTCGAGAAGCGGATTCCCGTCCATCTCGACACCGTGCGTTGCTATAATTACTATATCGGACAGATCGGAGGCGGCCGATGAAGAGTTTCTTTCGAGGGTTTTTTGCCACCCTTTTGATCGTCTGCGCCCTGTTTTTCGGGTCGCAGTGGTATATCAACCGCAGCGACAATACCGCGGCGCAGACTTGGGTGGAAGATCTGAAAAACAGCAACGAAAAATTTCAGGTCCTTCTTATCGGCATCGACAGTCTGGACTCGAAACAGGCGGAGAATACGCGCAGCGACGTGATGATGGTATTGGACGTCGACGGGGCGAAGCGCACGGCATCCCTCGTATCCGTGCCGAGAGACAGTCGGGTCCCCATCGAAGGGCATGGAAAGACGAAGATCAATCACGCCTATGCCTATGGAAAACAGGACCTCGCCCTGCAAACCGTCAATGAAAATCTGGGGCTCAACATCCCCTACTATATCGTCGTCGACTACGCCTTTGTCAAAGACGTGGTCGACATTGTCGGCGGGATCGACGTCGATGTGCCGATGGATATGGATTATGAGGATCCTTCGGCGGATCCGCCCCTGTATATCCACCTAAAACAGGGTATGCAGACCCTAAACGGCGACGAGGCGCTTCAATTCGTGCGCTTCAGAAAGGGCTATAAAAACGCCGATCTGGACCGCGTAAAGGCGCAGCAGGCGTTTATTTCCTCGCTGGTTAACAAGGTAAAATCTCCCGGCGGTCTGCTCCATGCGCCGTCTTTGTTCGTAAGCTATATGGACCATACGACGAGCAATATGCCCCTATCCAAGGTGTCGCGCATGGGACTTACGTTGATTTCCATCGGCGAAGAGAATCTGACGACCAATACTTTACCGGGTACGCCGAAGACCATCGACGGGATTTCATATTTTATCGTCGACGAGGCCGGCACCGACCGACTGTTGAAAGATCTGCACATGAAACCCCTGAAATAGGGTATACTGAAATAGAAATAAGGAGGTAGAATGGAAAAAGTCGAATTGACCGGAAAGTTAAAAATTATCGATCAAAGTGCCGAAGCCAAGGGCGGTGCGGACATACAAGTCCTGGACATCCACCAGATGACTTCCATAGCCGACTATTTCGTGATCGTGAGCGGAAACTCGACCCCGCAGCTGAATGCCATCGCCGAAGAAATCGAAGACAATATGGCAGAAGCGGGCTATGAGACCTACCACCACGAAGGAAACGGCATGTCCCGCTGGATTGTATTGGATTATGGTGATATTATCGTCCATATCTTCCACCGGGAAATGCGCGAGTTCTACAACTTAGAGAGACTTTGGACTCAGGATTTTAAGGAGGAAACAGAATGAACATTACCCAAACGGATAAAGCACCTGCGGCCATCGGCCCCTATTCCCAAGCCGTCGTATCCGACAGCGTGGTCTATACGTCCGGCCAGATTCCGGTGGACCCGGCGACCGGCGAGCTGAAGACCGACATCAAGGAAGCGACCCACCAAAGCCTGACCAATCTGAAAAACTTATTGGAAGCCTCCGGGTCTTCTTTGGAAAATACCTTGAAGGTCAATATCTTTATTACCGATATGGACCAATTCGGCGCCATCAACGAAGTCTATGCGGAATACTTCAGCACCCACAAACCGGCGAGAAGCTGTGTGGCCGTAAAGACCCTGCCGAAAAATGCCGTCATCGAAATCGAGGCAATCGCCCGCACCAAGTAATGGATCATGGATCTTTCGCCCCGGGAAAAAAATATTATCTTCTGCTCCATCGCCCTAATTGTCCTCGTGGTTTCGTATTTCACCTATAAGGACAAGAAACGACAGGAGCCCGATGCGCCGATGATGCTATATGCCGAAAGCGGCGATTTTTCCGGCGCGCAAAATGTGGAGCGACAAATAGAAGTGCCGGTGGAGACGGGCACGATTTTCGTCGACATCGGCGGTGCGGTACAGCGTCCCGGACTCTACGAACTCGACGCGGGAAGCCGCGTAAAAGACGGCATCGTCGCGGCCGGCGGCATCATTGGCGAAGCGGATATGTCGCAGGTCAACCAGGCGAGAAAGCTCTCCGACGAGGAAAAGCTCTACATCCCCCACCGGGGAGAAGAAGTGCCGCAAGGCGAGGCAGGTGAATCGGAGGGGGCGGGGCCCGTTAGCATTCAAACCGCATCCAAAGAGCAGTTGATGCGCCTTCCCGGCATCGGCGAGAAGACCGCCGATAAGATCATCGAACATAGAAATGCCCATCCCTTTCAACAAGCGGAAGACTTAAAAGAAGTTCCGGGCATCGGCGAAAAGACCTATGAAAGTTTAAAACCATATATCAAATAGAAAACTGACCTTCCCGGTCAGTTTTTTACTAGGATAGAAAAGGAGCATTGCGGCGAATGAGCGAAGAGAGTATACGAGAAAAACTCGCCAAATTGCCCGACGATCCCGGCGTGTATCTGATGAAAAACAAGCTGGATCAAATCATCTATGTTGGCAAGGCAAAGAATTTAAAAAATAGAGTTCGACAATACTTTGGCTCCTACGGCAAGGGCGATACAAAGGTGCGGAGTATGGTGAGCCATATTGCGGATTTCGAGTATATAATCGTAGAAAACGAAT
Organism: Aedoeadaptatus ivorii; assembly: GCF_030815095.1. Classification (NCBI taxonomy): domain Bacteria; kingdom Bacillati; phylum Bacillota; class Tissierellia; order Tissierellales; family Peptoniphilaceae; genus Aedoeadaptatus; species Aedoeadaptatus ivorii. Next base: position 118,604 of record NZ_JAUSWF010000001.1, read on the forward strand.
TGGAATCCTTAATTCTCGAGTCGAATCTGATCAAAGAGTATCTGCCCAAGTACAATATCTTGCTCAGAGACGACAAACAGTACCCCTATATTAAGATCACCAACGAGCCCTTTCCGCGGGTGTTAAAGACGCGGCGGATTCTCAAGGACAAGGCAAAGTATTACGGCCCGTTTCCCGATGTGCTCGCGGTCAATCAGTCCATCGAATACCTCCACCGAATTTTTCCTCTCAGGAACTGCAAATTGGATCTTTCCAAGCCGAATCCCGTGGTGCGTCCCTGCCTCAACTACCATATAGAGCGCTGTGCCAGTCCCTGCATCGGGGCGGCCACCGAAGAAAAGTACGACGGCTATATTCGCGCCATTACCGATTTTCTCGACGGCAAGCCCGCGCCCTTTGTCGCCGATCTGGAGGAGAAGATGCAAACAGCTGCCCGCGAGATGGAATACGAAAAGGCAGCGGCATATCGGGACCAATTGCGGGCATTTCGGACGCTCATGGAAAAGCAGCGGATTACCGACGCCGGCAGTTCCGAAGAATTTGACGTCATCGGCATCGCCACCGACGACCGCGACGTCTGCATTCAGATCTTTTTCTTTCGCGACGGGAAAAACATGGGCAGGGAGCACTTCTTTATGGAAAATCGCTACGGCGACAGTTCCGCGCATCTGCTCCACGCCTTTATCACCCAGTTCTATCACGGCACGGCCTATATACCGGCCAAACTCTACATTCAAGAAGTTCTGCCGGATGGCGCATTGGTAGAGGAGATGTTGAGTATAAAGCGGGGCCAGGCGGTGCATATTCACGTACCCAAGATCGGCGAGAAGAAGAAGATTCTTTCCATGGTGCAAAAAAATGCGGTCGATATGCTCGACAAACACGGCGAACAGCTGCGCACCAAACAAAAAAAATCCGTCGACGCCTTGGCGGATCTCGCGACCAGACTTCATCTAGACCATATGCCCGAGCGGATCGAAGCCTACGATATTTCGAATATCTCCGGCGCCGAAAGCGTCGGTTCTATGGTGGTCTTCGAAAACGGCGAGGCGAAGAAAACCGATTATCGGCGGTTTCGCATCAAGGAAGTACAGGGCCCCGATGACTACGCGTCCCTGAGGGAAGTCCTATACCGCAGATTCCGCCGGGGCCTTCGGGAGCGCGCCGGGGAAGGGGAGGCGCGGGGGTTTTCCACCTTTCCCGATTTGATTTTGATGGACGGGGGAAAGGGCCAGGCAAGACAAGCGGAGATCGTCCTCGAAGACTTGGGGCTCGACATTCCGGTAGCGGGTCTCGTAAAAGACGACTTTCACAAGACCCGTGGCATCTATCTCAACAAACAGGAAATCCCCTTGCCGCAAAACGCACCCGTCTATCGCCTCGTCTACGGGATTCAGGAAGAGGCACACCGCTTTGCGATCACCTATCACAGAAGCCTGCGCTCTAAGGCGGGCTTTAAATCTGAACTCGACGACATCCCCGGAATCGGCCCCAAGCGCAAGGAGGCGTTGATGCGGTATTTTCGCTCTATTGAAAAGATCAAGCACGCCGACATCGAAACCCTTTCGGGCGTACAGGGCATGACGAAGCGGGCGGCCACATCCCTTTACGAGCACTTTCACGGAGGAAAAGATGACTGAAGAATATAGAACGAGTTTTACCGTCGAACAATTGATTCAATCCAACGACTTTGAAGTGGTGCATAAGGCGGTCAATGTCGATCGCGTGCGCTTATATACCCCCGAGTTCAATCGGCCGGGGTTGCAACTCTGCGGTTTTTACACGAAATTCGTCTCCGACCGCATTCAGATTATCGGCGGGGCGGAGTGGCACTACCTAAAGGCATTGGACCCGGAAGTGCGGCGGTCCCGTCTCAAAACCCTATTCGAGCATGAGATACCGGTCTTGATCGTCACCCGCGGCCAGGAAATCTTCCCCGAGATGCTGCAATTCGCCGGCGAACACGACTGCACGATCCTGCGAACCGTAGACCCAACCTCCCGGGCGGTCAACAATCTAATCAACTTTATGGACGCCGCCTTGGCGCCGACCATCCGCAAACACGGCATACTGCTCGATATATACGGCGTGGGCGTGTTGATCGTCGGCGACAGCGGCATCGGAAAATCGGAGACGGCGCTTGATTTGATCGTAAACGGACACAAACTAATCGCCGACGATTCGGTGCGCATTCGCAAATTGGAAAACCGCCTGATCGGCACCTCGCCCAAAGTCACGCGCCACTTTATGGAGATCCGGGGCATCGGCATTATCGACGTGGAACGGCTCTTCGGGATCGGCTGTATTATGGAAGAAAAGGAAATCGAGCTGGTGATCCACCTCACCCAATGGGACGATTTTGCCGATTACAATCGGTTGGGGATAGAGGATGAAAGGGTTTCTATACTCGACATTTCTTTGCCCAAAGTGGAGATTCCCATGCGCACGGGAAGAAACACCGCGGTCATAATAGAGATCGCGACGCGAAACTTCAAACAGAAAGAAATGGGATATAACGCCGCATTGGCTTTAAATCAACGTGTTTTGGAGTCGATCGAAGAAAATAAGCGCAACCGATAAGACGGTTATTATCATTTTTGTAATATTGCATACTTCTTGCGTCTACTTGAATATTCATCGATGACTGATATAATTAAGCATATAGGAAAATGTTGTTTATTTAGGAGGTTAAAATGGCAAAAATGATGAAAACTATGGACGGGAACACGGCGGCGGCACACGTCTCTTACGCGTTCTCCGATTTGGCGTGTATCTTCCCGATCACCCCGTCCTCTCCCATGGCCGAACATATCGACGCATGGGCAAGCAACCACAGAAAGAATATTTTCGGTCAAGAAGTCAGTGTTAAAGAAATGCAATCCGAAGCCGGCGCAGCAGGTGCCGTTCACGGTGCATTACAAGCAGGCGCTTTAACTTCCACCTATACCGCATCGCAAGGTCTCCTCTTGATGCTCCCCAACATGTATAAGATCGCCGGTGAACTGCTTCCCGGTGTTTTCCACGTTGCGGCTCGCGCATTGGCAAGCCACGCGCTGAGCATCTTCGGCGACCATCAAGACGTTATGGCGGTACGCGCTTCCGGATTCGCCCTTCTCGGTTCCGGTTCCGTACAAGAAGCAATGGACCTCGCAGGCGTTGCCCATTTGGCAGCCATCAAAGGCCGCGTACCCTTCGTACACTTCTTTGACGGATTCCGTACTTCCCACGAAATTCAAAAGATCGAAGTTCTCGACTACGACGATCTCGGAAAATTGGTGGATATGGATGCCGTCAACGAATTCCGCGCACGCGCTTTGGCACCCCAAGACCCCGAAGTTCGCGGTACCGCACAAAACCCCGATATCTACTTCCAAGAAGTGGAAAGTGCCAACCCCTACTACAACAATATCGTTGGCATCGTAGAAGAGTATATGGGCAAAATCTCCGAACTCACCGGAAGAGAATACGGCCTGTTTAACTACTACGGCGATGAAAACGCAGAAGATGTTATCGTAGCTATGGGTTCGGTCACCGAAACCCTGGAAGAAGTGGTAGACTACTTAGCTGATAAGGGCGAAAAAGTCGGTGTACTCAAGGTTCACCTCTATCGTCCCTTCTCCAAAAAGCACTTCTTGGACGCTATGCCCAAGAGCGTAAAACGCATTGCCGTTCTTGACCGCACCAAGGAAAAGGGCGCAAACGCAGAACCCCTTCTCCTCGACGTCAAGGACATCTACTACAACGAAGAAAATCGTCCCATGATTATCGGCGGACGCTACGGTCTGGGCAGCAAGGACACCACGCCTTCTCAAATGCTCGCCGTATTCAAGAACTTAAGAGCCGATGAACCCAAGGAAGGCTTCACCGTAGGTATCGTCGACGACGTAACCAACCTCTCCTTGGACATCGACGAATTTATCGAAACCGAACCCGAAGGAACCATCGGATGTAAATTCTGGGGCTTCGGATCCGACGGTACCGTAGGCGCAAACAAGAGTGCCATCAAGATCATCGGCGATGGCACCGATATGTATGCACAAGGTTACTTCGACTACGACTCCAAGAAGTCCGGCGGGGTTACCATGTCCCACTTGCGCTTCGGCGATAAGAGAATCACCTCGACCTATCTTCTGACGGCAGCCAACTTCATCTCCTGCTCCAAGCAATCCTATGTTCACCAATACGACTTGCTTCGCGGCATCAAAAAGGGCGGTACCTTCCTCTTGAACACCACCTGGGATGAAAAGGAATTGGAAGAAAATCTTCCCGCAAGCCTGAAGAAATTCATCGCAGAAAACGAAGTCGAATTCTACACCATTAACGCGACCAAGATCGCAGGCGAAGTCGGACTCGGCGGACGCACCAACATGGTTATGCAAGCGGCATTCTTTAAGCTCGCAGAAGTTCTGCCCCTCGAAACCGCAATCGAAAAGCTGAAAGAAAGCATCGTTTCCGATTACGGCCACAAGGGCGACGAAATCGTCAACATGAACTTTGCCGCCGTCGACCGCGGTATGGACGCCACCAAGAAGATCGAAGTTCCCGCTGAATGGGCAAACCTCAGCGAAACCGAATCCTACGAAATCGAAGGCGCACCCGAATTCATCAACAAGATTCTCGTGCCCATCAACCGCCAAGAAGGGAACGACCTTCCCGTCAGCACCTTTGTCGGCATGGAAGACGGCACCTTTATGTCCGGTACCAGCCGTTACGAAAAACGCGGTATCGCCGTAAACGTACCCCAATGGCAAATCGAAAACTGTATCCAATGTAACCAATGCTCCTTCGTTTGCCCCCACGCCGTCGTTCGTCCCTTCTTGCTAGACGAAGAAGAAGCGGCTAAAAAGCCCGAAACCTTCGAAACCAAGGAAGCAAAGGGCAAGGGATTGGATGGTTATGAATATCGCATTCAAATCTCTCCCCTCGACTGTACCGGTTGTGGAAACTGTGCACAAGTTTGCCCCGCAAAGGAAAAGGCACTCGTCATGGTTCCCTTCGAAGAAGAATTCGAAGTACAATCCAAAAACTGGGAGTTCGCTTCTAAGGAAATCAAGTCCAAACAAGACGAAATTCCTGCTGACAGCGTAAAGAACTCGCAATTCCACATGCCGCACCTCGAATTCTCCGGTGCCTGTGCAGGTTGTGGTGAAACCCCCTATATCAAACTGGTAACCCAACTCTTCGGCGACCACATGATGATTGCCAACGCAACGGGATGTACCTCCATCTGGGGCGGCTCCACTCCCTCCATGCCTTACTGCACCAACGATATGAACCAAGGTCCCTCCTGGGCAAACTCCTTGTTCGAAGACAATGCGGAATACGGCTACGGCATGAAGATCGCTGTCGATCAACAACGCGACACGATCCGCGCAAATATGGAAGCATTCAAGGAACTCGGTGCCGACGAAGAAATCGCAAAGGCATTCGACAAATGGCTTGAAAACTACAACGACTACAAAGCCACCAAGACCGCAACGGCAGAAATTCTTCCCTTGCTCGACAAGAAGACCGGAAATGAAGAAGCGGACAAATTGCTCGCCAACATCAGCAGCATGAAACGCCTCCTTATCAAACCTTCCCAATGGATCTTCGGCGGTGACGGATGGGCATACGACATCGGTTACGGCGGATTGGACCACGTTTTGGCCAGCGGCGAAAACCTCAACATCCTCGTCGTCGACACCGAAGTATACTCCAACACCGGCGGTCAATCCTCCAAGGCTACCCCGACGGGTGCGGTTGCGAAATTTGCCTCCAACGGTAAAGAAGTTCGCAAGAAGGACCTCGGTCTCATGATGACCAGCTACGGCTACGTATATGTCGCACAAATCGCCATCGGCGCCGACAAGAACCAAGCCCTCAAGGCCATCAAGGAAGCCGAAGCCTATGACGGACCCTCTTTGATCATCTGCTACGCTCCCTGTATCAACCACGGCATTCGCCAAGGTATGGGCGTATCCATCGCAGAAGAAAAGAAAGCCGTCGAAACCGGTTACTGGCACCTCTACAGATTCAATCCCGAGCTCACCGCAGAAGGAAAGAATCCGTTCTCCTTGGACTCCAAGAAACCGACCAAACCCTACAGAGAATTCCTCGAAGGCGAAGTTCGCTACACCTCCCTGCAAAAGCTCTTCCCCGAACGTGCGGAAGCGCTGTATGAAGCAGCAGAGCAAAATGCGAAAGAACGTTACGAAAGTTACGAACGCCTCCACAACATGGAAGCGGGAGAATAAGTCTCTGAACGATAAAAAAGTACCGAGCCATGGCTCGGTACTTTTTTTGTGTCTATGAAAAAGATTTCATTTTCAAATTGAGAATTGGGGAAAAATAGCGTATACTAGCCATTAAGGGGGGATAAAATGGACTTGTATTCGATTTCCGTAAAGGACATTTACGGACAGGAACAGACATTGGAAAAATATCGGGGTATGGTGATCTTGATCGTCAATACCGCGGGGGAATGCGGCTGTACGCATCAATACGAAGGACTCCAACGACTGTATGAGCGCTATCACGAGGACGGATTTGTCGTACTCGGCTTTCCCTGTAACCAGTTCGGGGGACAGGAGCCGGGGGACGAGGAGGAGATCCTGAACTTTGTGCAGACGGCCTATGGCGTCTTTTTTCCCATGTTTTCAAAAGTCGACGTGATCGGAGAACACGCCCATCCGCTGTTTCGCCATCTGACTGAAGGGGACGAGGCGATCCATTGGAACTTTGAGAAGTTTCTGATCGACCGCGACGGGAATCTGCAAAGTCGTTTCCCCGCCGATATGGAACCGAGGGACCTTGTCGACGATATCGACGAATTGATTTAATTATCACCAAACAATCACATTCCGACTCGATGATTTACATTGAATTTACAATACGGACATACGAGTTTAATTGGTCTCGGATAGAATATCATCAGTGTGAAGAACTATGAATTAGGAGGATGAAGATGATCAATTTGAAAAACATTAAGTTGGCAGTAGGGGTATCCACCCTCGCTCTGACCCTTGTAGCTTGCGGTGGCGGACAAAACACAGCAGGCGGCAACGAAGGCGCCAATGCACCGACGAACAACACCCAACAAACCGAACAAACCCAAGAAAACAACGCGGCAACCACCGAAGAAGGCGAAAAGACCGCCGATGCCGGTGACCTCGAAAAATTGGGTCAAATCGCAGTTATCACCCGTGAAGAAGGTTCCGGTACCCGCGGCGCGTTTACCGAAATCGTAGGCCTTTTGGAAAAGAACGGCGACGAAGAAGTCGACAACACCACCCAAGGTGCCGCCGTACAAAACTCCACCAATGGCGTTATGACCACCGTTGCCGGTAACCAATCTGCAATCGGATACATCTCCTTGGGTTCCTTGAACGACACCGTAAAGGCCCTCAAGGTAGAAGGCGTAGAACCGACCGCAGAAACCATTCTCAGCGGAGAATACAAAATCGCTCGTCCCTTCCTGCTCGTAACCAAGGGCAAACCGGAAGACGGCAGCATCGAAGCGGATTTCCTCAAATTCGTCCTCTCCAAACAAGGACAAGAAGAAGTTGAAAAAGACGGCTACGTTAAGGTAGAAGGAACCGAAGAATACACCCCCGCCGACCTCAGCGGAGAAATCACCATTGCAGGTTCCACCTCCGTTACTCCCTTGATCGAAAAGTTGGCAGAAGCATATAAGAAATTAAATCCCAACGCCAACATTCAAATCCAATCCAACGGTTCTTCCGCAGGTATCACTGCAGCAGCTGAAGGCACCGCACAAATCGGTATGTCTTCCAGAGAACTGAAAGACGAAGAAAAATCCAAGGTAGAAGGTACTGTTTTGGCACAAGACGGTATCGCCGTTATCGTAAACAAAGACAACGGCTTGGAAGACATCAAAATGGATCAAATCAAGAGCATCTTCAAGGGCGAAACCCCCGCATGGGCTGACCTCGCAAAATAAGATGTATCTACCCAATAAAGCCGGTCCCGTAACGGGGCCGGCTTTATTTTACATAGACTTTACAAACAGTAGATCTTTCGATGACGCATAGTTGATATAGTAGCGGAAGTTAAGGAGGAAAATAATGCAATCGAAAACATTCGAAAAAATTTGGGAGATCGTGTTTCTGGCCTGCTCGCTGGTTTCGGTTCTCTCGATCATCGTGATCTGCTATTTTATTTTCGTGAATGGTGTTCCCTTCATTTTGAAGACGGGAATCGCCGAATTTATCTTCGGTTCCGAATGGCGACCCACGGCATCTCCCGCCAGCTTCGGGATCTTGCCCATGATCGCCGGATCGGTCTTCGTTACCATCGGATCGATCATCGTCGGCGTACCGATCGGCGTCATGACCGCAATTTTTATGGCTTTTTATTGCCCCAAAAATATCTATAAGATTCTGAAGCCTGCGGTAAACCTGATGGCGGGGATCCCCTCTATTATCTACGGTTTCTTCGGCTTGATGGTCTTCGTACCCATCGTGCGCAGTTGGTGGGGCGGTACGGGGATGACCGTATTTACCGCGGCCGTCTTGTTGGGGATTATGATTCTGCCGACCATTATCGGCCTTTCCGAATCATCACTGCGCTCGGTTCCCAAGTCCTATTACCAAGGGTCCATCGCCTTGGGCGCCACCCACGAACGGTCTTTGATGGGCGTCGTCGTGCCCGCCGCCAAGTCCGGGATTCTTGCGGCGGTTATTCTGGGGATCGGCCGCTCCATCGGGGAGACCATGGCGGTTATCATGATCGCCGGTAACCAGCCCATGATTCCCCAAAGCATCAAGCAGGGGACCCGTACGATGACCGCCAATATCGTACTGGAGATGGCCTATGCCACCGGCCCGCACCGGGATGCGCTGATCGCCACCGGCGTCGTGTTGTTTATCTTTATTCTGTTGATCAATGTGATCTTTAACGTCGTAAAAAGGAGGATGAAGTAATGAAAACTCGTTCCGGAATCGTGCGAGGACTCATTCTCGGGAGTGCGTTTATTACTTTCGCCATCCTGATCGTACTCGTCGGCTATATTATTTTGAAGGGCGTACCGCATCTGAATGCTAAGATGTTTGAGCCCGTCTATACCACCGAAAATGTTTCGATGATGCCCGCTATCGTAACGACGCTGATCGTCGTCGTATTGTCTCTGCTCGTCGCCACTCCCTTGGGCGTATTTACCGGTTTCTACTTAGTGGAATACGCGAAAAAGGGCAGCAAAGTCGTCGAGATCATTCGACTGACCACGGAAACCCTCTCGGGCATTCCCTCGATCCTATACGGTCTGTTCGGGATGCTGTTTTTCAGTATCGCCCTTTCCTTGGGATACTCGATCCTATCCGGGGTATTTACCCTCGCGATCATGATCTTGCCCTTGATCATCCGCTCCACCGAGGAGGCCTTACTGGCGGTGGACAATAGCTTGAGAAACGGCTCTTTCGCCCTGGGCGCGGGCAAGCTGCGCACCATTATTCGCGTGGTTCTGCCGGTCGCGACGCCGGGTATCCTCTCCGGGGTAATCCTCGCCATCGGCCGATGCGTCGGCGAGACGGCGGCGCTTATGTTTACGCTGGGTACGACCACGGATATGCCGAAGAGCCTCTTGTCTTCGGGCCGTACCCTATCGCTGCACATGTACGTTCTGTCTACGGAAGGGCTGTTCGTCAACGAGGCCTTTGCAACGGGTTTTGTGTTGATCGTCGTCACCCTTTTGATTAACGGCTTAAGTACCTATATCGGAAACAAATTAGCAGGAGGAAACAATTAAATGGAAGATACAAAAATTCTCGTTCAAGACGTCGATCTTTGGTACGGTGATTTTCAAGCGCTGAAAAAGATCAACTTGGATATTAAAGACAAAGAGATCACCGCATTTATCGGACCCTCGGGTTGCGGGAAGTCGACGATGCTGAAATGCTTAAACCGCATGAACGACTTGGTAGAAAACTGCCGCATCGAAGGCACCATGACCTTAGACGGAAAGGACATCTACGCGCCTTCCTATGACGTAAACCAATTGCGTAAAAACGTCGGCATGGTATTCCAAAACCCGAACCCGTTCCCCATGAGCATTTACGACAATATCGCTTACGGCCCCCGTACCCACGGTATTACCTCCAAGAAAAAGCTCGACGAAATCGTAGAGCGCTCCCTGCGCGGCGGCGCCATTTGGGACGAAGTCAAAGATAAGTTGCAACAGAAGGCGACGGAAGTCTCCGGTGGACAACAACAGCGGATCTGCATTGCCCGCGCTTTGGCGGTCGAACCCGAAGTGTTGCTGATGGACGAACCTACCTCCGCATTGGACCCGATTTCCACTTTGAAGATCGAAGAACTTGTTCAAGAGCTGAAAAAAGAATATACTATCGTTATGGTAACGCACAATATGCAACAAGCTGCTCGGGTATCCGACAAGACCGCATTTTTCCTTACCGGTGAGGTCATCGAAATGGACGCTACGGAAAAGATTTTTGCGAACCCGCAAGACGAACGTACGGAGGACTATATCACCGGCCGTTTCGGTTAATCAGAAGGAGGTTAACAATGCGCAAACAGTACGACATTGAATTGAGCGAACTCAACACCAATCTAATAGAGATGGCGGCCTATGTGGAACGCGCCGTCGCCGATTCTCTGCAAGCGTTAAAAGACAGAGATAAGGAACTCGCCGTAGAGGTATACAGAAACGATCGCTCCGTCAACCGCATGGAACGCAAGATCGAAGATATGTGTCTGATGCTCTTGTTGCGTCAACAACCCGTCGCGGGAGACCTGCGTTTTATCTCTGCCGCACTTAAGATCATCACGGACTTGGAGCGCATCGGCGATCACGCGCAAGACATCTGCGAGATCTCCCTCTCTATGGACGACAAGCCCTTGGCGGTTACGCCCGATACCATCGACAAGATGTATGAAGAGTCCTCGACCATGATCAAAATGGCGATCGACGCGTTTATAACCAAGGACGAAGATTTGGCGAGACAATGTATCGCCCACGACAATATCGTCGACTCTCTCTTCGTCGATACCAGAAACACCATCGTAGAGGCGCTTCAGGCAAAGCAAGGAGACACCGAAGAACTGATCGACCTGCTCCAGATCGCAAAGTATCTCGAACGGGTCGGCGATCACGCACAAAACATCGGCGAATGGGTCATTTTCTCCATTACCGGACACCATAGGGATTATCTCGGCGTAGAAACCTTCGGTGTGTAAGATGATCTATTGTGTAGAAGATGAAGCGAACATTCGTGATCTGATCGTCTATGCCTTAAAAAACAACGATCACGAAGTGCAGGGTTTCGCCAGCGGAGAGGAACTCTTCGAGGCGATGCAGATCGAACTGCCTTCGCTTATACTATTGGATATTATGCTGCCGGGAGAAGACGGACTGCAAATTCTGGAGCATATTCGGGAAAACGAGCAGACGGAAGACATCCCCGTTATTATGTTGACGGCGAAGTCCTCCGAACTCGACAAAATCGTCGGCCTGGACAAAGGCGCCGACGACTACATCGTAAAGCCCTTCAGCGTCTTGGAACTGATCGCCCGGGTCAAAGCGGTGCTGCGCCGCGCGCAACCGCGAAAGATGCACCACGATATGGTGGACATCGACGGGGTCAGCATCGACAATCAACAGCGTTCGGTGACGGTAGATGGGGAAGAGATCAACTTGACCTTTAAAGAGTTCGAATTGTTGTTGTATCTGTTCCAAAACAAAAATATCGTCCTGAATCGAGAAAAGATCATGACCCATGTGTGGGGCTATGATTTTGAAGGGGAGTCCCGAACCGTCGACGTGCATATCGCCTCTCTCAGGCAGAAGCTAAAAGAAAAAGCGTATCTGATCGAGACGGTCCGCAATATCGGTTATAAAGTAGGTAGCAAACAATGAAAGAGCGGATCCGATGGTTTAGTATCGTGATCGCGTTTTTCATAGTCTTCATATTTCAAATTTCTGTATCCCTCGAGAGTAACAATCGAGGGATACGTTTTAGAGAAGAAGGGGTGGAGTTTCTAGCCGATTCTTTGGAAGCCGTACACTCTTCCGACGAGAGAATCGGCATCTTGAAACGTCGAGAAAAACACGATCGCGATATTCTGAATATATATGTCAGCCCCTCCGAAGAAATCTTGTATAGCAGCAGTTTTCGGTCGAAGGCGGAAAAGGCCTTGCAGTACGTCAAAGAGAACCCGCAGTTATTGGAACCGAAGGACGCGAAGGGCCTGTATAAATCCGGTTTTTTGAACAACGAATACGTTGAAGCCCGAAATTACGATGACGGCTCTATGTTTATCGGCGTATTTCGAGCGGAATCCATGGTCTCCACTGCCTTACATCACTTTTCCTATACCGTGCTCGCCGGTTTGGTCGGTGCGTTTTTGTTGTATGTGGTGCTGAATCACTTCGTCGAGCAACACCAGGAAGAGACGCGCTACTTTTTGCAAAATTCCAAAAAATACGTGCAGGATCCGGATTATAAGATGGAGCTGAAGGCGCTCGTCAAGGAATACGAGCCGACGCTCGCAAAAGAAGCCGGCGAACTGCGCGAGCACTTGGATCAGCTGAATTCGCGTCTGACCGGCTTAAACGACATGGTCGACAATATGATGGAGGGGGTCATCCTCGTCGGAAAGGACCGGAAAATCATCTCTATCAACGAGTCGGCGATCAAGCTCTTGAACGCTTCGATCCACATCAATTACAAGGGCAAGGACCTATTATATCTCTGCCGGGCGATGGAATTTTACCGCGCCTTTACCCACGCCTTCGACCGCGCCAAGGACGAGATCCGAAAGATCGAGCTGGACGGTACGATCATCAAATTTTTCTTCGACCCCGTCTTTAACGAAAAGGGCGAGTTTTACGGCATGATGCTCTTGATGATCGACGAAACCCAGCAAACCCTCGCGGAGCGGAGTCGGCGCGAATTTACCTCCAATGTCACCCACGAACTCAAGACGCCCTTGACCTCGATTCGCGGCTACGCGGAGCTATTGCGCACCGGCGCCGTGGCAGAGGCGGATGTGAACCGCTTCCTCGATATAATTCTCGACGAGTCGCAAAAACTCTTTGAACTCATCGACGCGGTCATTTCCATGTCCCGCTTGGAAGAGAAGAACCGAATCGAAGAGTATCGGGTGACCAATCTCGAACTCTTGGTGCGGGAAGTGCTGCGTTCTTACCAGCCGGATTTCGAAGAGAAGGAACTGCGCGTCCAGCTGCGTGCCGATATGGACAGCAAGCTCTATACCCATCCGGAACTGATGAAGGAATTAATCACCAATCTCGTCGATAACGCCACATCCTACAATGTGCAGGGGGGCGAAATCAATATCGACCTGGATGGTTCCGATCCGGAAATGTTTAAGATCGTGATCCAAGATACGGGGATCGGCATCTCTTACGACCACCAAAAGCGAATTTTTGAACGTTTTTATATGGTCGACAAATCTCGGTCTTACAATAAGAAATCGACAGGTCTGGGTCTCGCCATCGTCAAACACAATGTCGAGAGCCTGAAAGGCAGCATCGAATTGAACTCGCAGATCCATCACGGCACCGTCTTTGTATTGAAATTTCCCAGAAACGGTCTTTCCTCTACACAATAATTTCACGAAGAGATTATAGTATAATGGGAGTGGAGGATGCCTATGTTTAAAATTTTGGTAGTGGACGACGAAGAAAAAATCCGCGAGGTCATTCGAACCTACGCGGAATTTGACGGACATGAGGTGGTCGAAGCCGCCGACGGTCTGGAAGCGGTGGAGATCTGTCAAAACGAGGACTTCGACGTGATCGTCATGGACATTATGATGCCCAGACTCGACGGCTTTAGCGCCTATAAAGAAATCAGAAAAGAGAAGGACATTCCCGTCCTCATGCTCAGCGCCAGGGGCGAAGAGTACGACAAGCTCTACGGGTTTGAGATCGGCATCGACGATTACGTCGTAAAGCCGTTTTCGCCCAAGGAGCTGATGGCGCGGCTCCAGGTCATCGTAAAGAGAAACAACAATATTTCACAAAATCACACCCTGGACTTCCAAGGGGTTTCCATCGACTTGGACGGCAGAGAAGTCTATGTCGACGAAGAGGCGGTGGAGATGACCCCAAAGGAATTCGACCTATTGGTGTTTATCGCCCAAAACGAGAACATAGCCTTGAGCAGAGAAAAGCTGTTGAATAAGGTATGGGGATACGATTTTTACGGCGACGACCGCACGGTGGATACCCACATTAAAATGTTGCGCAACAGCTTGGGGCCGTACAGAAACTACATCGTTACCGTCCGCGGCGTGGGCTATAAATTTGTCGGGGAAAGCGGGATCGAGTGAAAAGACGAGGCTATCCGGACGACAAGAGCATACGCGTAAAGTTTTGGCTGTACTTTTCCGGTATGGCCGTCTTTATATTGGTGCTTTTATGGCTTTTGCAGATAGTCCTGATCAATTCCTTTTACGAATCCATGAAGATTCGCGATACCGAAAAGGTGGGGCGCATCGTCACCGCGGCATTCGGCAAGGACAATTTTGAGGAGACGCTGTTAAAATACAGCTTCGAAAAAAACCTGAGCCTCCAAGTCTATAACGAAGAAGGCGGCCTCGTCTTTCCGCTGAATCCCTTGGACTATATCTACCAGCCGATGATCAGCAGCGAGGACTTTTTCACCTACTTTATGCCGCTCTTGCGAAACAATGTGTCCGAAAAGACCTATGTCAAAGAGTATCAGGGCGAGGAATCGTCCTCGATTCTCTATGTCTCGTATTTGGGCGAGGAGGCGGGGGATAAGTTTTTCCTCGCCGCGGCGACCAATGTGGACCCGGTGGAGTCGACGGTGGACATCCTAAAAAACCAGCTGATCATCGTCAGCATTATTTCTATGATCGTCGCCTTCGGGCTTTCGTTTTATCTCAGTGCGCGGCTGGCAAAGCCCCTTTCGGATATGGCGAAGACCGCGCGCGCCTTGGGCCAGGGGAACTACGACGTCAAGTTTCGGCCGCAGGCCTACACCGAAATCAACGACCTAGCGAACACGTTGAACTACGCCACCGGCGAATTGACCGGGGCGCTCGAGATGCGCAAAGACCTTATCGCCAATGTGAGCCACGACTTTAAGACGCCGCTCACGGTCATCAAATCATACGGCGAGATGATTCGAGATATTTCCGGCGACGACAAAGCACTGCGGGAAAAGCACATCCAGACGATTTTGGAAGAAGCGGACTATCTCACTGACTTCGTCAACGATCTTTTGGATCTTTCCAGAGTAGAGTCGGGCCTAAGCGAACTCGTCATCGAACCCTTGGACCTCAGGAATTTGACCGAGGAGGTACTGGAGCGATTCCGCCATCTGAAAGACAAAGGGTACGTCTTCGCCGTCCACGGCGATGCCACTATAGAAGCCGACCGGAGCAAGATCCGCCAAGTGATCTATAATTTTATATCCAACGGTATCAACTATTCGAAAGACAAAAAGCGAATCGACATCTATATCGTCGACGACGGCGAGCGCGTCAGCTATGTGGTGCGCGACTACGGAAAGGGCATTGCCCCCGAGGACATCGATGCGATCTGGGAACGGTACTACCGCGGCAGAGACCATCACGAACGACAAGTCGTGGGCACCGGCCTGGGCCTTTCCATCTGCAAGAATATACTGGAACTCCACGGCTTCGCCTACGGCGTAAAGTCCAAGCTCGGCGAAGGAAGCAGCTTCTACTTCCAATCTGAAAACAAGGCATAAAGCCCGAACAAGACCCCCGAACATATAGGTAGTAAAAGAGGAGGGCAACAAAAAGAAAAACTCTGCCTTTGAAATTAGGGCATAAAAAATAGCGGCTTCTATGGCCGCTATTTTTGTGTCTTTAATATTCTGTTCTTATTGTTCCGCCAGTTCAATCAAGAGTTGACCGCTTTCTACGGCATCGCCGGCCGCGACGTAGATGTTTTCTACGACGCCGGATTGGGGGGCGATGACGTTGGTTTCCATCTTCATGGCTTCGAGTACCATCAGGGGCTGCGATTCTTTTACGGTTTCGCCGATGGCTACATTTACCTTGACGACGGTGCCGGGAATAGAGGCGCCGACCTCGAGGGGATTGTTTTCGTCGGCCATTATGGTGCCGCTGCCGCCGGTGGTGGGCATGGGACGGGTATGGTCTTCAATATTGATGCTGCGGCGGGAGCCGTTGATCTCGAAGGTGAGGGTACGGGTGCCGTCCTCTTTGAGCTTGCCAATTTCTACGAGGGTGACGATCATGGTCTGTCCTTCGCTGACGGCGATTTCGGCGGTTTCACCTTCTTTTAAGCCGTGGAAGAACACGTCGCTGCCCATGCGCCAGAGTTCGTCGTATTTGGCGTAGTTCTTGGCAAATTCTTCAAATACCTTCGGGTACAGCGAGTAGCTGGTAAGGTCTCTCTCTTCGGGTTCTCGATGCATAATCGTGCGCAAGTACTCACGATCCGCTTCGTAGTCTTCGTCCTCTAAGAGGAGACCGGGGCGGACGGTGATGGGCTTTTCGTCTTTGAGCACGATTTTTTGCAGGCGTTCGGGGAAGCCGCCGTAGGGTTGTCCCATCATACCCTTAAAGTAGGTGACGACCGAGTCGGGATAGTCCATGCTCGCGCCTTTTTCGTAGATATTTTGCGGCGTGAGTCCGTTTTGGACCATAAAGATCGACATATCGCCGACCATCTTCGAGGACGGGGTGACCTTGATAATGTCGCCGACCATTTCGTTGACGGCTTTATACATTTCCTTGACTTCGCGGAATTTGTGGCCCAAGCCGAAGCTTTCCACCTGCGGCTTGAGATTCGAGTACTGACCGCCGGGGATCTCGTATTTGTAGATCTCGGTGGTGCCGCTCTTCAGATCCGATTCGAAGTTGGCATAGACCGGGCGCACCGCCGACCAATAATTGGAGATCCGGTCGACTTTTTCGAGGTCGCTGCCGGTCTTACGGGAGGTGTTTTCCAGTGCCGCGACCACCGAGTTGAGTGCCGGCTGCGAGGTGAGCCCGCTCATGGAATCGATGGCGGTATCGGCGATGTCGACTCCGGATTCCGCCGCCATGAGGATGGTGGCTACGCCGTTTCCGGTGGTGTCGTGGGTGTGGAGGTGAATGGGGACGGCCACTTCATTTTTCAGCGCGCGAACGAGTTTTTGTGCCGCGTAGGGCTTTAATAGGCCGCTCATGTCCTTAATGCCGATAATGTGGCAGCCGGTTTTTTCCAGTTCCTTCGCCAAATTGACATAGTATTGGAGGCTGTATTTGTCCCGGCTTTCATCTAATATATCGCCGGTATAGCACATGGTGCCCTCGGCGATTTTTCCGTTTGCGATGGTCTCTTCGATGGCGAGGCGCATGCCTTCGATCCAGTTGAGGGAGTCGAAGATGCGGAAGACGTCGATGCCGAATTCGGCGGATTCCTTGATAAACTTTTTCACCACATTGTCGGGATAGTTTTTGTACCCGACGGTGTTGTTGCCCCGCACCAACATCTGCATCAGCAGATTGGGCATGGCTTCGCGCAACAGATCGAGCCGCTCCCAGGGGTCTTCGTGGAGGAAGCGGTAGGCGACGTCGAAGGTGGCACCGCCCCACATTTCCATACTGAACAGATCGCGCATATTGTAGTTCATCGCCTTGGCGATCTTTAAGAGGTCGATGGTGCGCACGCGCGTCGCCATTAAGGATTGATGGGCATCGCGCATGGTGGTGTCGGTCAAGAGCAGACGCTTTTGATCCAAAATCCATTGGGAGAATTTGTCGGCGCCCAATTCGTCGAAGATCTGCTTGGAGCCGCGGTAGTCGGTCTCTTCGAATTCCGGCACCACGGGCACGTCGAAAGAAGTGTTTGCGGTGGTCTTGTCGTTGACGACGATATTGCCGATGTATTCCATCAACCGCATTTCCTTATCCGTAGAGGTGTTGATATTAAACAGCTCGGGATGTTCGGCGATAAAGCCGGTGTCGCAGCTGCCGTTTCGGAATTCTTCGGAGTTGAGTACGTTCAGCAAAAAGCCGATATTGGTCTTTACGCCCGAGACGCGCAGTTCGCGCAGGGAGCGGATGGATTTGTTGACGGCGTCGTTCCAGGTTCTGCCTTGGGTGATGACCTTTACCAACAGGGAATCGTAGTAGGGGCTGATAATCGCGCCCTGGAAGCCGTTGCCCCCGTCGAGACGCACGCCGAAGCCGGAGGAGGAGCGGTAGAGGGAAATCTGACCGGTATCCGGGGCGAAGTTGTTGAGCGGGTCTTCGGTGGTGACGCGACATTGAATCGAATAGCCGCGCAGTTCTACCGAATCCTGGGAGGGGATGTCGATCTCGGGATCGGCGAGGGCATGGCCCTGGGCGATCTGGATCTGCGCCTGAATGATGTCGATGCCGGTGACCATTTCGGTGACGGTGTGCTCGACCTGAATGCGGGGATTGACCTCGATAAAATAGTGATTGCCCGCGCTGTCGACCAAAAATTCCACCGTACCCGCGGAACGATAGCCCAATGTCTTGGTAATCTTTAAGGCGTCGTCGCAGATTTTTTGCCGCAGATCGTCGGGCACGGAAAACGCCGGGGTAAATTCGATGACCTTTTGGTGTCGGCGCTGAATGGAGCAGTCGCGCTCAAACAAATGTACGACATTGCCGTAGAGGTCGCCGAGGACCTGTACCTCGATGTGCTTCGGGCGATCGAGGTATTTTTCGATAAACATGGAGTCGTTTCCGAAGGCCTTTTTCGCCTCGCTCTTTGCCGAGTGGAACTGGTCCAACAGTTCTTCTTCGCTGCGGACGACGCGCATGCCGCGACCGCCGCCGCCGGCCGCCGCCTTGATCATAACGGGGTATCCCGCCTGTGCGGCAAATTCCAGCGCCTCTTGGTCGGTGCGGATCGGTTCTTCGACGCCGGGAATGGTCTGTACCCCGGCTTCTCTGGCGATGATCTTTGACGAGATCTTGTCGCCGAGTTTGCGCATGGTGTCGGGGCTCGGGCCGATAAAGGTGATGCCCGCCTCCTCACATTTTTGTGCAAAATCCGGATTCTCCGCCAAAAAGCCGTAGCCCGGGTGGATGGCGTCCACGCCCTTATTCTGCGCCAGTTGGATAATCTCGTCGATATCCAAGTATGCATCGACCGGGTTTTTGTCCTTGCCGATCAAATAGGATTCGTCGGCCTTGGTGCGGAACAACGAAAGACTGTCCTCTTCGGAATATATAGCAACCGAACGGATGCCCAGTTCTCGACATGCGCGGAAAATGCGTATGGCGATCTCGCCGCGGTTGGCGACGAGAATCCGTTTAAACTTTTTCGTTTCCATGGAAACCTCCTTTAATATTCATCTATATATTATATCTCTTTTTTGGAATTTTATGCAATAGAGGGCAAAAGAAGGTCGAATGGATTGTAAGCGATGGGGGAGCATGGTACACTATACCAGTGAAAGGATAGTTTATGTATATTCTCATTGCTTTTCTACTAGATATAGTATTTGGCGATCCGGAAGGCATGGTGCACCCGGTGCGGGGGATGGGCCGATGGATTGAATTTGTATACAAAAAAATCACGGCATTGCCACAGGATCGACAGCGGGCGGCGGGGATCGTCGCCGCGTTTGGATCCGTTTTCGGCGCTTTCTTTTTGGTACAAGTTCTCCTGCTGCTTCTGCCGGCACCGCTCGACGGCATCCTATCCGTCTACTTGCTGTATACCTCTTTGGCGGCAAAGAATCTCGCCGAGGAGGCGATGGCGGTGCATCGCGCCCTCGAGGAATCCCTCGAGGCGGCGCGCCGGCAGCTTTCTCGCATCGTAGGGCGCGAAACCGCCGCCCTCAAGCGCGAAGAAGTGATCTGTGCCGTCGTGGAGACGGTGTCGGAGAACACCTCGGACGGCGTGATCGCCCCGCTGCTCTATGCGTTTTTGTTCGGCCCGGCGGGGGCTGTGGCCTATAAGATGGCGAACACCCTGGATTCCATGGTGGGCTATAGGAACGAAACGTACCGCGACGCGGGCTACGGGGCGGCGAAGCTCGACGATATTCTGAACTGGATTCCGGCGCGCCTAACCGTAGCCGTGATGGCGATTTCCACCGGATCGGGTTTTGCCATGGTACGCGCCTTTAAGAGCGCAAAGCGCTACGGCCGCAACCATTTGAGTCCCAATGCCGGCTATCCCGAAAGCGCGGCGGCGGGTATTTTGGGGATCCGCCTGGGCGGCGGGCACTATTATTTCGGCGAGTACGTCGAAAAGCCCTATATCGGAGAAGCCGTGAGAACGCCGACGACAGATGACATCGTAAACGCCGTAGGACTTCTGTGGCGCTCGAGTCTATTGTTTATGTTGATAGGCCATGTTTTATATTGGATCGTGAGGGGAATATGAAGCAAGCACTGCTGATCGCATCCTTTGGCACTACCCATAGGGATGCGGAAGAATTGGATTTGAACCCGGTGATAGACGCCCTTCGGGACGCGCATCCCGACGCGGCGGTTCGCGCCGCGTTTACGTCTCGCATGGTGATTCGCGCCATCGAAAAGCAGACCGGTCGCAAGGTCGACAACGAACGGGAAGCGGCGGCGCGCCTCCGGAAAGAAGGTTTTTCGGAGGACGAGATTCGCATACAACCCCTGCACTTGATCGAAGGGGTGGAATACGAAAAGTTGACGCGAATTCATGATGAGATCCTCGTGGGCGAGGCGCTGTTTTCCAGGGAAGCGGATCTGTACGCGTTTGCGGAATATGCGACAAAGAGTTATACGACGCCGACCCTCTTTATCGGGCACGGAAGCGAGCACGAGGCCGATGCGATCTACCGGCGGCTCCACGAATGCATGGCGGAGGCCGGCGGTATGCACGGCGTCGCCACGGTGGAAGGCGAATTGGGCCGCGCGCACGCCTTACAGTGGCTGAAAAGCAGCGGCGCCGATTCGGTTCACTTGGTGCCCCTCCTTTTGGTGGCGGGGGATCACGCCAAGAACGATATTTTTGGCGACGACGATTCCTACAAGACCTTTTTGGAAGGGAAGGGGTATAGGGTTTCTTATAGAGAGCGAGGCTTGGGGTGCGACGCCTTTGTGCGGGAGATGTTCTTGAAAAAGTGCCGCGCGTTGATGGAAGACAAGGCGGGCGCGCGATGAAGCGGATCATCGGCGTGGGCGTCGGACCCGGCGCGCCCGATCTCTTGACGCTGCGAGCGCTTCGCCTGCTCCAAAAGGCGGATCACATCTATATCCCCGAAAACCGCGGCAAGTCGCGCGCCTATGAAGTCGTGCGAGAATTTGTCGACGACGAGAAGGTGGTCTTTTTGGAATTTCCCATGGGCGAGGCGATGGAAGCGCGGTATCGGGCGGCGATGGACCGCATTTTGGAGGAGACAAAGGACGGGGAGACGTCGCTGTTTTTAACATTGGGCGATGCCGCCGTCTACTCCACCTTCTTTAACGGCATGGCCGCCGCGGATATGGCCGATATGGCGGTGGAATCGGTCCCGGGAATCCCGGCCTTCTTGGCGGGAATCCACGGGATGGCGGCGTCTTTGGTGGAAACGGGCGAGTCCTTTATACTGACCGATCATCTGCCCGATGCGCCCCTTACGGCGGACGCCGTCGCGGTACTAAAGACAACCGATCCCGCGTCCGTCTTCGAGCGACTGCGGCGTGAAGGGTACGCTCCCCTCTATATGGAAAATATCGAGGCAAAGGGCTGGAAGGCGACGGGGGATGCGGAAAAGCTCCCCGAACGTCGCTGCTATATGAGTCTAATTCTCGGGAGGAAGAGACCATGGAACACGGCGGAAATATCGAAACATATGGGCGCGGACATCCGGAGCTTCTGACGGATTTCAGCGCCAATATCAATCCCCTGGGGATCGATCCGCGCCTAGAGGCGGCGATGCATCGCGCGCTTTCGGCGGCGGATCGCTATCCGGATTTCACCTATCGCCGCTTACGGCGCGCGCTTTCGGAATACTTACACTGTGCGCCCGAGGCGGTGGTGGCGGGAAACGGCGCGATGGAGATTATCGCGGGCTCTATCGCCCTGTTTCCGAGGATATATCTGGCGACGCCGTGTTTTAACGAATACGCGCGGATTGCCAAAAGCCGCGGCATCGCCGTATATACCTTCGAAATGGCGCCGCCCTTTCGACTTTGTGTACCGGAATTTATCGAGAAGATGCCCGAAAATGCGCTGACGATCCTGACCGATCCCAACAATCCCACCGGATACACGCTATCGGATTCGGAGCGGGAGGCGATATACCGCGCGGTCGTAGAAAAAGGGGGCCACCTCTTACTCGACGAGACTTTTATGGAATTTGTGCGGCCTCCCTCTGAGGAATGCTCCTTTTACGACGAAAAGGACCGATTGATTACCGTGCGCGCGGCGACGAAGTTTTTCGCCTTACCCGGTATTCGCCTGGGCTACGGTATACTGCCCGCGGGCATTCGAAAGCGCTATCTCGCGCGGCAGCTCCCCTGGACGGTCAATGTGCTCGCAGAGGAAGCGGGGCTGTGGCTCAAGTCGCTGGACGCATATGGGGAGCGGACGCGGGCGTATGTGCAGAGAGAGCGCGAAAGATTGGCGACCTGTTTTCAAAAATCGAAGATTGCCGAGGCGTACCCTTCCGAAGCCAATTTTCTCTTGATTCGCCTCCAAGCACCGGTTGCGAAGCGTTGTTTTCAATTTTTTCTCGAGCGGCACATATTGCTCCGCATTTACCCGGCGGGGGGTGTGCTCGCCGATCGCTATATGCGGATTGCCGTCCGTACGGCGGAGGAGAATACGCGGTTTATGGCGGTTTGGTGCGAATTTGAAAGGAGTGTGGCGGATGTATGAAAAAAAACCCATGGCGATCGAAAATCGCTCCATGGATATCATCGACAGCTATTTGCGCGACGTGAATTTTTCGGCGGAGGAATTGCCCCTGGTGCGGCGCATGATCCACACGACGGGAGATCCGGAGTATCGTAAGATTATCCGCATACGGAGCGATTTTTTTTCGGCGGCAAAAGAGGCCATCGCATCCGGCGCGAAGATCTATACCGATACGAATATGGTAAGAAGCGGCATCAACAAAAAGGCGCTGGCGAAAAGCGGCTGCACGTTGATTACCCCCATCGCCGAGGCGGAAGTGGCGGAAGAAGCCGAGGCGCGGGGCACCACCCGCAGCATTGTCGCTCTGGAAAAGGCGATCGAGTGTGGTGCGACGGCTTTTGTGTTCGGCAATGCGCCGACGGCACTTTTTCGCCTGCTCGAATGTATCGACGCGAAGCGGATCGCGCCGAACTTTGTGGTCGCCACCGTGGTCGGCTTTGTGGGAGCGGCCGAATCCAAAGCGGCGATAGCAGCGTACGACGTGCCGCATTTGCGCACAGAAGGCACCAAGGGCGGCTCCAATGTGGCGGCGTCTGTGATCAACGGCCTCCTCTACGAAATGGGGTATCGATGAAAGACGTCATCGTCGACGGAAAACATATGCGGCCTGGCTATACCACCGGAAGCTGCGTGGTGGCGGCGGCCGCGGCGGCAATCCGCGCCATAGACGAAGACCGCGCCCAACACCGTATCGCCATCGACGTACCGGCGGGCATGCGCATAGAGATCCCGGTAAAAGAGGTGACGCGCGATAGGGCGAGTGCCACCTATTCGGTGATCAAAGACGCCGGAGACGA
Organism: Aedoeadaptatus ivorii; assembly: GCF_030815095.1. Taxonomy (NCBI): domain Bacteria; kingdom Bacillati; phylum Bacillota; class Tissierellia; order Tissierellales; family Peptoniphilaceae; genus Aedoeadaptatus; species Aedoeadaptatus ivorii. The sequence goes on from NZ_JAUSWF010000001.1 coordinate 142,253, forward strand.
TCCGGATGTCACCGACGGCATCGAGATTCTGTGTACCATACGGCGCGATAACAGCGGGGAGGTACGCATTCGAAAGGGAACGGGGGTCGGCACCCTTACCAAGCCGGGCCTGTTCGGTGCGGTGGGAGAACTAGCGATCAATCCCGTGCCCAAAGGGGAGATCCTACGGCTCTTGGAAGACAACCGAAAAGACGGCATTTCCCTGCAGATCGACATCCCCCGGGGCGAGGAAGTGGCAAAAAAGACGTTCAATCCCAAACTCGGCATAACGGGCGGTCTCTCGATCCTCGGCACCACGGGGATCGTACGGCCCATGAGCAAGGAGGCCTATGTCGCCACCGTCGACATGGAATTACGGGCGCTTTCCGAAGAGGGCGCACGTGCGGTGCTTCTCACCCCCGGAAATTACGGCGTGCAATACGCCGCTACGCATTTTCCCGACCTGCCGGCGGTGCAGGTGTCGAATTATTTCGGCGACGCGCTGGTTTTGGCGCGAGACTACGGATTTCGCGCGATCCAAATCCTCGGCCATGTGGGCAAGCTATCCAAGCTCTCCTTGGGCATATGGAACACCCATTCGACGGTGAGCGACTGCCGTATGGAGGCCTTCGTCTATTATCTCGCGAAGATGGGGGCGAATACGCGCCTGTTTGCGGCGGTGGAAGCGGAAACCACGGCGGACGGCGCTTATGCCATCTGCCGAAAGGCGGGCAATGGCGATATTTTGCAACACATGGAGGCGGGAATCGAAGCGCGGGTGCCACGGTTTCTGCAAGACGATGCAATCGCCGTATCGGCGAAGATTTACACAATGGAGGCATAAATGCTTACGATGATCGGTGCCGGTCCCGGCGACATTCGGTATCTGACCTTAGAGGCAGCGGAAGAAATTCGCCGCGCGCCTAGCCTGCTTGCCTTTCCCCGGGTGGCGGAATCAATTCGCGCCCTGCGTAGGGATGTGGAGGCAGTGGCGAGTGTGGACGAGATGCTGGCGCGCATTCGAGAGGCTGGGGATACGGATGTAGCCGTGCTCGTAAGTGGCGATGCGCTGTTTTTCGGCTTTGCCAAGACCCTACAGGCACGCGGCATTCGCACAGACCGGATTCTTCCGGGCATCAGCAGCGTGCAGTACGCCTTCTCTAAGTTACAGATTCCGTGGGAAGGGGCGCGCTTTATGTCGTTTCACGGTAGAGACGCAGACCTCGATGCCGTCGCGGGGTCGGGACCGGTGGCGATCCTTTTGGACCGTAAATACAGCGCAGAGCGGCTTTCCTTCGAACTCTATGCGCGCGGCGTGCGGGGAAAGATGACGGCGATCAGCCGAGCCTCGTATCCCGATGAGCGCATTGTGCGCGCATCGATCGGCGATGCGATGGCGGTGGATGCGGATTTGGCATTGGCGGTGATTGAAATTGAAGTGGACGGACGACGATAACTTTATGCGGGGGGCGGTGCCCATGACCAAGGCGGAAGTGCGCATACTTACCGTAGCGGCCCTCGAACTCGTGCCGGGGCAGCGATTTTTGGACATCGGCGCGGGCACCGGTTCCATATCGGTGGCTGCGGCGGCCTCCGGCTGTACGGTAGATGCCTGCGAATGCCACCCGGAGGCACTGGGCCTGATCGTAGAAAACGCGAAGGCCTTCGACGTGTCCATCGACATTCTGGCGGGGAAGGCGCCGGATGTGCTCTCCGAAACGGCATACGACCGCATTTTCATCGGCGGGAGCAAGGGACGTTTGGACGATATCCTGGGATACTGCCACGGGCATTTAACGAGCGGCGGCATCGTGTGCGGCAATTTCGTGACGCCCGCGAATGCGGTGCGTTTTCGGGAGTTTCTGAAAGCACGCGGCTATCTGTGGACGTTTCGGTATATCGCCGTATCCCGGGAGGACCGATTCGGCATGCTGCGCGCCGAAAACGGCGTATTTATGGTGAAAGGACAAAAACCATGATTTCATTTGTGGGGGCCGGACCCGGAGATCCGGATTTGATTACGATCAAGGGACGACAACGCATCGAATCGGCGGATGTGATTATCTATGCCGGAAGCCTCGTACACGAGGGGCATCTCGCCTACGCCAAATCCGACGCAGAGATCTTAAACAGCGCTTACATGGATTTGGACGAGGTGTTGGCGTGTATGGTCTCTCGCCACCGGGCGGGCAAATCCGTAGTGCGCCTTCACACCGGCGACCCCTCGGTGTACGGGGCCATTCGCGAACAGATGGATCCTCTCGCGGAAGCAAATATCCCCTACGAGGTGATTCCCGGCGTGAGCTCGTTTTCGGCGGCGGCCGCCGTCCTGAAGCGGGAATACACGCTCCCGGGCGTAAGCCAGACCGTGATCCTCACCCGCCGCGCCGGCCGCACCCCCGTGCCCGAAGGAGAATCCATAGAGGCGCTGGCGGCACATAAGGCGTCGATGGCGATTTTTCTTTCCGCCGGACAGATTGAAAATGTAGCGCGGGAATTGGCGCAGTCCTACGCGGCCGAAACTCCCCTCGCCGTCGTATATCGGGCGAGCTGGGAGGACGAGCGGGTCGTTTGCTCGACGGTCGGGACGATCGCAAAGGATATGGAAGGCGCCGGCATTCGAAAGCATGCGCTGATCCTCGTCGGCGATTTCTTGGGCGACCGGTATGAGAATAGCAAGCTCTACGATCCCGGTTTTTCCACCGAATACAGAAAGGCCAAGCGGTGAAGGCGGTCCTCTGTTTTTCGCCGGGCGCGGCGCAACTGGCGAAAAAACATCTCGCCGATTTCGCGCCCTACGGAAAGGCGTTCGGCAATAGCCCCGATCGGAACAGTTTCGGCGCGCTGTTTCGGGCGGCGGAGGCGCTGGTGTTTATCGGCGCGGCGGGGATTGCCGTTCGCTATATCGCGCCGTGGCTTGCCGATAAGCGTACCGATCCCGCCGTCGTCGTCATCGATCCGGCGGGACGCTACGTCATTCCGATTCTAAGCGGGCATTTGGGCGGCGCCAACGCCCTGGCAAAGGAGCTGGCGGAGCGATTGAGCGCGGAGGCGGTGCTCACCACCGCATCGGATGTGCTCGGCTACGAAGCGCCGGATCTCTTTGCCCAAAAGCGAGGGTACGTGATCGACGATATGGCGGCCATGCGATGGATCGCGGCGCGCATGGTGGCGGGGGAGGCGATATATTGGTATTCCGAGCGAGATGCGGGGCCGCAGTATCCGCATTTGATCCGCGTTAGAACGCCCGAGGAGGCGGACCGGCCCGGGGGTGTGGTGGTCTCCGAACGCGATCTTTCCCCGGAACATGCTCTGAAACTCGTGCCGCGTTGCGTGCATCTCGGCGTGGGTTCCAAAAAGAGAACGACGGAGGCGGATTTGATGCGGCTATTAGAAAATACTTTAGACGTGCTCGGTTTGGATCGGCGGGCGATTCGCGCCGTGCATACTATAGATATAAAGCGAAAGGAGCCGTCCATCGTCGCCGTGTGCGAAGAATTGGGCGTTTCTTTGTATGGGTATAGCGCCGCGCAACTTTCGCAAAATGCGTGTCGATGTAGCGAAAGCGACTTCGTAAAAAGAACCGTCGGCGTCGGCAATGTGTCTTGCTCCGCCGCACTAATGGGTGGCAGTGAATTGTTGGCAGAAAAGATCGCGGAAAGAGGCTTTACCCTTTCCGTAACGAGGGAGGAAAAGTGAAAAAACTCTATGTAATCGGCATTGGCCCCGGCGGATCGGCGCTATTTACCGACCGCATGCGACAGGCGCTCGAGGAGAGCGAGGTGGTGGTGGGATATACGCCGTATCTGGGCTATATTCGCCACTTGATCGAGAACAAGACCTTGCTCTCCACCGGCATGAAGTCGGAGATCGAGCGCTGTAAAATGGCGGTGGAATCGGCGTCTTCCGGCCGCACCACCGCCATCGTCTCCACCGGCGATGCGGGGCTATATGGCATGGCGGGCCCCATTCTCGAGATCGCCGCGGATACGGATATCGAGGTCGAAATCATACCGGGCGTCAGCGCAAATTTTGCCGCGGCGTCTCGGGTCGGCGCGCCGCTGATGCACGATACGGCGACGATCAGTCTGTCGGATTTGATGACGCCTCTTTCCGTGATCGAAAAGCGGATTCGCTATGCCGCGGCCGCGGATTTTGTGATCAGCCTATACAATCCACGCTCCAAGGGGCGCGCGGGCTATTTGTCACACGCCTTTTCGATTATGAAAGAAGAAGGTTACGGCCCGGATCGCCCGGTGGCGGTGGTCAAAAACGCCTGGCGAGAGGGCGAAGAAATTCACATCAGTACGATGGATGCGGTGGATATCGAATCGGTGGATATGAACACCATAGTGATTGTTGGAAACAGTCGTACGTATATTGAGGGCGGAAAGATGATCACACCGCGGGGGTATGATCTATGAAGGTCTGGATCCTGGGCGGCACCGCCGATGCCTCGCGATTTGTGCGCAAGACCAAAAACCGCGATCTCGTCGTCACCGTCGCGACGGAGGAAGGGACGGAGTTTTTGCCCGCGGACATTGATGTGCGCGTGGGCCGGCTTTCCGAAGCGGATATGTGCCGGTTCATTGCCGATGCGCAGATCGAGGCGGTGCTGGATTTCACCCATCCTTTTGCCAAAGTGGCCACCCACACGGCGAAACGGGCGGCAGCGGCGGCGGGGATTTCGTACTATCGCTATGTGCGGCCCCGCGTGGACGGATTCGGCGATATGCGCTTTTCGTCCTATGCGGACTGTGCCCGGGCGCTAAAGGAAATGACGGGAACGGTTTTTTTTACCACCGGCTCCAACGAGGCGGCGCGCTTTCAGGCGGTGCGCGGAGAAAATCGATTCGTCTATCGCATTATCCCGTCGGAAGAAAGCCTGCATAAACTCAAGGCCTGCGGCGTCGAAACGGCGGATATCGTCGCGATGTTGGGGCCCTTTGACTACGAGATGAACGTCGCTTTGTTTCGCCACTATCGCCCCGCGTATCTGGTGACAAAAAACAGCGGCGAGGGCTCGGGATTTTGCGATAAAATGCGTGCGGCTGCGGATTGCGGCATGCGGACTTTGGTGATCGAGACCGAAGCGGAAAGCGGATACGATTTTGAAGAGATGCTAAAGATTGCAGAGGGGGATAGGCGTGGATAATTCGTATCGATTCTTTACCAATACAGACTGTCAATATTTTCCCTGCCATAGGCTTGAAGGACCGTTTAACTGTTTGTTTTGTTATTGCCCGCTGTATTTAATGGGCGAAGACTGCGGTGGCCGATTCGTCTACACAAACGGCGTGAAGGACTGCTCGGGGTGTACGATTCCCCACGTGCCGAAGGGCTACGACTATATCAACGAAAAATTACGCGAAGAGATCGCGAGGAGGCGAGACGGTGGAACTCGATAAATACATACAAGGCATATCCGAAACGGATGTCGATTTTGAAAACAGCGGCCGCGCACACTGGGACAGCCGTACCCATCCGATGGGTTCTTTGGGCGCGTTGGAAGAATATTCCATTCGACTGGCGGGCATACAGCGGCGGAAGATCCCCCGCATTCGAAAAAAATCGATCCTCGTGATGTGTGCCGACAACGGGGTGGTAAAAGAAGACGTGAGCTCCTCGCCGCCGGTCTTTACGCAGCTATTGGCCAATGCCATGGCGCGCGGAGAAACCGGCGTCTGCGCCTTGGCGAAGCACAACGGGGCGAAGGTCGTCGTGATCGACGTGGGTATGGAAAAAGGTATCGAGCGCGAGGCCGGTATTTGCGACGCGTCGGTGCGCGCGGGGACCGGCAATATCGCCACAGAAGACGCCATGACGAGAGAAGAAGCGGTGCAGGCGATTGGCGTCGGCATCCGCTATGCCGAGGCGGAGATCGAGGACGGGGCCGACATCCTCGGTACCGGCGAGTTGGGGATCGGAAACACTACTACCGCGTCGGCACTCTTATATATTTTAAGCGGCGAGGCACCCGAGGCGTGTGTCGGCTACGGCGCGGGGATTACCGACGCGCAGTGGCAGAAAAAAGTGCGGGCGGTGTGCCGGGCGAAGGCGCGTCTCGACGGGTGCGAAGATGCGATCGACATCCTCGCCAAATCCGGCGGGTTGGACATCGCGGCACTCGCGGGCGTCTTTCTCGCCGGCGCCTACCACCGCGTGCCTGTCGTCTGCGACGGCCTGATTTCGGGGGTCGCCGCCTATCTCGCGATCCAAATGGCGCCTTTGGCGAAGGGCTATATCTTTCCGTCGCATAGGAGCGCGGAGCTCGCCGCATCGGTGCTCTACCGCGTCCTGGATATTACGCCGCCCCTCGATCTGCATATGCGCCTGGGCGAGGGGAGCGGCTGTCCGCTCTTTTTCTCGCTTTTGGAATCCGCCATCGCCTGTATGGAGTCTATGGGGTCCTTCGAAGCCAATCAGATCGACCCGGCGGTATTGGTGAGCCTTCGAAAGGATACGCCGTGATCGCGCTGGTGACCGGCGGCGCGCGGAGCGGAAAAAGTCGCTTTGCCGAAGAGAAATGCCGCGCCTACGACCGGGTATTGTATATCGCCACCGCAGAGATCACCGACGAGGAGATGCGCAGGCGGGTGGAAGAACACAGAAAGCGGCGCCCCGAGAACTGGGATACGGCGGAGTCGCTTCCCGATCCCGCTGAAATCCGAAACTACGACGCCGTCCTACTGGACTGCGTGACGCTCTTGCTCTCCCGCGAACTCTATCTCGTCTCGCAGGAGGTCGACGAAGGAGACGTGGAAATGGAGACGACGCGCCGCGTGATCGCCCGACTCGAAGGGTGGATTGATGCCGCGCGGGCGGCGGGGACCGATCTGTACTGTGTGAGCAATGAGGTGGGAATGGGTATCGTACCAATGGATCCCGTTTCCCGTGCCTTCAGGGATTGTCAGGGGAGGGTAAATCAATGGATCGCGAAACAAAGCGACGCCGTATACTGGCTCGTATCGGGGATTGCGGTTGCGATCAAATGCGCGGACTGATCCTCGCCATACAGTTTCTGACGCGCATACCGATTCCCGTCGAAGTGCCCTTTACGGCACAATCGGCGGGTCGGAGTCTGTTCTGGTTCCCTTGGATTTCCTACGGAATCGGCGCGCTGGTGGGCTTGATGCAACAAGCGTTCTATTACAAAAATCCGCAGATCGCCGCCTTTCTGGCGCTCCTCGCCTGGGTGGCCCTCTCGGGCGGCATGCATCTGGAAGGGCTTATGGATACGGCGGACGGATTTTTGGCGAATCGGGATCCCGAGTCGACCCGAAAGATTATGAAAGACGCCCATATCGGCAGCTTCGGCGCCGTCGCCTTGGTCTTGCTCCTCGGCGGAAAGTACGCCGCCCTTTCCGGGGTATTGTTTACGCCTCACATCTTGGGTCTGATCGCCGCGGTGGCGCGCATGGGGATGTTGACGGGCATGGTGTGGTTTCCGGCGGCGCGTCCCAAAGAGTTGGGCCATTTCTTTCGCCGGCATGCAAATCGAGGCGTATATTTTGTGCAGTGGACGCTATTGGCGGCTCTCTTGATCGCGACCGAAGGCGTACGATTCCTGTACTTTCCCCTGATCGGCATCGCCATCGCCTGTGCGATTTCCCGTTGGAGCCGAAAAAAGATCGGGGGACTCACCGGCGACGTCTACGGCGCGCTGATGGAAGTCTGCGAGTGTGGCCTAGTCCTCGTCTACGGTCTTATGCGATGACGAAGACCATCTATCTGATGCGCCACGGGCGCACCCGCGCCAATCTCGAAAAATACTACGGTTCTGCCGAAGAACCGCTTTTGTTCGAACCGGCGGCATTTTCCGAGGCAAAGGCCGCCGTCGCGCAGATCGATCCTGTGGGCATCGCAGCGAGTCCGTATCTGCGCGCAATGCAGACCGCCGCGATCGTAAAGCCCGATACGATCGCGAGGATCGACGAAGAGCCGTTGCTCCGGGAGGTCTCTATGGGCGTATTGGAAGGGCGCCGTTTTTCCGATGCCTATGACCAATACGGCGCCGCCCTCGACCCCTGGATCGACGACCCTTTCTCCAATGCACCGCCGAGGGGAGAGAGCCTAAAAGACGCAATGGTGCGCGCCGAAGCGTTTTTGCAAGCGGCAGAAGAAGGCCATTTGTACGTAAGCCACGACGGCATTATCCGCTTGATTCTCTGCGCGGTGGCCGGAGATATTCGGCGATTTTTCGACATATCCGTTCAAAATCTACAGATCGTTCCCTTGGATTGCAATGAGATTTCTAAAAGGTGACAATTCCGTTACAAATCTCCGGCGGATCTTTTTCTTTGTGTTCCGATTTGCTATAGTCTCTTGTGGCATAGAAAGGATGCATACCATTGAAAAATACATTTCAGAAACTATTGGTTCTGCTTCTGGTATTCGGCGCAGTGTTCTCTTCGAGCACGGCTTTCGCCGCAGAAGTAGAAAAGCCGCAATACGTTTCGTTGCGGCTCGAAAAAGACGAAAGCGGAAATTACAATCGCTTCACCATGTCCTGGCAGAATCCGGCGTGGGTAAAGGAAATTCTGGCGAAGGGAGAAACCGTACAGTTTGAGATCGACGGTAAGGTCGATTACGAACCCTGGTCCTCCAAATCGGGGATTGTCTATCGGGGAGAGATCAGCGCGGCCACGGCCGACGGCGTAAGCATCAGCATTCCCCCCGAGGCCTTCGCCCATCTAAAAGACGTCAAGGTGACCCGCAAGCTCTATAGCTTCCGCGTGCGCTACGCAAAAGGCGACTTGCGCAGCGAATACAGCAATGCGGTGGCGGTCGGCTATCGTCCGAGCTTCTCCAACTCCAGCCAATGGTCCATGGAAGAGCTTTCCGCCGCCGGGGAACACGGATTTATTCCCCCCGCCGTCCGTTCGGACATGAAACGCGACATTACCCGGGAAGAATTTACCGAGGTAATCGTGCGGGTGTACGAAAAGGCAAACCGCGTACACTTGGTGGCGGGAGATAGCCCTTACGTCGACACGAAGAACCCCTCTGTGATCGTCGCCACCCGCTTGGGCCTGGTACAGGGCGTAGGCTATAAGCACTTCGATCCCGAAGCCAAGATCAATCGGCAGGAAATGGCGACCATTTTGGCGCGGTTCTTGCATACCTTCGACATCGAAGCCGATAAGAGCAATACCAAGACATACGCCGATCACGAAAAAATTCGCGATTTTGCCGTAGAGCCGGTGTATACGCTGCAAAGCATCGGTTTGATGGAAGGCTACGAAGACGGCACCTTCCGTCCCCGCACCAGTGCGAGCCGCGAACAGGGCGTCGTCCTGGGCGAGCGATTCTATAATTTCGTCACGACAAAACAATGAGCACGCAAAAACGGTACGAACCCATTTCGGTTCGTACCGTTTTTTTGTGTGTCGATACGGATTTATTCGACGGTGACGGATTTTGCCAAGTTCCTCGGCTTGTCCACGTCGTTGCCCAACAGAACGCTGACCTTATAGGCGAGGATCTGTTGCGGCAGTACCGCGAGTATGGGCGCATAGAGATCCGAGATCGAGGGGATGCGCACGGTGGCATCGGCGACCTCGTCGATCATGCCGGCGACTTCGTCGGTGATGACGATGGTATAGGCGCCCCGCGCCTTCACTTCCTTGATGTTCGAAATGCTCTTTTCCACCAATTCGGATTGGGTAATCAGGGTAACCACCGGCAGATTTTCTTCGATAAGGGCGATGCTTCCGTGTTTCAGCTCGCCCGCCGGCATGGATTGCGCGTGGATATAGGAGATCTCTTTGAGTTTCAGAGCCCCTTCCTTGGCGCTCAAATAGTCGATGCCGCGGCCGAGATAGAAGACGGCATCGTGCTTGGCGAGGCGCTTTGCGATGTCGTCCAGCGCGTCGGTATCTTGCAAGAATGTCTCGATTTGCGCGGGTACTTCGCTGAGTTCTTCGATGGCGAGCTTGACGGCGTCACGGTCGTAGGTGCCGAGTTTATGGCCGAAGTCCAAAGCCAACAGATACAAGCTCAAGAGCTGGGTGGAATAGGCCTTCGTACTGGCGACGGAGATTTCTGGACCCGCGTCGCAGTAGATGACCTTGTCGCTTTCGCGGTCCACGCTCGAGCCCACCACATTGGTGACGGAGAGGACTTTGGCGCCCCGGAGTTTTGCCTCGCGGAGCACCGCCAGGGTGTCGCCGGTTTCGCCGGATTGGCTTACGACGATCAAGAGACTCTTTTCGTTCAAGAACGGCATGTCGTAGCGGAATTCCGAGGCGATCTGTGCCGTGATTTCTTGTTGTAAGGCGTCCTCCAATGCGCGTTTTCCGACTTGGCAGGCGTGAAAAGCGGTGCCGCAGGCGGACATATAGATATGGTCGAAGGACTCGATCTCTTCTTTGGTAAAGGATTGTTCGCCCAGGTCGATAAATCCGTCGGTCACCTTGCGGCGCAGGCAGTCTTCCAGCGCCTTGGGCTGTTCGTGGATTTCCTTCATCATATAGTGCTCGAAGCCTTCCTTGCCGGCACTTTCGGGGCTCCACTCGACGGTGGTGATTTCTTTTGTGACGGGCTGTCCGTCCTTAAAGATTTCGTATCGGCCGTCTTGGATCACGACCAGTTCGTCGTTTTCCAAGTAGATGACATCGCGCGTGTAGTCCAAGAGCGCGGGTACATCCGATGCGGCAAAGACGCCGTCCTCTGCGATACCCAGGATCAGGGGCGATTCGCGTCGCGTGACGACGAGTTTGTCGGGGTCCTCGGGCGAGAGCACCGCGAGACTGAAGGTGCCGCGGAGCGCTTTGACAGCTTCTGCCACGGCCTCTTCCAAATTGCCGTCGAGTTTGGATTCGATCAGATTCGCGACGACCTCCGTATCCGTATCGGAATAGAAGGTATAGCCGGCCTCTAAAAGGCTATTTTTCAGGCTTTGGTAGTTTTCGATAATGCCGTTGTGTACCACCGCCACGCGTTGATGGGTGCTGATATGGGGGTGGGCATTTTCTTCGCTGGGCACCCCGTGGGTCGCCCAACGGGTATGTCCGATGCCCGTCGTACCGCCGAGGGGTTCTGCTTCGAGCTTCTCTTCGAGTGCCTCGAGTCGCCCTGCCGCCTTGGCGATGCGCAGCTTTTTGTCTTCGATGACGGCGATCCCCGCGCTGTCGTATCCGCGGTATTCTAATTTTTCCAATCCGTTGATAATGCGTTCCTGTGCATTTTTCGAGCCGTTAAAGGCCACGATTCCACACATATTTTCCTCCTAAAATTCAGGGAGCTGCTGTGTCGATTTTGTGCGCGAATTGCTCCGCGTTTTGTACGACACTGAGGTTGCAGACCTATGAAGCATCCGCCGATAACTCGATCACTTCATTCCTCGTCCACCCGAAGGGTGCTGGCGCTGTAATTTGTTCTCCCTTTTATTTTATATCGGACCTTTTCCGATATAATGTGAACTATTATACCATAGGGCGATACGAGTTGAAAATATCCGACTTCTTGACTGCGTTTTCTCCAATTGATATGATTACAAAGTATGAAATCTGCGGCGATACACCCGAGCATTTCTAAGCATATACCGCGAATGAGTAAACAGGAGGAAAAAATGACCGAAGAAAATAAAGTACTGGCGAGCATCGACAATGTAGATATCCACGAATCCGATGTCGACGCCTATCTACAAAGTATGAATCCCCAAATGGCAATCCAATTTCAAGGGGAAGAGGGAAAGAAACACATTCTCGACGAATTGATCCGCCAAGAGCTCTTATTAAAAGATGCCCTGGATACGAAAATGGACGAAGAAGAAGAATTTCAAAAGGTATTGGCAGACACCAAGAAATCTCTGTTAAAGTCCTATAACTTCTCCAAGACCATCGAAGGGGCACAGATCGACGAAGCCGAAGCCATCGACTTCTACGAGAAGAACAAGCAGTTCTTCAAACAGCCCGCCTCCGTTCGCGCGTCCCATATCCTCGTCGAAGGAGAAGACGAGGCCAAAGAAATCGCAGAAGCGATCAAAGGCGGCGCGGATTTCGAGGAACTTGCCAAAGAAAAATCCATCTGCCCGTCGAAAGAGCGTGGCGGAGATCTGGGCAGCTTCGGCCGCGGTCAAATGGTGCCGGAATTCGACGAAAAGGTGTTCTCGATGAAAGACGGAGAGATTTCCGAACCCGTCAAGACCCAATTCGGTTACCACATTATTAAGCGCGTCGAGGGCAACGAAGAACAAGAGCGCAGTTTCGACGATGCCCGCGACGATATTCGCATGGAATTGATGCGCAGAAAACAACAAGAACTGTATTTGAACAAGGTCAATGCCCTGGAAAAGAAATACAATGTCGTTCGCAAGTAATCGCGACAAAGACTCGAAGGATTTTTCTTCGGGTCTTTTTGTTTTGTCTAAGGCGGCGAGGGAAAAGGAGCGAAAAGCGCGATAGGACATCGTTTGCAGGGGCGGTTTGTGATATAATACTCCCGTCAGGAGGAAATTATGGATTTAGATTTATTTTCATATATAGACGCCGCCACCGGCCTGTTGGAAGCCAATTGCGAACATATGGGAGATTTGGCCGGGGAGTTGGAGCGTTTTTTTGTTGCGGAATTCGGAGAAATAGACAGTTTTCTGAGTATTAATTCGCGGCTGAAATCGCCGCAATCCCTGCAGGAAAAGATCATCCGCAACAATCTCTATCTCGAATACAAAGACGCGGAAGAGATGTATCGAAATATTCAAGACATCATCGGGATCCGCATCGAATGCCGATTCACAGAGGATGAAATCGATCTCTACTACGCCATTCGTTCCGCATTTTATATGGCGAACGGGGACGGCTATTACCGCACGCCGGAAAACGCGCGTATTTTTTTGGATCTGGATACGCCACAGCCGATGGTCCAAAAAAACGGATTCGGGATTTATAAATTGGACGGCTATATTGTAGACGGCACACATCCGGTAAAGTTCGAGCTGCAGATCAAGTCTTTGGTCAATGTATTTTGGGGAGAGATCGACCACAAAGTCCTCTACAAAAATTTTAATTATATGCTGACCGAAAACTTCTTCCACGATATTATGCACTCGATTAAAGACAATTTGTCGATGATCGACCGTCAGCTGCGAATCCTCTACCAGCACGTCAACGAGATGGATTCTTCGGCGGAGCTGAGCAATCGCATGCAGGTAAAAAGCCTTCTGTCGAAGATCATCCACGATATTTTCGTCGGCAAGATTCACAGGGATTTGGGCTTTGTCATCGACTTTAACGAGACGTCGGATATTCTGGTCGAATACCTTTATTTTAAGTGTAAGGTGTTGATGAACTACGATTACGGCGAAAACTTCATCCGCCTGCTCAACCGCATCAATCGACTCGCCGAAGAGGAGTTTCGCATCGGCGAAGCACTGGTGTTCGACAGAGTGCCGGTGTTCGATACGCCCTTTACCGAAAAAGTAGGCGGTGCGGTATACGAGATCGTCAACAAAGAATTTGGATGGAATTTGTTTTTTAAGATCATCTCCGAAGTTGAGCAAAGCGACCCGCGTACGGATTTCGAAGGATTTTTCCGCTATATGGAGCATTTCATTCAGGAACGCATTCGCAAAGAGATCGACCCGAGCGATGTATCGGCGGAAGAATTCGACGAGATCGAGGCCTTTATACTGGATTGTTTTGCGAGAAATTTCGTCAAAGACCCTTCCATGAATTACGTATTGATGCAGTGTTTTCGGTTTGCACCCCATTCTTTGACGCAGGTATTTCGCAATATCGAAGATTACGATCACTTCCTCCAGGATAAAAAGAGAATAGAACGCACATTGTTATCACAGTGAGTAGAAATGGAGGGGCGTATGAAACGCATAGTCTTGGCCGGCGGTTGCTTTTGGGGCGTGGAGGAGTATTTTCAAAGGACCCCGGGCGTGATAGACACCGAGGTGGGCTATGTCAATTCGAACATTCCCGATCCCAGCTACGAAGAGGTCTGTGCCGGAAAGAGCAAGGCGGCGGAAGGGGTACGGATCGACTACGACGAAAGCGTGCTTTCCACCGAGGCGCTATTGGATCACTTTTACGAGATCATAGATCCCTTCAGCTATCATCGCCAGGGCATGGACATCGGCCGGCAGTATCGAACCGGGATCTATTATCCGAAGGGTGACGACGAGCTGGCATCGCTCTACAAGGCGGACAGAGACAGAAGGCAGGCGGCATGGGAGCGGACGATTCGCGTAGAAATCGAGCCCTTGGAGAACTTTTATAAGGCGGAGGAATACCACCAGTGGTATCTTCAGAAAAATCCCGGCGGCTATTGCCATGTCCCGCTCCCGGAGAATCGCCAAAAGTGATGACGAAGCGGGGGTTTTCGTGTAATATAAAGGGGAGGTGATATTGTGATAAAAGGTTTACAGGGAAACTTCCCGGTTTTACAAAATTTTGCCACCATCACGGACATTCCGCGGTGCAGCAAAGAAGAAGGACAGATTCGCGACTTTCTCGTCCGCTGGGCAAAAGAGCGCGGTCTCGAAGTCATGGTCGATGAGATTCAAAATGTCATCGTGAAAAAGCCCGCCTCTCTAGGCTACGAGGACGAACCGACCGTGATCTTACAGGGCCATATGGATATGGTCTGTGAGGCAAAAAAAGGACATGTCCACGATTTTTGCAAAGATCCCATCGAGGCGAAGGTAGACGGCGATTTTATCGTCGCCGAAAATACGACCTTGGGCGCCGACAACGGGATTGCCGTGGCGATGATGATGGCAGTGCTCGAGGGCGACTTCGAGCATCCGGCTCTGGAGTGTCTGTTCACCGTCGATGAAGAGACCGGAATGACCGGGGCCATCAACGTGGATGGGTCGCTCCTTTCGGGAAGAACCCTGATCAATCTGGACTCCGAGGACGAAGGCGTAATCACCGTAGGTTGCGCCGGTGGTCTGGTCAACAATATTGCAATTCGAAAAGCGTATAAAGAATCGGATTCGGACGCCTTTTTAGAGGTCGCCTTCGGCGGATTTGTCGGCGGCCACTCCGGACAGGATATCGACGACGAACGCGGAAACCCCATCCTGCAACTGGCACGCGTGTTAAAAGAGGCGGCTGATATGGTGGACTTCGACCTGGCAGATTTTTCCGGCGGTTCCAAACCCAATGCCATCCCGCGAGATGCGGAGGCGATCGTCGCGGTTAAGGCCGCCGACAAAGACGCGTTGATCGAGGCGCTCCATACAAATGCGGACATCGTCGCTTCGGAATTTAAGGCGACCGATCCCGACATTCACCTGGAAATTTCGGATGCCGAACCGAAAAAAGTGCTCTCCGATGCCGTAAAAGACGGCATTTTAGGGTATCTCTTAACTGCCCCCAACGGCGTCAACACATTTAGCAAAAAGATCGATGGCATGGTAGAATCCTCTACCAATATCGGCGTGGCGAAAAACGACGACGAACGCATCGTATTCACCTCGCAAATTCGAAGCGATGTGGAGACGAAGATTCGAGAAATTGCGCTGAAAAACCGCACGGCCGGTGAAATGGCGGGCGCCGAATACGAGGAACTCTCGGCGTATCCCGCATGGGAATATGCCGAAACATCGTCCCTACGCGAAAAGGCGAAGGAACTCTGGAAATCGATGTACGGGGAAGAACCCGTCGTAGAAACGATCCACGCCGGGCTGGAATGCGGCCTTTTGCAAGATGCCATCGGCAAGATGGACATGATCTCCGTCGGTCCGGATATGTCCGGCGTGCATGCCCCGGGAGAGAAACTTTCGATCTCGTCTACAGAGCGGTTTTATGAATATTTACTGGCTCTATTGAAACTGAAAGGATAAGAACATGGCACACGATCACAATCACGATCACCAACACGAAGGGGAAGAGCTCGACGTAATCACCCTTACCCTCGAAGACGACAGCGAGTTGGACTGCGCCGTCATCGGGGTGTTTGAATTCGAGGACAAAGAATATATCGCATTGATGCCGCTCGACGGCGATGAGATCGACGAAGACGCATCCGTATTGATCTACGAATACGACGAAATCGACGAAAACGAGATGGAACTGGTCTTTATCGAAGAGGAAGATCGATTCAACAAGGTCGCCGAAGAGTTTGAACGCCTGTTTGCCGAAGACGTGGAAGAGCAAGGTGTATAATCGTAGATACGCGTAAAAAAGAGCCGTACCGGAGTTTCAGCGCCTATACCCGAGACGTCTTCAAAAAGAAGGTCTATAAGGTGCCCATCCACCTCAAGGGATCTTGTCCCAATCGGGATGGCACCAAGGGCACAGGCGGCTGTATCTTTTGCGGCGAAGAGGGCGGAAGTTTTGAGTGGATCGGCGGCAGCATTCAGGATCAGTTCGAAGAGAACAAAGAGCGGATGCGAAAGAGATACCGTGCGGAAGGCTTTATCGCCTACTTTCAAAACTTTACGGGCACCTATCTGCCCCTCGAACAATTTCGCGCCAATCTAGAGGCGGTGCCGAAAGAGGATTTGGCGGGTGTGTCGATCTCTACGCGGCCGGACTGCGTGGACGATGCGTACCTCGCCTGTGCAAAGTCGGTATTTCCCCATACGCCGGTGACCTTCGAATTGGGGCTGCAGAGCGCAAATCCCCGGTCTTTAGAAATCCTAAATCGGGGCCATACGGTGCAGGACTTTATCGATGCGGCCCAAAGAATCAAGGCGGCGGACATCCGCCTTTCGGTGCATATGATTTTGGACTTGCCCTTCGACGGGCGCGACGACATCGTTCGCGGCGCCGAACTGATGAACGCGGTGGCAGCCGATGAGGTAAAAATCCACAATCTCTACGTGCCGAAGGGGACGAAGTTGGCAGAGATGTATCAAGACGGCAGTTTTGTACCGGTTCCCATGGAAGAGTTTATCGAGAGGTGTATCTTGTTTTTGGAACATCTCGACCCCGATATCGTCATCGGTAGGCTGTTGGGCCGTGCACCGGAAAAAGACGTGCTCTTCGCAAATTGGAACCGCAGTTGGTATTATATACGCGACGAAATCGTGCGTAGAATGGAAGTAAGCAATAGGGTGCAGGGATCGAAGTTCTCTGCGGAACAGAAAGGACGAGAACATGATTCAATATATTTTGGGCGCTAAAGGAGCCGGCAAGACCAAATGGCTGATCGACCACGCCAACGAAGATCTACACGGCGGAAATGGCAACATCGCCTTTGTAGAGGTCGACGACGATCACATTTTCAGCCTCGACTACAATGTGCGCCTGATCAACGCCACCGAATACGGTTTGGAAAACCTCGATCAATTCTACGGTTTTCTCTGCGGCATGCTCGCCATGGATTACGACTTGGAAAAGATCTACGTAGACGGTATCTACAAGGTTCTCGACTTGTCCGTAGAAGACCTAGAAACCTTGCGCGAACGCCTGGAGGCATTGGACATCGAAAATCGAGAGATCTATATCAATGTCGATTATGTCGAATCCGAGATTCCCGACGCGTTAAAGGAATATGCACAGGAAGTATCGCTAGAGGCGTAAGCGCTTAGGCAGGGGGACGGTATGGGAAACCAAAAGAAATTTATTCGCATTGTAGCCATCGTGCTCTGCGTAGGGATGTTGTTGCCGGTATTGATCAATGCGTTCTTATAAAGAAGACGTATTGTATATGGAGCCGGTCTGCGACAAGTGGTTCGAGCATTTTTTAGAGAGAAGGAATGCGCTGATCGCCGCCTATGAGCGGGGCGATCTCGACAAAAAGGAATTCCTGGAATGCAATCTCCGGGACTTAAACAACAGCAATGTGCGTCCTTTTCTCGTGATCGATCGCCTGGAAAAGGGGATCTTTAACTACCAATATTTCAATGCCCTGGCAAAAAGTTACCGCATGGAGGCGCGTAAGGCGCGCATAAAGCCGAGGTCCAATCGGAAGTACTGCCGCTGTCTGTCCCTGGCGAACAAATACTACGGGAAAAAAGACGAAACGATATTGGAGATTTTGGAGTTTATGGAGTTTCGGGAAGTGTACGGCTACTTTGTCCACTGCGCGGGCAAAAATCTGGATGGACGCCTCTTTGAGATCGTCTTTCCGGCGTATCCCGAATTTATTCTTCACTCCACATCGAAAAAAATATACGACGCTTTGCTTCGCAACGAAGCATTCCTCGAAGAGACGCTGCGTTCGAAGATCGAAAGCTATATCAACGACAGATACTGAAATTTGACGAAAAGAGGTACACTGTGGAATATAAGCATCTGAAGGCGACGGATCCGGAGATTTACGAGCTGATCCTGCGCGAAACCGAACGACAACAAAGTCACATCGAACTGATCGCTTCGGAAAACTTTGTTTCCGAGGCGGTGATGGAAGCCATGGGATCACCTCTGACCAATAAATACGCCGAAGGATTGCCCGGCGCGCGCTATTACGGCGGCTGCGAAGTGGTCGATCAGGCGGAACAGCTGGCGATCGGCCGGCTCAAGGCACTCTACGGGGCGGATCATGCGAATGTGCAACCCCACAGCGGTGCCAACGCCAATATGGCGGTCTTTTTGGGACTGTTAAAACCCGGGGAGCGGGTGCTGGGGATGAATCTCAGCCACGGGGGACACTTGTCCCACGGCTCGCCGGTGAATATCTCCGGAAAGTATTTCGACGTGGTGGACTACGGCGTCGATCCGGATACGGAGCGGATCGACTACGACGCCTTTGCGGAAGCGGTCAAGAAATATGCGCCGAAGCTCGTTATCGCCGGCGCCTCGGCCTACCCGAGAAAGATCGACTTCGAACGAATGGCGAAGGTCGTAAAAGAAAGCGGCGCATACTTTATGGTCGATATGGCGCATATCGCGGGGCTGGTCGCATCGGGGCTGCACCAAAACCCGGTGGAATTTGCGGATGTCGTCACCACGACGACCCACAAGACCCTGCGGGGGCCCAGGGGCGGTGCCATCCTATGTACCGAATCTCTTGCAAAGACCATCGACAAGGCGGTGTTCCCCGGTCTGCAGGGCGGGCCTTTGGAGCATATCATCGCGGCAAAAGCGGTGGCATTTCACGAGGCGAATACCCCGGAATTTAAGGCGTATAGCCGACAAATCATCGACAATGCCAAGGCGATGGAAGCGGTGTTTACGGAAAACGGGGTGCGCCTCGTATCGGGCGGAACTGACAACCACCTGCTCCTCTTGGACGTGCGGTCTTTGGGGTTGACGGGAAAGGATGCCGAAGCGCTCCTCAATGCCAACGGCCTTGCGGTCAACAAAAACACAATTCCTTTCGATCCGGAAAAACCCATGGTCACCAGCGGTATTCGAATCGGAACACCGGCGATTACCACACTGGGCGCAAAAGAAGAAGATGCGGCGTTTGTGGCGCAGATCATGGTGGATGTCTTGAAAAAAGAGATCAGCGAAGAAGAAGCAAAGGATCGCGTCAAGCAATTCTGCGAAAAATTCCCTCTTTACAAGTAAAATGGTTGGAAAGGACTCTACCCGGAGTCCTTTTCTATTTGGAGGTACAATGAACCCATACGAAATCGATATCGTCCACAGCCAACTGAATACCATCCGCTCCGTCGATCGCGGCTCCATCGGAGAGGAGCTGGAGCTCGAAGCGGGAGATCGGGTGATCGCCATCAACGACGAGCGCATTCTCGACGTCATCGACTATCGCTACCAGATGGAAAACGAATATATTACCCTGGCGGTGGAAAAAGCAAATGGCGAGCGGATCCTGTTCGACATCGAAAAGGACCCGTCCGAGGACTTGGGGCTAAATTTTGTGACCCCGCTCCTGGACCGGCAAAAGACCTGTTCCAATCGCTGTGTGTTCTGCTTTATCGATCAAATGCCTCCGAATATGCGGGACAGCCTATATATCAAAGACGACGATTCGCGGCTTTCCTTTTTGCAGGGAAACTACATCACCCTCACGAATTTGCGCGAGGCGGACTTCGAGCGCATGATCCGCTATAAGCTCAGTCCGGTCAATGTATCGGTTCACGCCACCGATCCCGCGCTCAGGGTCGAACTTCTGAAGAATCCTTCGACGGGAAAGATTATGGATCACTTGCGGCGGCTCGCCGAGGCGGGCATCGTCGTCAATGCGCAGATCGTCTTGGTGCCCGGGAAAAACGACGGCGAAGCGCTGAAACAGACCCTTCGGGATCTGTGGTCGCTTTGGCCGCAGGTCTGTTCCGTCGCCTTGGTCCCCGTAGGCGTTACCCGGTTTCGCGAAGGACTCGATCCGCTTCCTACCTTTGAAAAAGAAAGCGCCGCGTCAGTGATTCAAATCGCGGAGTCTTTCGGCGAAGGTGCCTATCACAAGAGCGGAAGCCATTGGGTCTACGCCTCCGACGAATTCTATTTGATCGCCGAAAAACCCCTTCCCGAAGAAGCCTATTACGACGGCTATCCCCAGTACGAAAACGGCGTGGGGTTGATGCGTTCTTTCTACGACGAGTTTGAGCAGGCGCTACACGATGCGGCGAGAAACTATCGCGGTAAAATCACATTGGCGACGGGAGAATACGCCGCGCCGATGTTTCGGAGGATCGCGGAAGCGATTCGCGAAAAATTTCCCGATATAGAGCTTGAAGTCGTCGGCATAAAAAATATGTTTTTCGGCGACACCGTAAAAGTCGCGGGCCTTTTGACCGCAGAAGACGTATACGCTCAATTGAAAGGGCCAAATCGCGATGTTATAATGTTACCTATGTCGATGTTTCGCCGGGATAAAATGATTACCTTGGACGATCAGACCGCGAAGGAGATGGAAGCGGTGCTGAACGCCCGCTTACTCCCGGTGGACAATGACGGAGCGAAGTTTTTAAATACCATCTTGGAGGTGAGCGCTGTTGGATAGACCGGTCGTATGCATACTCGGCAGGCCCAATGTAGGCAAGAGTACTTTATTTAACGCCCTGACGGGTTCGAAGATTTCGATAACCGAAGATACCCCCGGCGTGACTCGCGACAGAATCTATGCGAAAGCGAGATGGCTGGACCGCGAGTTTACGCTGATCGACACGGGCGGATTGGATCCCGGATCCGACGAAATATTTATGCCGGAAATCCTCGCGCAGGCGGAGGTCGCCGTGGAACACGCCCAGGTGATTCTGTTTGTGGTCGACGGCAAAGAAGGCCTTACCTCTATGGACAGAGAAGTCGCAAGCTATATTCGAAAGTTCGGCAAAAAAATCATCCTCGTCGTCAACAAGATGGACGCCAAACAGTCCCGCGACCACATGTATGATTTTTACGAACTCGCCCTGGGAGAGCCCTATGTCATCAGCGCGGAACAGAACCGGGGGATCGGAGATCTGTTGGATGCGACCATCGAATCCTTCCCGCCGGCAGAGACGGAATTTGCGGGGGACGAGATCAAGGTCGCCTTTATCGGAAAGCCCAATGCGGGCAAGTCTTCTTTGGTGAACCGCATCTTGGGGCAGGAGCGTTCGATCGTCACCAATATCCCCGGCACTACCCGCGATTCGATCCACTCGTTCTTCGAATACGAAGATACTGAATACGTTCTGATCGACACGGCGGGGCTCAGAAAGCGAAAGAAGATCAACGAAAAGGTAGAGCGATATTCCGCGGTCCGCACCCTTAGGAGCATCGAAATGGCCGATGTCTGCGTGCTCTTAATCGATGCCGTGGAGGGGGTCAGTGAACAGGATTCCAAGATTGCGGGCTTTGCCCACGACAATCAAAAGGCGATGATTATCGCGGTCAACAAATGGGATGCGATTGAAAAAGAGAACCATACCATGAAGACCTACGAGATGGAAATCCGCCGCGAGTTGCCGTTTTTGAACTATGCGCCGATGATCTTTATATCGGCAAAGACGGGAACGAGGGTCAATAAATTGTTGGATTTGATCCACGTGGTCAACAACAATTACTCCCTCCGGATTCAGACCGGCGTATTAAACGACATTATGAACCGAGCGGTGCTGATGAACCAGCCGCCGTCGGATAAGGGCAAGCGCGGAAAACTCTATTACGCCTCCCAAGTGTCGGCGAGACCGCCGAAGATCGTGCTGTCAGTGAACGACAAGGAACTGTTCCATTTCACCTATCTGCGTTTTTTGGAAAATCAAATCCGCATGGCCTACCGTTTTGACGGGGTGCCCATTATTATGGAGTTGAGGAATCGATGAAGACGGCCATCGTCTTATTCTTGTCTTATTTGATCGGATCGATCTCCGGATCGTATATTATCGGCAAGTTGCTTCGCGGCACCGACATCCGAGAGCACGGAAGCGGCAATGCCGGCACGACCAATGCGATTCGCGTGATGGGAAAAAAATTGGGTTATCTGACCTTTTTCATTGACGTCGTAAAGGGCGTGGCGGTAATGTTGTTTTTGGCGCCCCTATTGGCGCCCGAGCTGCGACTGTTTGCAGGTGTCTTTGTGGTATTGGGGCACGACTTTCCCTTCTACCTGCGCTTTCGCGGGGGAAAGGGCATAGCCACCACCTTGGGCGCCTGGGGAATTCTGCATCCCGTCTTTGCCGCAGTGAGTGCGGCGATCGGCGTGATTTGCGCCCTGGCGACGCGCTATGTAAGCGTCGGCTCGATGTGTTTTTTATCGGCGATTTCGATCGCAATGATTTGGACTTATAGCGCGACGCCGTGGAATGTCGTCGCCGTCGTCGTTCTCTGGATCTTGGGTTTTGTGCGGCATCGCAGCAATATCGACCGCCTAAGACGGGGAACGGAAAAGAGAATCGGAGGGAATTCGCAATGAAGATCGCAATTATCGGTTGCGGGAGTTGGGGCAGTGCCATCGGAAATATATTGGCGGATTTGGGACGAGAAGTGCATATGTATACGCGCAATGCGGCGCAGTATCGGCGCATATCCGAAAAACGGGACAATCCCGGCTATCTGGAGGATTTTCGCTTTCACGATTCGATCCGCTTTCATCGTTCTATCGAAGAGGCGATAGAAGAGGCGGACGGCATCGTCCTCGCCGTGCCCACCGCCGCGGTGCGCGAATGCCTCAAAGAGATCGCGAAGTTGGACAGTTCCGCGCGCATTATCAATCTGGCGAAGGGGCTCGAGCAAGGCAGCGGCTTGCGCCTTTCCGAGGTGGCGGCGGAGGTCCTGCCGGAAAATCCCTATATCGTGCTATCCGGCCCTTCCCACGCGGAAGAAGTGGCGAAGTTTAAGCCTACCACCGTCGTGGTCTGCTCCGCCCGGGAAGAAGACATTTTGTGGGCACAGGATCTCTTTTCCCACGACAGTCTGCGGGTCTACGCCCAAGACGACATGATCGGCGTCGAGATCGGCGGCGCTCTGAAAAACATCATCGCCCTGGGGGCCGGCCTGTCCGACGGACTCGGATTCGGCGACAATACCAAAGCGGCGCTGATGACCCGGGGTCTGACCGAAATTCAGAGGATCGGCATCGCCCTGGGCGCGAACGCCATCACCTTTCAGGGGCTTACCGGCGTGGGCGACTTGATCGTAACCTGTACCAGCGTCCACAGCAGAAATTGGAAGTTCGGCAATCTGATCGGATCGGGTTACGACGCCGAATCCGCCATGGAGAAGGTGGGCATGGTGGTGGAAGGCTACAAGACCACCAAGGCCGCCTATGATCTGAGCCGAAAGATGGGGATCGAAATGCCCATCACCGAAAAACTATATGGCGTGCTGTATGAAGGGGCAGATCCCGAAAAGGCCGTGCAGGATCTGATGCTTCGGCCCGTAAAACACGAAAACGAGAAGATCTATCTGCTATGACGAAGCGAGGCGGAACCCGCAAAAAAATAGAAAAAAAGCGGAGGTCGCGCAGGATCCGGCGGCGCGTTCTCTTGTTTCTCGTGCTCCTTTTGTTCCTATCCGGTGCGGGTTACGGCATCTATTATCACATCACCCATCGCCTGGGCACCGTATACCCCACCCAGATCAAATATCGGGATGTGGTGCGCGATAAGGGCTATCTGATCTACGAAGAGGATACGGTCTTTACCAAGGGTAACGGCATCGCGATCTACAATGTCCGGGAGGGCAAAAAAGTCCCCAAGGGACATGTGGTGGCGAATATCAATGTGATGAACGACAATTCCGAGATCAAGGACCGCCTGATCAAGGTCAATGCGGCGATCGACTTTAAGAACGACCGGAAAAACAAGGACAAATCGGAAGACCTGACGAAAGAAGACGTCAATGTGATCCGCAATATCCAGCGATTTATTCGAGACGAGGACGGCGAAAAGCTGATCTCCTCGATCAATACCCTAGATCTCAGGACCAAGCCTGCGGTAAATGTATCGGAATTGAACGAGCTCTTAAAGCTATCGCCCGATGCACTGGAGGAACAAAGAAATATCCTTACCGAAAAAATCGCCACTACAAATTCGGATTACAAGGCCCCGATCTCCGGGATTATCAGCTATCGATTTGACGATCTTCGGGGCGCACTCTCGCCGAAAAAAGACGATTCGGTCTTTACCACCGCCTATTTGAAGGGCCTCAAGCTCACGCCGATTGAGCGCGGCGAAAATCGGGTCAAGGAGGACCACGCTTTTTTCCGCTCCATCGGAGACACCGAGTATAAAGTCGCCTTGTCCGTCGAAGATTTGCGACTGCTCCCCGAGGGCGAGAATAAGCGTTTGGACGTGCGCATCGGGAATGTGACCGCAAAGGGCGAGATCGAATCGGTGAACCGCGAGGGAAGAGGCGGTGTGGTAATATTACGATTACAAGACAAATTACAGGAAGTTTACGCCCCGCGGGTGCAAGAGGTTACAATAATTAAAAGCGAAGAACCCGCCTATGCCGTGCCGAAAGAATGTATCGTTCGGGGACCTGACGGCGAAACGGGTGTCTATGCGGACGCGATTCGGGGATTTGTAAAGTTCGTTCCCGTATCGGTCTTATCTCGCGATGCGAAGCGTGCTTATCTTCGCGTGGGCGATGCAGACGGCCGGATTTTGGTTGCAAAAGGCGACAAAAAACCGACCGTTTCCGCAGACGATGCGATCGTCCTGAAGCCGAACAAGGTCGATAAG
Organism: Aedoeadaptatus ivorii; assembly: GCF_030815095.1. Classification (NCBI taxonomy): domain Bacteria; kingdom Bacillati; phylum Bacillota; class Tissierellia; order Tissierellales; family Peptoniphilaceae; genus Aedoeadaptatus; species Aedoeadaptatus ivorii. The sequence goes on from NZ_JAUSWF010000001.1 coordinate 167,202, forward strand.
ACGCGCGTCATTTATTGATGGAGAAAGGAAAGTATACATGTCGGAAATCGGCGAGAGGATCAGCCGTGTAAAAGAAGAAATAGAAGAAGCCCGAAGTCACAGTATAACGGGAGAGCCGGTGGAGTTGATCGCCGTCACAAAAACCCATGACGTCAAGACCATACGAGAGGCGATCGTCGCCGGCGCCACCGATATCGGCGAGAACAAGGTGCAGGAGCTCCGAGGAAAGATCGAAGAAATCGGTCCCGAGGTCCGTTACCATATGATTGGCAACTTGCAGTCGAATAAGGTAAAATATATTTATCAAGATGTAGTCTTGATTCATTCTTTGGACCGGAAGTCCCTGGCTAAGGAGATCGAAAAGCGCGCCCAACAGACGAACGACATCGTGCGATGCCTGTTGGAGGTCAATATCGGCAGGGAGTCGTCTAAAGGCGGTCTTCTGTTCGAAAAGGTCCTGCCCTTTTTGGAATCCATCCTCGACTATTCCCATATCAAGATCGACGGATTGATGACGGTAGCCCCTGCTGTAGACGATGAAAACTACTTACGGGCATTGTTTCGAAAGATGTTTGCTCTCAAAGAGGATATCGCCCTCAGAAATTACAAAGACGTGGATATGAAGTACTTATCGATGGGGATGAGTAATGATTTTCCGATAGCGATCGAAGAGGGAGCGAATATGGTACGCATCGGCAGTCGGATTTTCGGCGCCCGCACGTATTAAGGAGGAGATTATGGCAGATTTTGCAGACAAGCTGAAAAAAGCCTTTGGCTTCGGCGAGGATTACGAATACGACGACGAATACGAATACGATGACGACGAGAAATTCCAGACCACGGAAGTGGAACCCGTTACCGCACAACAAGTGCAAAAGCCGGTAAGTTCCACCACGCGTCGCAAGGACAACGGCAGCGTATTGAGCATTCAAACGAAGGCGGCAATGGTGATTACCGTTCACGAACCGCTGAGCTACGACGAATCTCCCAAGATCGTAGACGATCTGAAGGAAAACAAAGCCGTCGTCTTGAACTTCGAACAGCTGGATCTGGAAGTCAAACGAGAAATATTCGACTTCGTTAACGGCGCTTTGTACGCCATCGAAGGCAAGATTCAAAAGGTCAACAAGGACATTTTTATTCTCGCCCCGAACAATATCGCCATCGACGGCCTGAAGGAAGAACTGCAAAATTCCGGAATCTTCCCCTGGTAAGAATGACCGACAAAGACGAATTATTACAACATATTCAGGAAACTGAGAAAATCACTATGCTGCGTCATATACTCGATTTGCCGGAGATCGCTTCGAGGAATTTTACGGCGACAGATAGTGATTTTTTAGATCCATACGAACAAAGACTCGTCCGCGATCTTCTGCCCCATTTTCCCGAGGTCGAAGCACAATTTGTGCCGGCGGGAGAGAGGGAGCGAAAAGTCGTCCTATTTTGCCCGTACCCCGCGCCGGCAGAGGATGCCGTCAGCGTCCTCAAGGCGTCGGTGTCCGGACCGATCCCCGCGCATCGAGATATTCTGGGTTCTCTGTTGGGGCTTGGGATCGAACGGGCAAAGATCGGCGATATTGTGCCGAACGATGCGAGCTATGTGGTGGTCAAAAGAGAGATCGCGAATTTTCTTCTCGTGCACTGGAGAGAGATCGGGAATCAAAGGATTCAAGTCGAAGAGGTTCCCCTCGAGACGCTGCCGATCGAAGAAAAGAAGTGGCGCGCCTCTTCTGCGGTGGTGCAGTCGCCCCGATTGGATGCCGTGGTGCGGGCGATCACAAAACTCTCTCGCGACGAGGTGAAAAGTCGTATCGCAAAAGGGCTCGTGAAGGTCGACTTTCAGCCCATTCGAAAGACCCATTGGGAGATCCACGGCGGCGAATTGCTCTCGGTGCGGGGCTTCGGGCGGGCGAAGATCGGCGAGGAATTTCGACAGACGAAAAAGGGCAAGGTCCGGTTCGAATACGGCACGCTGCAGGAAAGTTAGGTGTATATGGTTACGATTGTTATATTGCTATTGATAGCAGCCGATCAGATCAGCAAATGGCTGGTACTCAATTTTTTGAAAGATGCCGGTTCGGTAGAGATCATTCCCGGATTTTTCCGGCTGCTCTATGTGGAAAACCGCGGCGCCGCCTTCGGCATCTTGCAGGACGGCAGGCCGCTATTTATCGTGGTTACGCTTTTGGTGATCGGCTTTTTGCTCTATGCCATCTATGGAAAAAACGAGGGGATACGCGGCATGGGCCGCATCGCCTTGGTGCTGATCCTCTCCGGTGCCGTGGGCAATTTTATCGACCGGTTGCGCCTCCACTATGTGGTGGATTTTTTGTCATTTCGCTTTTTCGGCCACGACTTTGCGGTCTTCAATTTGGCGGATACCATGATCGTAATCGGTACCGTGCTGTTGATGGTGCAAATCTTTAAGATGGATCGGGAGCCGAAGCGCCATGTCTGAGACCATATATGTATCGGAGGGCGGCAGTCGGCTGGACAAATACCTCACGGGGATTCTCTCGTTAAATCGCTCGCAGATTAAAAACGCCATCCTGGAAGGCCGTATTTTGGTCGACGGCGTGCAGAAAAAGGCGGGGTATACCCTGTCGGCGGGAGAATGTATCTCATATGAAGAAGCGACGCCCTATCGCTTGGAAGGAAAGGATCTCGGCGTTCGCGTTCTCTATGAAGACGACGATCTCGCGCTGGTGGAAAAACCCTACGGCATGGTCGTTCACCCCGGGGCGGCACGAGAAGAAGACACATTGGTGCATCATCTCCTTTGGCGATTTTCTTCGCTGGCGGAGGGGTCGGACCCCCTACGACCGGGCATCGTACATCGGCTGGACAAAGACACATCGGGCATTATGGCGATCGCAAAAACCGATCGCGCCTATACCGGCCTGGTGGAACTGTTTTCTGCGCGAAAGATCCGAAAGGAATACTACGCCCTCTGTCGCGGCAACATCCGCGAACCGGGCCGCATCGATGCGCCGATAGGGCGCGATCCCGCACAGAGGACGAGGATGGCCTGTGATGTCTATCCCTCTAAAGAGGCGCTTACCGCCTATACGCCCGTACGCGCCTTTGGGGAAGCGACCTTGCTTCGCGTGCGGATTTACACCGGAAGAACCCATCAGATTCGCGTGCATATGCGCCATATCGGACACCCCGTGGTGGGCGATCCGATTTACGGCATCCACGCGGATCGCAAGGGAAAATTGATGCTCCATAGTTACCGGCTGTCTTTTACACATCCGATTACGCAAGCACGCATCGACGGACGCTCGAAGTTACCGCGCAGATTTATCGCCTATTTTCGCAAACACGGAGGTGAACGATGCACAGGATTTTAGATGAGATCGCCATTCGCCGCGCTATCGCCCGCATCGCCAATGAAATCATCGAAAGAAATAAGGGCATCGAGGACATCGTATTGATGGGAATCGTAACCCGCGGCGTATATCTCGCCGAACGATTGCAAAAATCCATTCGAGAAATCGAGGGAAAAGACGTCCCCGTCTATGCGCTGAACGCCTCCTTCTTTCGGGACGACCGGCGGGATGCGGAATTTTTGCCCATGGAATTTATGGGAAAGATCGACGGAAAGCGCGTGGTCCTCGTCGACGACGTGTTGTTTACGGGCAGGACCGTTCGCGCCGCCATGGACGCCCTGATGGTGAAGGACCGGCCGCGTTCGGTGCAACTGGTGGGTTTGATCGACAGGGGGCACAGAGAGCTTCCCATTCGCGGCGATTTTATCGGAAAAAATGTACCCACTTCCCAATCGGAAAAGATTATCGTGCACTTAAAAGAACAGGACGGCGAGGACAGTGTCTACGTCGCCGACAAAGAAAAGGACTCGGAACATTGATTCCGGGTCCTTTTTGCATCAAAGCAGATCGATTTTTGCCGCGCGGGGCTCTGTCTTTTTTGTAAAGACCGCATCCACCGCCGCGACGATTTTTTCTCGAATCCGGGCCGAAGGGAGGATCTCCAAACTTTCGGCGACGCCGGTGCAGTAGTTTACGACGTGGCAGATGTTCGCATAATACATCCCCATCTCCTTGGCGAGCACCACTTCGGGCACATTTGTCATACCCACCACGTCTCCGCCGATGGAAGCGTAGAATCGAATTTCCGCCCGGCTTTCAAAGCGCGGCCCCTCGGTGGTGACATAGATGCCGCGGGGCAACTTTTCTCCATAGGCTTCCTCGAAGAGGCGATTGAGTTCTTCGTCGTAGGGCGCATCCATGGCGATGTGTTTCGCCACCGTCTCCGTGCCGTCGTAGAAGGTTGAAGGCCGGGTCTTGGTAAAGTCCAAAAAATCGTCCGTCAGCACGACGTCGTTGGGGGCATATTTCTTCTTCAAACTGCCGACGGCGCTGATCCCGTAGACTTCGGTGACGCCGATTTCGTGAAGCGCCCAGATATTCGCCTTATAGGGGACGACATGGGGCGGGATATTGTGACCGGTGCCGTGGCGCGAGACAAAAACATAGGGTTTGTCTTCGGGATACATTAACTTCGCCTCGCCGTAGGGCGTGGTCATAATTTCTTCTCTTGCGGGAGAAAACGGCGCTTCAAATCCCGTTCCTCCGATAATTCCATAGTGCATGATAACCTCGTTTCCTTTTCCTGAATATGTTACTATTATAATATATAGAGGGGGTTATTATGCAATTTGACCAAGATTTGGCATATATGTTACAGGCGGATCACGTCGCCCGGTACGAACAGGGCTGTGTCTATATATTGGACCGAAGAATTTATCCGATCCGCGTAGAATATGTGGCGTGCCGCGACCATATCGAAGTGCGCGACGCCCTCAGAAATATGGTGACCCAATCCGCCGGGCCCTATACGGCGGCGGCAATGGGGATGGCGCTTGCGGCGTACGAATCCCGTACTTTGCGGGGCGAAGAGCGTCTTTCCTATTTGCGGGAGGCGGCGTATACCATTTCCAACGCCCGTCCCACCACCGCCAATCGCATGGCGCAGGTGACCCAAGGGGCCCTCGCCATCGCCGAGGCGGCGATCGACGATCCCGATTTGGATCTAAAGATTCGTGACTACGGCATTCGATCCATGAAACAGCGCTACGACGCCATTCATACGGTGGCGAAGCATTTTATGGAGGTGATGCCGGATACGGGTACGGTGATGACCCAGTGCTTTGGCGAGACGATTATCGGCATGTTGGCGCGCGAGATTCGAAAGCGCGGAAAGGACATCTCGTTTGTCTGCCCCGAAACCCGGCCCTTTTTGCAGGGTGCGCGGTTTACCGCTTCGGTGCTTCAGGACATGGGCATCGACGTTACGGTCATCACCGACAATATGGTCTGCGCCTATATGGAAAATGTCGGCGTTGATATCTTCACCTCGGCCGCCGATTCCATCTGTATGGACGGCAGCATCGTAAACAAGGTGGGCACCCACCAGATCGCCATCGTGGCAAAGCACTTCGGCGTGCCCTATTATGCGACGGGCATTCCCGATATGGACATTGAAAATGCCGATGCGGTGACGATCGAGATGCGCGATCCCGAAGAGAGCCTAAGCTGCCACGGCATAAAGCATACGCTCGACGGGGTAAAGGGATGGTACCCGGCTTTTGACATCACGCCGCCGGAGGCGGTAACGGGCATCGTCACCGATTTGGGCATCTACGCCCCCGAAGATCTACAGCGCTATAAGGAAAGAAAGGGAGAGGGCGATTTTTATTTCGCCGTGTAGAGAATGAAAGATACACAGTTAGAAGAGAAGATCGAATTTATATATACGCTGGAACGGATGAAAAACGTCTATCGCCGCACGAAACTCTTGCACGAGGCGCGCTACGAAAACGACGCGGAACACAGCTTTCACATCGCCGCCATGGCGCATATTCTACGCGACTTTGCGCCGGAAGACGTGGATTTTGAGCGCGTGCTCCTATTGCTCTTGTACCACGATGTGGTGGAGATCGAGGCGGGAGACACCTTCGCCTACGATGCCGAGGGCAACAAGTCGAAATTGGAGCGGGAAATTCGCGCGGCGGACAACCTATTCGGCATCTTGCCGGAGGCGTCGGCGCGCAAGACGCGGGCGCTTTGGGACGAATTCGAAGCCCAAGAGACGCCCGAGTCCCATTTCGCCTTGGCGATGGACCGCATGCAGCCGATCCTTTTAAATGTCGCCACCGGCGGAAATTCCTGGAACGAACACGCCGTCAAGATGGAAGATGTACTCGTTCGCATGGAGCCCATTAAGCGGTATCCGGCGCTGTACGACTATATGTACGAGAAGGTATCCGCATTTTTCGAATAAAGGGGGCACAGAATATGACCAAAATTTTGTTGGTGGAGGACGAGACCTCTATCCGCAAATTTATTAAAATCAATTTGGAACGGGAAGACTATACGGTCTTCGAAGCGGCAAGCGGCGAAGACGGCTTAGAGATTGCAGAGCAAGAAAAGCCCGATATCGTGCTCTTGGATATTATGCTTCCGGGGATCGACGGCTTTGAGGTCTGCGACCGGCTCCGCAAATCCTTTCCCAATCTGGGAATCATTATGTTGACCGCAAAAGCAGAGGACTACGACAAGATCATGGGCCTGCAAAGCGGCACCGACGACTATTTGACCAAGCCCTTTAACCCCACCGAGCTTACGCTCCGCATAAAGAGCTTGGAACGCCGCCTTATCGGCGATGCCGTCGACGAAAAGGAAGAGCGCTTTATCGAAAGCGGAATCTTTCGCGTCGACGTCTACGGACATAAATTTTATCGCGACAAGACGGAAATCGAGCTCACGCCGACGGAACACGAAATCGTAAAGCTCTTTATGAACAATGTAAATCGCGCCTTAAGCCGCGACGAAATCTTAAATGCGGTGTGGGGCGAGGAATTTTTGGGCGACAGCAAAATCGTCGATGTGAACATCCGCCGCCTCCGCTCAAAAATCGAAGACGATGCGGCACACCCACGCTATATCGAGACCGTCTGGGGGGTCGGTTACCGCTGGAAGAGTTTTGAAGAGGAGCAATGAAACATTCCATTCGAAAGACCATGACGCGAAATTTCGTGCTCTTGGTGCTCCTTACGGTCACGCTGTTGGATTTGGCGTTGATATTTGGATTTCGCCAGTACACCTATAACGGATTAAAATATTTTTTGGATCAACAACTCAACAGCTCGATGTATACCTATTCGAAATATTTCAAAAATATGACCCCCGAAAAGTTGATCGAGCGGGACTATGAAATGTTGTTCAATCAATTTGAAGGCCAGGTGCAATTGGTCGATGCAGGCGGCGGGCTGATATATGACTCCATCGGCGGGATCAACGATCCCGTACGGGAATACACCGACGTGCAGACGGCGCAAAAGGGGAAGAAGGGCGTGCGCATCGGCAAAGTCCCCTTCTCCGACACCTCGGTGATGTCCGTCTCCCGCCCGCTCGTTTCCGATGACGGGAAGGTACTCGGCGTCTTGCGCTTTACCTCTTCTTTGGGACCGGCGCAGCGATCCGTCTTAAAGCTCAGCCGCTACCTTTTGCTCTTGACCGCCATCGTCGCGGCGATTGCCACCTTGATCAGCCGCCTGCTCGCCAAGACCATCACCCAACCCATCGAAGAAATCCAGTCCATCGCCATTCAACTCGCCGACGGACAGTATAAAAAGCGGATCGAGATCGATCGGGACGACGAATTGGGGCGCCTGGCGCGCTCGATCAATACCCTGGCGGCGGAGATTCTGCGAAAGGAGCAGGTCAAAAACGACTTTATCTCCTCTATATCCCACGAGCTGCGTACGCCCCTGACTTCGATCAAAGGCTGGGCGGCGATCCTTGAAGACACGGAAAAGACCGACGAGGTCGTACTAAAAGAAGGGCTCGAAATCATCGAGGGGGAGGCGGATCGGCTGTCGAAAATGGTCGAAGAGCTCCTGGATTTTTCGCGCTATATTTCCGGTCGCATTACGCTTAAAAAAGACCAATTCGACATCACCTCCACCTGTACCGAAGTGCTTCGGCAGATGAAGCCCCGGGCGGCCAACGAAGAGATTCGCCTGATGGATGAGATCAACGACGAAGTCGTCGTCGTAACCGGCGACGAGGACCGCTTGCGTCAGGTGCTGATCAATCTGATCGACAATGCGATCAAATTTACAGAGGCCGGCGGTTGGGTCGTGCTCGAGGCGCGCAAAAACTTTCCGTATTATGAGATGCTCGTCTCGGACAACGGCGTCGGCATGGACGAAGAGGAATTAAAGCTCGCCAAAGAGAAGTTCTACAAGGGCAAACACTCCAATTCCCATTCCGGCCTGGGCCTTTCCATCGCCGAAGAAATTATCAAACTCCACGACGGAGAAATCCGCATCACGTCGGAAAAAGGGACGGGAACCACCATACGCGTGCGCATTCCCCTGGAAAAAGAGGTGCAAGGATGAAGAAATTCTGGGTACTCCTATTGTTGTTTCTCGTCGCCTGCAGCCCCGCCAAAGAAGAGAATTACCAGACCATAGAAAAACCCGAAATGAATCGCGCGCCGCTGCAGGGCCGCTGGATCGTCACCAATGTCCAGTATTTGGCGGATGACTCCAAAGATCCGGCCGCGATTGTCGGCTCGGACGCGTTTTTTTCCTCGAATGTCGCGTTGTTTCACGATCAAAGGACCGACTATCCGAGCTATACGGTGCGAAAAGGCAGCACTGACTATTTTATGAAATTGCGATATAATATGACGAAAGAACAGGTGGGGATCACCGCCGAAAAACTGTTCGTCATCGATGTATACGACGGGGATACGCTCTTGTTCACCGTATTTCGGGAAAAAGAAGACATAGCCTATATCGACCTGTACGGCAATTTGATGCAGCTGGTAAAGACCAAAAAGAGCTTGGACGATCGGCAGGTCGAGGATCTGCTGGACGGCGCCGTGCCGGAAAAGAAATACTATTCCAGCAATCCCGGCAAGTAGGAGGAAGCAATGGTACAAAAAATTTCAAACAGTTTAAACGGAAACCTGCAGTATATCGGCATACTCTTGATCGCCGTCGTCGTGGCGTTGATCATTACCTTTATCATGAATATGATGGGAAAACGCATGAAATTCCTGCGCTACATTCCCGGTCTCGTGCTGGTCTTTGTCGGCATGTTTTCTCTGATCATGGTCCTGAATCGACTGTTTGAGCGCGCGAGTTTAAACAATATTTTTATCTCTTTGGTTTGCATCACCGCAGGCATTTGCTCGCTTCTGTGCGCCCTGTGCATCGGCATCTACAACAAAGATCGCTATCCCGCACCGCGTCCGCAAGACGAGCGCCGACGAAGAGAATCCTAATCCATACAATAAAAAACGGCTATACACCGCACGATGCGGGTATAGCCGTTTTTGTATTTACACATTGAACTTAAAATTGACGACGTCGCCGTCTTGGATTACATAGTCCTTGCCTTCGCTGCGGATCAGTCCCTTGTCGCGCGCTTTGGCGACGGACCCCGCTTCGACGAGGTCTTCATAGGCGATGGTGTCGGCCTTTATAAAGCCGCGCTGTATGTCGCTGTGGATTTTTCCGGCAGCCTCCGGGGCCTTAGAACCCGCCTTGACGGTCCAGGCGCGGGATTCCATTTCGCCGGTGGTCAAAAAGCTGATCAGCCCCAGTAGGCTATAGGAAGCCTTGACGAGTCGATCGAGTCCGGAGTCGCGAAGCCCCAGCGCCTCGAGAAATTCCGGCTTGCTTTCCTCGTCCAAAGCCGCGATTTCCTCCTCGATGGCCGCGGAGATGACAATGGTTTCGTCTCCTTCGGCGTCGGCATACGCGCGCACCGAATCGACATAGCGATTGCCGTCTGCCACGTCTTCTTCGGAGACATTGGCGGCGTAGATAACGGGTTTCATGGTCAGTAAGCTGAACGAGGACAAGAGCTTTCGCTCGTCTTCGGTATAGTCCAAAGATCTCGCCGGTTTCTCTGCGTGTAATGCGTCGAGGATGCGTTCGATCAGCTCTTTTTCCGGCAGGAGGCTCTTATCGCCTTTTAACTGTTTTTTGACTTTCTCCAGGCGTTTTTCCAGCACTTCGAGGTCCGAGAAGATCAGCTCCAATGTGATCGTCTCGATGTCTCGAAGGGGATCGATACCGCCGTCTACGTGGATGATGTTTGAATCTTCGAAGCAGCGGACGACGTGGATCAATGCGTCGACTTCTCGGATATGAGAAAGAAACTGGTTGCCGAGACCCTCGCCCTTGCTCGCGCCCTTGACGAGTCCCGCGATATCGGCGAATTCGATGGTGGCATAGACGATGCGCTCAGAATGGCTCATTTCGCTCAGTACGCTGAGGCGCGGGTCCTTGACCGTGACCATGCCCACATTGGGCTCGATGGTGGCGAAGGGATAATTGGCGGCTTCGGCACCGGCCTGTGTAATGGCGTTAAATAATGTGGACTTGCCGACATTGGGCAGTCCGATAATTCCTAATTTCATAAACTCTCCCCTTTACGATTTCCCGGCTATTATATCATAGTTTTACGGGGCGTTTTCGTCCATAGATTCCATTTTATCAGGCGATCATGTATAATGGTAAAGTAAAGCGAGGTGAATCATGAGTGCTATTGTAGTGCGGGAACTCTCTAAAAAATATCGAAAAAATGTAGTTTTAGACGGTGTAAATTTAGAGGTTTTCGACGGAGAAATTTTTTCTTTAATGGGCTTAAAAGATTCCGGTAAGACCACTTTGGCTCGGATTCTCTTTAAGTTCTTAAAACCGACCGCGGGCAGCGTATCCATTTTTGACATGGACGCCCAAAAAGAAGATCGGTCCGTAAAAGAATTTACGGGATATGTACCGGAAGATGTTTGGATTTACGATAACCTGAAGCCGATGGCGATTTTTAAGACCACCTTGGGTTTTCACGGTTTAAAAAATACCGACGAGATTCAATCGTTAATGGATTATTTCGAATTGGACAATCGGCATAAATTCGTCGACTTGACGGATTCTCAGCGCAAACGCGTTGCCATTATCAACGCTCTGATTCCGAAACCGAAGCTGATCGTAATCGACGATCCGACCAAGGACCTCAGTCCGCCGATGATCGAGAAATTGTTTACTCATCTGAAGCGACTGCAGCAAGCGGAAGGCCTTTCGGTCTTGTTGCTTACCGACAATCTTTCCGTAGGGCAGCGCTACGGCGACCGTGGCGCCTATCTTGCCGACGGCAGGATCGTGGGCATGGAGTACTTAAAGGAAAAGTATACCAACGACAAGGTGCTCCGCATTTTCGACGAAGTGATTTCTGTACGCGCCTTTGAAGAGATCGGCGCGCGCTTAATCCGCGACGAAGCGGGGAATGTAGAGTTCTTCTACGACGGCTATTTGCCGACTTTGACGACGGTGCTGCACCAAGAAAAGGTAAAAAATTATATCTTGGAAGACGCCCTGCTCGAAAACAAGATCGACGCTTTCGAATCGGGCTATGACGGCACGAGCGCATCCTATGCGCCGGATACGACGGTCACCTTCGACCGGGCCAATGTCGCCGGCGTTTCGACAGAAGGGGAAGAGGATACGATCCTCGCCTACGACAAGGACGAGCTCGAGATCGCCGAACGCGGCGACGATGCGATCACCGCACCGTACGCCCCGGCAGCGCCGAGGGATGCGCTCGATCCGGCCGAAGAGGTGACGCCTATCGAAACGCAATCCGACGAGCTGATCGCGCTCCAAAAGACGCCGGACGAAGGCACTTTGCCGGCGCCGGAGGAAGGCGAGGCGGCGGACGGCGCCATCGAAGTCGAAGCGCCCGAGGATACGGAAAAGATCCGTCCCGCCGACGATTACGGCAGGATCAATCCGTCCAAGTACAATTTTGACATCGGAAAGGAGGAAGAATAATGGTATTCGGTCTTGAGTTAAAGAGCAATCGCGCTAAGGCCATTTCCTGGTTCTTCGTTCTGGGGATTTTAGCCGTATTGATGCTGGCATTTTTCCCGCTCCTGCAGGATGACAATATGCTTTCGTTGGCGAACGGATTCCGCGAAGGATTTTCCGAACGCTTTCGCATGGTTTTGGGCATGGGTTACGATGTGCAGTTCGATAAATTTACGGAGTATCTGCCCTTTATGTTCCAATACCTGGGCATTCTCTTTGCCATTTTTGGCGTACAGTTGGGTGCGAGAAGCCTTTCTAAGGAGCAGAGCGCAGGTACCATCGAATATCTCTACGCCAATCCCGTCTCCCGTATGGAGATTTACAGCGGAAAGTTCAGCGCCGATTTGTTGCTTTACGGTCTGGTGCTCGTCGCGGTTCTCGCGGTGAGCTTTGTGGCCGCCTATCTGTTCGGCATTCACGACCTGCGCGCCTTGGCATTGGTGCTTTTGCAGATCTTTATCTGTCTGCTGTTGTTGGGTTTTATATTTTTGAGCCTGGGATTTTTCTATTCCGCCCTGTCTTCTCGCTCCTCGCACGCGGAAGGCGGCTCTCTCCTCTTGCTCATACTGCTGTTTATCGTATGGGCGGTACTGATCGCATTGGGCAGTGGCGCCGCGACCATCGCGGGCTATTTTCCCTTTACCGTGTTCAATCCCCTGGCCATGGCCACCGGGGCGGGCTTTCAGTGGTTGGGCATCGCCATCGACCTCGTTCTCGCCGTGATTTTGTGGCTTTTGGGCAGTGTCGTATATACCCGTAAGGAATTAAAATTTTAGGATCGAGCGACTCTAGCAGTCGCTCATTTTTTCGAGGAGAATATGATTCGATTAATTGCTTTGGATTTCGACGGAACTGTGGCGGGCAGGGGCCAAAAATTTGACGCCACCATGGAAAACTACATCCGAAGATGGTTGCAACAGGGCATCGGCACGGTAATTTGCAGCGGCAGACCGTATCGTTCCCTAAAGCGGGAACTCGAGCCCTTACAGCTGAACATTCCCATTATCTCCAATAACGGCAATCTGATTCGCTATAAGGATTCCGAGGAGACGGTTTATAAACACGTATTCCCGAGGGCGCTCGCGAAGACCGTGATCGAAGAGATGGAAAAAGTGAACATCCATCCCATCCTTCACGTGGACCGCTACTACGACGGCTACGATCTCGTAACCCTGCACGATATGACTGAACGGGAATCCATCTATGTCCAGATGTACGAAAATCTATATCGCAGAATGGAACCGGAGGAGGCGGCGAAAGAAGATATCCTCGCCATTGCGGGCTTTACTACCCCCGCGGATTACTATCGTCTGATTGAAGTCGATGCCATCAAAAATAGCGGCCTGATCAGCCATCTCCTAAAGAGTTACGATCCCAAACTGTCGCTGTTTGAGTGCATCGGCATCAGCACCAATAAGTGGCGGGGTCTGTCTTCGTATGCGATTTATTCGGGCCTTACGCCGCAAAATATCCTCGCCGTCGGAGACGACACCAACGATATTGCCATGATTGAAGGGGCGGCCATCGGCATTGCCATGGATTCCGCACCCGATGCGGTCAAAGAGGCGGCCAATATGGTCTGCGATATACCGCCGGAAGAATACGGCGCATTTCGAAAAGTGGACGAAGTCCTTAGAAACAGGAGTCTATTATGAATATAAATTGGTATCCGGGCCATATGAAAAAGACCATCGAGTCCCTAAAGAAAATGAAGTCTATGGTCGATACCGCCGTGGTCTTACTGGATGCCCGCATTCCCGAGAGCAGCTACAATCCGCTCTTGGGTGAAATTCTCGGCGACTTGCCAACGGTCTATCTCTTAAGTAAGTCGGACTTGGCGAATCCCTCGGCCACAGAGGCCTGGATTCGCCAAATCCGTTCGGAGGAAGGAAAGTGGGCGCTCGCCTGGACCGCGTCCAAAAAGCCCGCAATTGCCGATCTGACGGCGGCGCTGGAAAAGAGCGTATCCAAAATGCGCGCCAAGGAAGCGGCGAAGGGCATGCAAAAACGCAAAATCAAAGTGATGGTCACCGGCATTCCCAATGTGGGAAAATCCACCTTTATCAATCAAATCGCCGGCAAAAAATCCGCCGCCATCGGGAATCGTCCGGGCATCACCAAGAGCAATCAGTGGATTCGCCACAACCCGAATTTCGATATGTTGGATACCCCGGGGGTCTTATGGCCCAAATTGGATCCGCCCATACGCGGTCGGCATCTTGCCTTTACCGGCTCCATCAAAGAAGAGATCGTCGATACCGAGACGCTCGCCTTTGAACTGGTTAAAGAGGCGGTGGCGTCGTTTCCGGAACACTTGCGCGGCCGCTATGGGCTTTCTGAGGATCTTAGCGATCCCGTGGAGATTATGGACGCGGTGGGAAAGAAGCGCGGCGCCCTCTTGCGGGGCGGCTTGATCGATTATACAAAGGTCTCCCGGATTCTATTGGACGAGTTCCGCAACGGCGTCTGGGGACGAATCACACTGGAGCATGCCGATGACCGGTCTAGCTTATGATCTCAGCCGCCTCGAAGAAGGCTACGACTATATCGCGGGGGTAGACGAGGTCGGGCGCGGTTGTCTATTCGGCGATGTGGTGGCCGCCTGTGTCGTTATGCCGACGGATGCTGCGATCGAAGGGATATCGGATTCCAAGAAGCTGTCTCCGAAGCGGCGCGCCGCACTGGAAGCAGAGATCCTTTCCGCGAATATCGCCTACGGCATCGGAAGGGAGAACGCGGATACCATCGATGCGATCAATATCAAACAGGCGACGCGACGCGCCATGAAAGAAGCAGTGGAAAATATGCTCGATGTCTTGGGGCGCGATCAGAAGGTCTTGTTTCTCGTCGACGCCGAGACCATCGACATGCCCTATCCGCAGACGGCGCTGATTCGCGGCGACAGTCTTTCCTATGCCGTCGCCGCGGCGTCGATCCTCGCCAAAGAATATCGAGATCGCCTATGCCTCGACTGGGATGCGAGTTTTCCCGGCTACGGCATTAAAAAACACAAGGGCTACGGGACAAAGTTCCACAGAGAGGCGATTCTATCGATGGGGCCGTCTGCGCTGCACCGAAAGAGCTTCTTAAAAAAATTGCTAAAATAGAGAGCACGGCTCTCTATTTTTATGGGAATCGTTCGATTTTTCCGCCCGCGCTTTATGGTATAATGATGCAATAGGAGGCAAATATGGTAGAAAAATATTTTGTTGACCCGGCGGGAAGCACCAATGTGAAGATCGCCGAGGATGTCATTACGAGGATTGCACAAGAGGCGGCCACCCGCGTCGACGGCGTATACAACAGCTTTACATCGACACGGGAAAATATCGGAGATCTTCTGAGCGGCAGAACCGTGGGCAAGACGAAAGTATTTGCCGATGAAGAGAAAAGCGCAGTGGATATTTCGATCGTCGTAGAATACGGAAAGAATGTCGTAGAAATCGCCGAAGAAGTACAGGATGCCGTTAAGGAAAGCCTGGAAAATATGACCGATCTGGATATTACGGCGGTCAATGTGCACGTACACGGCGTACGCATACGCCAAGAAGGAGAAACCGTCTGATGGCCGGTAACTTCACCGTCAGCAGAAGACTTGTGCGAATCGGTTTGGTACAGATATTCTTTGCCATGGAAAACCGGGGAGAATATTCCGCCGACGTGGCGGAATATTTTTTCACCGTGGAACGAGACGAAGAAGAAGCGGATCTCTTGTATTCCCTCTTGTTTTCCGAAAAAGCACAGCGCCTGCGCGATAAGAGCACGACGCTACCTTTTAACGAAGACGAAGTCGAATATATGCGCGAGGCGGTGGCGATCTATCTCGACCATAAGGACGAAATCGACGGGCGCATTGCCGAAAATCTCAGGGAATGGACGCTGTCCAGATTGGCGACGGTGGATCTTTCGATTTTGCGCGTCGCGGTATTCGAGATCCTCTACCAAGATGATATCGACCCGGCGATCTCGATCAACGAAGCCGTAAACATCGCAAAAATTTACAGCACCGAAGACAGCGCCCGATTTATCAACGGGATCTTGGGCTCCGTGGTACGAGAAGGCAAAGCATGAAACCCATCGGAGTCGGCGAACTGTTGGAGTACACCAAAAAACTCTACCAATCGGATTATATCCTCCGAAAGGTATGTGTGCGGGGAGAAGTGGCAGAGGTAACGACGGCGCATAGCGGCCATGTGTATTTCACCATAAAAGACCGCGACGCGCGCCTCAACTGTGTCCTTTTTCGAGACGATGCCGAACGGCTTTCTTCTCCCTTACAGACCGGATTCGATATCGAGGTGATCGGCAGGCTGGACATCTACGCGCCGGCAGGTCGATTGCAGTTTTTGGCGAAAGAGATCGAATTTTCGGGCGAGGGTGCGCTCTATAAATTGTTTTTACAACGTCGAGACCTTCTCGAGAGAGAAGGTCTATTTGATATGGATAAAAAGAAGCCGCTTCCCGAAAACATTCGGACCGTCGGCGTCGTCACGAGCACTGCCGGCGCAGCACAGCACGATTTTTTGGAGGTGGCGCGCAAGCGAAACCCCGCCGTTTCCGTCCTCCTTTCCCCGACACGCGTACAGGGAAAAGACGCCGGCGCGGAAATCGCCGCGGCGTTTTTGCGGCTCGACCAAAGGGATGATGTCGACGTTATCGTCCTTGCGCGGGGCGGCGGTTCGATGGAAGATTTGTTCTGCTTTAACGACGAAGCGCTGATTCGCACCCTGGCACAGCGCGTGCACCCGGTGGTCTCGGCGGTGGGACACGAGGTAGACACGACACTCAGCGATTTTGTGGCAGATCTTCGGGCTGCGACGCCCACCCATGCCGCCGAGCTGATCGTAGAGGATCGGGATCTGATTCTTCAGCGGGCGCGGGCATATCTTTTGCGCATAGAGCGCCTGGCGGAGGGACGCATAGACCGAATGCGCGCGGAATCCGACGCTCTGCGCCACCGTCTGGAGCATATCGTCTCGCCCGACGCCGTAGAAAACAAAAAGCTGCATATCGCGCGGCTGAAAGAGCGCATGACCGGCGAAGTGGCGTATGCGCTGGGTTTACGGCGCGAGGGCTTAAAAAACCTGAGACGCTCGCTGGATCCCCGTCGAATGGACCGCTACATAGCCGAAGAGCGAGGAGGCTTCTCGGCACATAGAAAGGCGCTGTCTGTCGCGCTCCGAAGCAGCTGCCTGCGAGAACGCAAGCATCTCGACCTGATGCAGACGCGGATCGGCGTCTTGGGCAGACAGAGGACCGGTCCGCGGGTGTATGTCGGCGGACGGGTGGCGGATTCGGCGGCGCAACTACGTTCCGGAGATCGCTTGACGATCGCGTTTAGAGACGGATCGGTCGCGGCGGAGATAACGGAAATCGAAAGGAATGACGATGAACTATAAAGAAAAATCGGATCGCCTGGCGACCATCGTAGAGACCATGGAAAACGAGGACCTCAGTTTGGAGGAAATGGTGCAGCTCTATGAGGAAGGGATAGCCCTATACCGCGCGCTGGACGAAGAGCTATCGAAACTGGAACAAAAGGTACGGATTCTGACCGAAGACGGACTCGAAGAAAAGGGGGAGGCGCTAGAATGAATTTCGACGAACGGCTGAAGTCCTATTACGCTTCGCTTCCGATTGCGGGCGAAGAATTGAAAGAGGCGATGCTATACTCCCTCTTCGGAGGCGGCAAGCGCGTGCGGCCGATGCTCTTTTTTACGGTGCTCGAGGATTTGGGATATATCGGCGCGGCCGATTTTTATTTTGCCGCCGCCATGGAATCGATCCACACCTATAGCCTGATCCACGACGATTTGCCCGCCATGGACGACGACGACTTTCGGCGGGGACGCCCGTCCAACCACCGGCAGTTTTCCGAGGCGATCGCGATTTTGGCGGGGGACGGCCTTTTGAACCAGGCGGCGGAACTCGCAGCCGAGGGCGCTTCGATCGAACCGCGGGGCGGCCTTCTGGCCATGCGGTATCTGTTTCGCGCAGCTGGCACCACGGGGATGGTGGACGGGCAAATTCTGGATATACGCATCGGCGCGTCTTCCGGCGACGAATTGATCTACCGCAAAAAAACCGGCGCGCTTCTGGGCGCCTGCTTTGCCATGGCGGGTGCCTTGGCCGAGCGCGAGGAGGCGTTTTGCGATAGGCTGTTTCACGTGGGAGAGACCTTGGGGCTCAGCTATCAATTTCAAGACGATCTCTTCGATTTGGAAGAAGACGGCGTAGAGGCGGATCGGTCCTATTTTACGGAAAAAGCGGAGCGATACACCGCCGATTGTTTAGAGACCTTGCGCACATTGGGCGCGTTTGCCCGAACGGAGGCGCTGATCGAGAAGATCTTGAATCGCAAGAGGTGAGAATATGAAAGAGCGAGCGGACGTACTCCTGCACAACAAAAACCTCGCGCCTTCCCGGGAAAAGGCGAAGAAAATGATTATGGCCGGCGAAGTCTTTATCGGAACGGAGCGCATCGAAAAGCCGGGCCAGATGATCGATGTATCGGAAGAGATTCGGGTGAAGGGCCACAGCTTAAAATACGTATCGCGCGGCGGCTTCAAGCTCGAAAAGATCATACAGATGCATCGCATCGATTTGAACGGAAAGGTGTGCATGGACATCGGCTCCTCGACCGGCGGCTTTACCGATTGCATGTTGCAAAACGGGGCAAAAAAGGTCTATGCGGTGGACGTGGGTTATAATCAGCTGGACTATCAACTGCGCACCGACCCGCGGGTCGTGGTGATGGAACGCACCAATATCCGCCATTTGCCGAAAGAAGCCGTTCCCGATGCCGTCGATTTTGTGAGCATCGACGTGTCTTTTATCTCGTTGGAACTGGTTTTGCCGCGTGCCGTGCTTTTCTTAAAAGAAGATGCCAAAATCGCCGCCTTGATCAAGCCGCAATTCGAGGCGGGGAAGGAAAAGGTCGGAAAAGGCGGTATTGTTACCGATCCGAAAGTACATCGCGAGGTATTGGAAAAAATCGTTCAATTGGTTTCTGACTGTGGTATGTATATAGAGAGTCTGACCCATTCGCCGATTCAGGGTTCGTCGGGCAATACGGAGTTTTTAATGCTCCTATCCGCCGATCCGCGCGCCGAGACGGCGGCAGATATCGATTCGGTGATACGTGCATCTTGGGAGGAATTTCGCTGATGTTTCTGCGTCTTCAGATCGACAATTTTGCCATTATCGAACATTCCCGCATCGAATTTCAAGAAGGATTTTCGGTTCTTACCGGCGAGACGGGGGCGGGAAAGTCGATTATTATGGACGCCGTCGGCCTATTGCTCGGCGGCCGGGCACAAAAGCATATGATTCGAACGGGCGCCGATTCGGCGTCGATTCAGGGCGTGTTTTTTACGAAAAACGAGAAGGCGCTGAATTTTTTGCGTGCCTCGCATATTCCCTTCGAAGACGTCATTATCGTCGAGCGTACCCTTTACGAAGATCGCCCTTCGATCTCGGAGATCAACGGGAAAGTCGTCACCAATGCGGTCCTTCGGGAATTCGGTGCGACCATCGCCTTCTCTTCCTTTCAGGGCGAGACGGGACTACTGTTTAAGCCGCGCTACCAACTGGAAGTCCTGGACAAGTTCTGCGGCGGCGAGCAGGCCCGGGACCTGCGCCTTTTATCGGAGGTCTTGGCGAAGTTCAAAACGCTCGAAACATCGCTCAAGGAGGGAGAGAAGGATCCCGCGACGCTCGCACGCGAGAAAGATCTTTTGCGCTATCAAATCACCGAGATCTCGGATCTCGCTCTCGAAGAGAACGAAGACGAGGAATTGGAAGCGGAATTTCGCGCGCAGAGCAATAGTTCTTTGATCGCGGATTCTTTTGCCGAAATGCGCGCCTTGGCCTATGAAGACGGCGGCATTCGCGATCTGATGGATCGCTTTGGCGCAGGGCTGGAACGCGTGCGGGAATACGACGAGCGCTATGGCGACCTGCAAGGGGAATTCGACGATATCCGCTACGGCTTTCAGGGCATCGCCGCCCGCGTCCGAGACGCCGAAGGCCAAGCGGAAGAGGATCCCGAGCGTCTGGAAGAACTCAGAAATCGGCTCGACGAGATCAACCGCGCCAAGCGCAAATACGGCAACTCCATCGAAGAGATATTCGCCTTTCTGGCACAGAGCGAAAAACGCATGCAAGAGCTCGACGCCTACGACGAATTGCGAGAAAATAGGATGAAAGAAGCCGAAGCCCTAAAAGAGGAAGCGGTAAAAATTTCGAAACAACTCCGCGCACGACGCTTAAAGATGGCAAAAGTGGTAGAGGCGCGGATGGAAGAAGAAATGGCCGATCTCGATATTCGCGGGGCAAAATTTCGGATCGATTTTTTCGAGACAGAGCTCTCGACTACGGGTCTGGACGGCATACGGTTTATGGCCGCCACCAACGAAGGCGAGTCCATGGAGCCGCTGGCGGATATCGCATCCGGCGGCGAAATGAGTCGGATTTTGTTGGCTTTTGTGGGTATTTTTACGGATATGGACGAAAGGGAAATCTTGATACTCGACGAGATCGACACCGGCATGAGCGGTAAGACCGCAAAAGTCGTGTCGAAAAAGATGGCCGAATTGGCGAAGAAACGACAGCTTATCGTCGTCAGTCACTTACCGCAGGTCGTGGCCGGTGCGGACAATCAATACCGCATCCGAAAAATTACAGAAGACGGCCGGACGGTTTCGGTCGTAGAGAGCTTGGATTATAAAGAACGCATTGGCGCCCTGGCGATGATGATCAGCGGCGAAGATACGATGCAGACTAGAGAAACGGCCCGCGAAATGATGGAAGCCCGTATAAAGGAGGAGCAATGATTTCCGAAGAACGAGTCATACGGACAGAAAAAATTTACGAAGGCAAAGTCGTAACCCTTCGGTGCAGTACGGTAGAATTGGAAGGGCAGCGTTACGGCAAGCGCGAGATCGTAGAGCACGCCGGCGGCGCCTGTATGGTGGCGCTCTGCGAAGACGAAAAGATCCCCTTCGTAAAACAGTACCGGATCGCCGTAAAAAAAGAATTGCTGGAATTGCCCGCGGGCTTGATCGGTCACAACGAAAACCCTATGGACGCGGCGATTCGCGAGCTCTCGGAAGAGACGGGCTTAATCGCCGACTCTGCGGAGTTTTTGCTGGAGGCCTACACCTCTCCCGGATTTACCAATGAAAAGATCCACATTTTTTACTGTGAAAATCCGAAGCAAGGTGAAATGCACCTAGACGAGACCGAAGACCTGGAAGTGGTATATCTGGATCTCGACGAAGCCATGCGAAAAATCAAATTGGGAGAGATTATAGACGCAAAAACCGTGATCGGCATCTGTTTTGTAAAGGAAATGAGAGAAAAACATGCAAAAAACGATTGAATATATCCGTTCGAAAACCGACACAAACCCGCAGATCGGGATAATTTTGGGAAGCGGTTTGGGGGATTTCGCCGATACGCTCGAGGATGCGGTCCGCATTCCCTATGGCGAGATTCCGGGCTTTACGGAATCGACGGTACAAGGGCATTCGGGCGAGTTGATTTTCGGAACCCTCTGTGGAAAAGAGATCGTCGCCATGAAAGGGCGCATTCACTTTTATGAGGGCGTCGATATCAAAGAGGTGGTGTTTCCCACCAAGATCCTATGCGAGCTCGGCGTGGAGACGCTGATCGTTACCAATGCCGCCGGCGGGGTCAACGAAGACTTTTCCCCCGGCGATTTGATGATTATACGCGATCACATCAATTTTAACGGAAAGAATCCGCTGATCGGCCCCAATGACGGCAAGGGCGAGCGCTTCCCCGATATGTCCTGCGCTTACGATACAAAACTTGCGGATTTGGTTGATACCATCGCGACGCGCGAAGGCATCGCCCATCAAAACGGGGTGTATCTCTATATGACCGGACCCAGTTACGAGACGTCGGCGGAAGTCCGCATGGCGCGCTTACTCGGCGCCGACGCCGTGGGCATGAGCACGGTGCCGGAAGTGATTATCGCCCGGCACAGAGGCGTGCGGGTAATGGGGATTTCCTGCATCACCAATATGGCGGCGGGTATTTTGGATCAACCCTTGGAGCACGAAGAGGTGATCGAGGTATCTGCCCGGGTCGCAGACGATTTTAAGAAATTGGTAACCATGGCGATCGAGGAGTTATAAATGAGTATATTGGATGTAATTGAAAAGAAAAAACACGGCGTGCGCCTTACCGACGAAGAGATTCGAAAGACGATCGAAGACTATGTAGACGGCGCGGTCAAAGACTATCAGATGAGCGCGCTTTTGATGGCGATCTACTTTCAGGGAATGGACCGCCGCGAGACGTTTTCGCTGACCCGTTCCATGATCGACTCCGGCGATACGGTGGATCTAAACGCGATCGAAGGCCCCGTACTCGACAAGCACTCCACCGGCGGGGTAGGGGATACGACGACGTTGATTATCGGCCCGCTCCTTTCCGCCTACGGCCTGCCCTTCGGCAAGATGAGCGGCAGGGGGCTCGGCCATACCGGCGGGACGTTGGATAAGCTCGAGGCCATTCCCGGGTTTTCGGTGGATCTTTCCGTCGAAGGCATTATCGAAGCCACCAACACAGCGGGCATCGCCGTGGCAGGGCAGACGGCGAATATCACCCCGGCGGACAAGAAGCTCTATGCCCTGCGCGATGCGACGGGCACGGTCGATGCAATCCCTCTTATCGCATCGAGTATTATGAGTAAGAAGCTCGCGATCCTCGGTGACTGCCTGCTTTTGGACGTCAAGGTTGGCGACGGCGCCTTTATGAAGGACGAAAAAGAGGCGCATGCCCTCGCCGATGTACTCGTAGATATCGGCGAGAACTTCGGCCGAAAGACCATCGCCGTACTCACGCGCATGGAAGAGCCCTTGGGCCGTGCCGTAGGAAACGGCATCGAAATCCTAGAAGCCATAGAGATCCTGCGGGGCGAAGGGCCAGAAGATTTAACAGAGCTTTGCCTGCATCTCGCCACCAAACTGATTCTCCTCGCCGAAGGCGGAGAAGAGGCGAAGATCCGTGCACGGCTCGAAAGCCTGCTGCACGACGGCACGGCGCTTCAAAAATTCCGCGATTTCGTGGAAAATCAGGGAGGCGACGGCCGCGTGGTCGAAGATTTTTCGATCTTGCCCCGGGCCCAAGAAACGCTCGAGGTGGTATCGGACCGTGCGGGGTATATTCAGGCGCTTCCGGCCTCGGAAATCGGGATCCTCTCCCGGGATTTGGGCGCAGGCAGAATCACCATGGAAGATGCGCTGGATCTCGGAAGCGGCATATATCTTACGAAGAAGGTCGGCGATGCCGTACGAGAAGGCGATGTGCTCGCCGTCTTATACGGAAAGCCGGGCGTCGATATGAAGGCCATCGAACAGAGGTATTTGAAGACGGTGCGGATCGGCGAGGAGAAGTCGAAAGCGCTGCCTTTGATTATCGACGAGGTCGTATATGGACATTAGTGTTTGGATTTGGTCGATTCCCGCCCTCGTCATCGCCATCGTCGGCCACGAGGTGGGACACGGGTATGTGTCTTATCTCTTGGGAGATGAGACGGCAAAACGCGACGGCCGGTTGAGTCTGAACCCGCTCGATCACATCGACCCCATGGGCCTATTGTTTATGATCGTGTTTCGCTTCGGCTGGGCAAAGGCGGTCCCCATCGATCCTTCCCGATACAAAAACCGCAGACAGGGCATGATCCTGGTCTCTTTGGCGGGGGTCGGCGTAAACTTTGTCTTTGCCTTGATCAGTGCCGTATTTTTGTGGTGGACGTCCCGTGCGGGGTATGCGATCAGCAATTTCTTCTTCCATTCCCTGTGGTACAACACCATGCTCGGCGTATTCAATCTGGTGCCCCTCCCGCCCCTAGACGGATCCAAAGTTTTGGCGTCGCTTTTGCCGCGGGATATGGAATACGCCTTTTACCGCTACGAGCGATACTTCTATATTTTGCTCTTTGTCGGGGTCATCACTGGCGTGATCTCTCGCGTCATCGGGCCCATTATTTACGCCTTAATGGATGTATTTCTCCGCTTCGGGGAGAGTATCGGCAGTGTCTTTTTGTATTGAGTACGGCTCCTTTTCGGGGCCCATGGAAGTTTTGATCGAGCTGATTCGTAATCGCGAGATGAACATTTATGACATTCAAATCCATATTCTGGTCGACGATTTTATGGCGTATATCGACGGCATGGACGGCTTGGATATGGAGTCGGTCGCCGATTTTCTCGCCATGGCGAGCTATTTGCTTGCGATCAAAAGTCGCATGCTCCTTCCCAAGCGCGTCGCCCCGAACGAAGCGGAAGAGGAGGAAGAAGACCCGAGAAAAGAGCTGGCGGAGAGGATCGTGGAGTATCAGAAGGTAAAGGCACAGGCGGAAGTGCTCGGGCGAATGGCGGAGGCGGAAAGCGGTGCGATATACCGTAAGCAGGCGGACTTTTCGCGCTTCGATTCCAAGAATCTCTTAAAGGACGAAAGCAGCGACAAGCTGATGGTCGCGTATCGAGAAGTGATGCGCCGATTTCGGGTGCACGAACGCGCCCAAAACGCCCTGGAGAAGATTCCGGCGGCGGAGTATAGCTTTCGCCAGGCGCGCCATAAGATCGCCGAAGCGTTCCGAAAGTGGCAAGAACCGCGATTTTTCGATATGGTAGAAGATGCACAGTCGAGGATCGAAGTGGTGACAATTTTTCTGACGATGTTAGAATTGATCAAAAACCAAAAGATCGTATGCACGCAGGCGGGTCGCGACATTATTCTTATGCGAAAGGAGACAGAACATGCATCCTAAGGCGAGACTGGAGGCCTTGCTGTTCGCCTGGGGCGATCCTCTGACCGAAGGCGAGATTGCCGATGCGCTTTCTTTAAGAAAAGAGGAAGTTCGGTCCCTTCTCGGCGAATACGCGCGAGAGTTGGAAGCAGAAGAAAGCGGACTGCGTCTGGTTCGTACCGAAAATAGCTACCAGCTCTCCACAAAGCCGCAACTGTTTTCGGAGATCTCCGATTACGCGCAAAAGACGCGAGAAAAACACCTCACCAATGCGGCGCTCGAGACGCTTTCGATCGTCGCCTATCGCCAACCCGTCTTAAAGGCCGAGATCGAGGAGATTCGCGGCGTTCGCTGCGATCAGGTGCTGAAGAACTTGCAGGAGGCGGATCTGGTGCGGATACTGGGAAAGCGAGAGATCGTCGGCAGGCCCAATGTGTACGGCACCACCGAGTTTTTTCTGAAAAAATTCGGCCTCGAGAGTTTGGAAGATCTGCCGAAAGAAGGCACAGAAGAACAGAATTTCCTGGGGGAAGTATGAGATTACAGAAGTTTATGGCCCATGCCGGCGTGGACAGTCGCAGAAATTGCGAGGAAATCATCGCGGCGGGCAGGGTCAGCGTCAACGGAACGATTGTCGACACCCAAGGCCACCAAGTGGAGCCGGGCGATATTGTGCGGGTAGACGGAAAGCGCATATTTTTGCCGAGTGCCCATACCTATGTGCTGCTCAACAAACCCCGCGGTGTGGTTTCGACCGTTAAGGACAACAAAGGAAGAAAGACCGTCTTGGATATTGTAGAAGGATTCGGCAATGCGCGTTTGTATCCCGTCGGCCGCTTAGACATGGACTCCTCGGGATTGTTGCTCTTAACCGACGACGGCACCTTGACCCAGCGTCTTTTGCACCCGAAATACGGCATCAAAAAGACCTATTTGGTTACCGTGCGGGGAAAGATCGACGAAAAGACGGCGCATACCCTTTCTGCGGGCGTTACGCTTTCCGACGGACCGACCGCGCCGGCAGAATTCGTCATTTTGGAAGATCGTGGCGAAAAGACGCGGCTGAAGGTCACCATCTCCGAGGGAAGAAACCGCCAAATTCGCCGCATGTTTGAAGCGGTGGGTGCGGAAGTCGTCACCCTGGAGCGCACAGAATTCGGGCCCTTGCGTTTGGGGCGCTTGGGCAAGGGAGAATACCGGCCCTTAAAGCGGCATGAAGTGGAGAAGCTGAAAGCATGGCGCTAGTTCCTTCGGGCGCGGTGGCGTGGTCCCATTTTTTTCTCGAGACGTTTTTGCGACCCGAGCATATTGTGGCGGACCTTACCGCCGGAAACGGAAAAGATACCGTCTTTTGCGCGGCGCGGGCAAAAAAAGTCTTCGCCTTCGACATCCAAGAGCAGGCGCTCGAGAAAACCGCCGACAGATTGGAGAAGGCGGGGATTTTGAATGCGGAATTGATCTTGGATTCTCACGCGCAGATCGAGGCGCATTTGCAGATCGAAGATATCGATGTATTTGTCATGAACTTGGGGTATCTGCCTGGCGGCGACAAGGCGATCACCACGATGTGGAAAAGCACGAAGCGCGCCCTATCCGTCGTGACGAAAAAGATGAAGCCGAAGGCCATCATCAGTCTTTGCGTATACCCCGGACACGAAGAGGGGAAGAGAGAATACGAGGGAACCTACGCGTTTTTGCGCGGTCTTTCCCAACAGAAATTTCACATCAGCTGCGTGGGCTTTCCCAATCAGGCAAACGACCCGCCGCAGTGGATTTTGATCGAGAGGTATTAATGTGATCGTCGTCGTAGGAGCGGGTCCCGCTGGGATGATGGCCGCCATCGCCGCATCGGGCCGTGAACCGGTGCTCTTATTGGATCGAAATGAGAAGGTAGGAAAGAAGCTGTTTATTACGGGGAAAGGCCGTTGCAATCTGTGCAACGACTGTGCGGATGCGCTATTTTTTGAGCGATTGCACAGAAACGCGTCTTTTATGTATTCGTCGTATTACGGCTTTTCTACATATGCGCTACAGAGTTTTTTTACCGAAAGAAAGGTGCCGCTTAAAGTGGAAAGGGGCGAACGCGTTTTTCCCGTATCCGACAAATCGTCGGATATCATTCGCTGTCTAGAGCGGGAAATAGAGAAGCGCTCGGTGGAAGTACGGCTCCACTGTGCCGTCACAGATATACAGCCCGACGGCCCAAAATTTATCGTTCAGACCGAGCAAGGCGCAATCTCTGCCGATAAAGTGATCCTCGCCACCGGCGGCATGACCTATCCCAAGACGGGGTCCAGAGGCGACGGCTACGAATTTGCAAAAAAGCTCGGCCACAGTGTGATCGCCCCGTTGCCGGGCCTGGTGGGCCTGCGAACCGAACATGCCGATCGCGAATCGCTCACGGGTTTGTCGCTAAAAAACGTGCGGCTTTATGCCGAGGCGGAGGGGCGTATATTTGAAGAATTCGGGGAAATGCTGTTTACCCATTACGGCATCAGCGGGCCGATTGTCCTAAGCCTCTCGTCCAAAATCAACCGGTTGCCTGGGGTGCGTCTGTATTTTGATCTGAAACCGTCGCTTTCCGAGCAGACTTTAGATGCGCGCATACTCCGAGAGATCGCGGGGGCACCGAATAAGGAGGCGGCGACGCTCCTTGCCACCATGCTGCCCAAGGCGCTGGTGGATCCGCTGCTTGCACATACCGGCATCGATCGCCACTTACCGTCGCATCAAATTACAAGAGAAATGCGCGCGCGGATCCTCCATTTCTTGAAGGCATATCCACTGGAATACCGCGGCCTATTCGATGCCGATACGGGGATCGTGACCACCGGGGGCGTAGAGGTACGGGAGGTCGATCCGTCGACAATGGAATCCAAACGCCACCGGGGATTGTATTTTGCCGGCGAGTTGTTGGATGTCGACGGCCCCACCGGCGGGTACAATCTACAGATCGCGTTTTCGACGGGCCATCTCGCGGGAACGAGCGCAGCACAGGAGGTATAAATGAAGATCAACATTGCCATAGACGGACCTTCGGGCGCGGGCAAAAGCGCCATCGCCAAGGCGCTGGCGGGGCGCCTGGGCTACGAATATATCGACACCGGATCGCTCTACCGCTCCATCGCCTATATCGCCGATCGGGCGCATACGACGGAGGATATCGAGGCACTGATCCAAGTCCTTGAGGAACACGAAATCGACTACCGCGCGGGAAGCGCGTACGTCGACGGACGCGCCGTCGGCGATGAGATTCGAACCGAGCGCATCTCATCGCTTACCTCCACGCTGTCGAAAGAGCCGGAAGTGCGCGCGTATCTGTTGGCGCTGCAGCGCCGTTTGGCGAATCGCGGCGGTACGGTTATGGAAGGCAGGGATATCGGAACGGTCGTGCTTCCGGATGCCGAACTCAAGTTCTTTTTGACGGCGACCGAAGAAGAACGCGCAAGACGCAGGTATCTGCAGCGCAAGGAATCGGGGGAATCGGTTTCTATGGAAAAAATTCGCGCGGACCTGCACAACAGAGATCTTCAAGATTCGGCGCGCGCCGTGGCGCCCTTGGTACAGGCGGAGGATGCGATTCTCGTCGATTCCACTTCGCTTTCGCCCGAAGAGGTCGTAGAGCGAATGGCGACCTATGCGGAGGATGCGGATGTTTTATAATTTCGTCAAATACGTCGTCGGCTTTTTTTTAAAGCTGATCTACCCCTATCGTGTAGAAAATTTTCCGAAACTGGAAGACGGAGCCTATATCGTCGTCGCGAACCATAAAAGCTATTTGGATCCCTTGATTCTATCGATCCTCTTTCCCCGGCAGATCCATTGGATGGCAAAGAGGGAACTGTTCGACAATCCGATTTTAAGGGCCATCTTAAACGGCGTCGGCGCAATTCCCGTCGACAGAGAAAACAACGACGCCAAGAGC
This sequence comes from Aedoeadaptatus ivorii, assembly GCF_030815095.1. Taxonomy (NCBI): domain Bacteria; kingdom Bacillati; phylum Bacillota; class Tissierellia; order Tissierellales; family Peptoniphilaceae; genus Aedoeadaptatus; species Aedoeadaptatus ivorii. The sequence goes on from NZ_JAUSWF010000001.1 coordinate 195,825, forward strand.
GTCATGCGCGCCATGCGCATACTCAAAGAGGGAAATGTGCTGGGGATCTTTCCGGAGGGCACACGGGTAAAAGAGGCGAATTACGGCGCCGGAAAGAAAGGAACCGTGCTATTGGCTTCCCGCACCGGAACGGAAATCCTGCCGATCTATATCCGGGATGCGTACAAGCCCTTTCGCCGGCAGGTCTTTGTATTTCGCGATCCCGTGGTTTTCGAAAAAAAGAAATTGACCGACGAAGAATACGAACACATGGGACGTGCCTTGTTGCACACCATCTACGAAGGAGGAAGTTATATTGGAAATCTTGCTGAGTGAGTCTTACGGTTTTTGCGGCGGCGTAAAGCGCGCTGTAAATCTCGCCTTTGAGACCGCTCGGGAATACGAGAATGTAAAGATCTTGGGCGAGCTGGTTCACAATGCCGCCGTCAACGAAAAACTACGCGACGCAGGGGTCGAGGAGATCGACACCGAGCGCTTGCCCGAAAATGCGACGGTGATCACCAGAAGCCACGGCATCCCGAAGGAACTGAAAGCGCAGCTCGTCGAAAGGGGAAACGAAGTGGTCGATACGACCTGTCCCTTTGTGGCGCGGATCTACCGCATAGCGGAAGATATACAAGAGTCGTCGATTCCGGTGGTCTTGGTGGGCGATCCCAATCATCCCGAGATTCAGGGCATCGTAAGTTACGGCGAAGAGATCTATGTCGTTACAAAGCCGGAAGAGGTGGATGCGCTGCCCCTCGAGGGAAAAAGTAAGATCGCGCTGATTTCTCAGACGACAAACCCCCGAAAAAACGTAGATATGGTGGAAGATCGCCTAAAAGGTGTTTTCACAGGCGAGATTTTAAGGTATAATACCATATGTGAAGCCACAAACGACCGCCAAAAGGCGTGTCGGAATTTGGCTAAAAATGTGGATTGTATGCTCGTTATAGGTGGTAAGAATAGTGCGAATACGATAAAGCTTGCAAAAATTGCGGCCGAACATTGTAAAAATGTCTATCACATTCAAACCATAAATCAACTCGATCTACGTCCATTTAAAAAATTTAATAAAATTGGTATTACCGCCGGGGCATCCACTCCGGATTCGGTAATCAAGGAGGCTGTTAGTAGAATGGATAACTTTAGCAGGGATGAAATGAACAATGAAATGATGGAGGCCATCGAGAACTCCTTTACGCGCGTACGTCGCGGCGAGATCGTCGATGGAGAAGTCCTCTACGTAACCGACAACGAAGTCATGGTCAACATCGGTTACCGTGCGGACGGCATTATCTCCAGAGATGAATTGTCCAACGATCCCAATGTGAAACCCGAAGAGCTCTTCCAACAAGGAGACGAAATTCAGGTTTATGTTATGAAAATGGACGATGGAGACGGTAATGTAGTTTTGTCCTATAAGCGTGTGGAAAACATGAAGGTATGGGACGAAATGGAAGAAAAATTCGAAAACGGTGAGATCGTTACGGCGCACGTTACCAACGTCGTCAAGGGCGGACTCACCTGCGAAGTCGACGGACTGAACGGTTTTATTCCCGCATCTCACGCATCGGTTCGCTTCCAAAGAGATCTCAGCAAGTATGTAGATCAGGATTTGGAATGCGAAATCATCGATTTCGACAAGGGCAGAAGAAAATTCGTCCTTTCCCGTAAAAACGTCGAAGCAAAGGAAATCGAAGAAAAGCGCAAGGAAGTTTACAGCACTTTGGAAGAAGGCGAATTTATCGAAGGTACCGTCCAAAGACTGACCAACTTCGGCGCATTCGTCGACGTCGGCGGCGTAGACGGTTTGATTCACATCTCCGAACTTTCCTGGAACCGCGTCAAGCACCCCAGCGACGTGGTCAGCCCCGGAGAAAAGGTAAAGGTTTTGGTCCTCAAGATCGACGAAGAGAAAAACCGCATTGCCTTGGGTCTGAAACAAACCACCAAAAAGCCCTGGGATGAGTTTATCGAAACCGTAAGCGTCGGCGACGACGTGAAGGGTACCGTCGTCAACATTCTCGACTTTGGCGCGTTCGTTCGACTCGAATCCGGCGTAGACGGTTTGCTGCACGTGTCTCAAATCTCCAGACAACACGTGGAAAAACCCTCCGACGTCTTGGAAATCGGACAAGAAATCGAAGTCCGCGTTACCGACATCAACTACGACGACAAGAAGATCTCCCTGTCTATGAAGGCATTGCAACCGGGTGGCGAAGACGAACCCGCAGGCGGCCAAAGACCCAAAAGAGATCAAAAGCCCCGTCGCAAAGACCGTCCGCAAGCGGAAAGTAAACCGGAAGAAGAAAACTTCTCCATGGCCATTGGAGATCTTATCAACTTCGACGAACTGGAAGCCTCGGAAGATCATAGCGAAGAATAATCTGGAACTGAGTGCGCTTTCTGTAGAGAGCGCATTTTTTTATAGGTGAAACATGATTTCTGAAGCAATTACACTCGCCGTCGTAGGCGGATTGCTATTGGCTTGGCGGAATCGGACCTTCTTGTCGCCGCCGGGTTTTCGAAATCTCGCCGTAGCTGCGGCGGGGGCGCTGTTGTTTTTGCTTTCTCTGTACGTCTTGCCCGGGTGGGGAATCACTCGAGAGACCTTCGGGTTTTTGCACGCATTGAGCCTTTTTGTGATGGCGGCGGGCTTTTTCTGGGGCAAGCATATGGGCTATAAGATCGTCGGTACGGGATTTCTCTTAAACGGGCTGATCATCCTTTTAAACGGCCATATGCCCGTAGAGAGGACGGCACTGATCGCTGCGAACGACGAGCGCGCCTTGGGCCTTTTGGAGGCGAATAAGGTGCTTACCCACGCACTCGCGGACGGCGCTACGCGCCTTTCATTCTTAGACGACCGCATTCCGTTTGCATCGCCGATCACATCGCCGCGGGTGATCAGCATCGGCGACATCTGCATTGCGATCGGCCTGTTTATTCTCGTGTCCTCGGCCGTGACCTACATTTTCAGGAGGCAACATCGCCATGAAATGGATCGCTGAATCCTTTTCGATTTTACGAATTCAAGACATTATCGATATCGCCGTGGTGGCCATTATCGTCTATTGGCTCTTCAAGCTTCTCAGGGGCACGCGCGCGGAGCAGTTGAGTAAGGGGATTATCGTCCTCTTAATCCTCACAAAAGTAAGCGAAGTGCTCCAAATCTATACGATAAATTATCTGCTGAAAAATATGCTGACGCTGGGATTTCTGGGCCTGTTTATCGTATTCCAGCCGGAATTGCGCCGCGGATTGGAATTTATCGGAAGAAGCAGTTCTATCCGCAAGGGGTTTTTGTTCACAACCACTCGCGACCACTCATCGGTCGACGAGTTGGTGAGCGCCGTGGCTTCCCTTTCCAGGCAGAAGATCGGCGCGCTCTTGGTGATTGAACGGCAAACCGGGCTGAACGAAATCGTCGAGACCGGTACGCGCGTGTACGGAGAACTTACATCGGCGCTGTTGATCAATATTTTTATACCGAATACGCCGCTGCACGACGGAGCGGTGATTATTAAAGGGGATACCATCGTATCCGCCGCCTGTTTTTTGCCGCTTACCGAAGAAAAGGGGCTCAGCAAAGAACTGGGCACGCGGCACCGCGCCGCCATCGGCATCAGCGAAAAAAGCGACGCCTTCGCCATCGTCGTCAGCGAAGAGACGGGGTCGGTCTCGGTGGCCGAACACGGCACTTTGAGTCGGCATTTGGATATCGCCAATCTAGAGCAGCAGCTGAACAGTATCTATTATCCGAGCAAAACGGAAGTTGAGGAGTAGATATGCGCGAAAAATATCTGAATTTCATTACGAAATACCGAGATACGCTGACCAAAGTTCTCTCTGTCGTCATCGCGATATTATTGTGGTACTACGTCATTACCGAGGTAGATCCCAAGATCACCAAGGATTTTTCCGGCGTAGAGGTAGAGCTGCGCAATCAGTCGATTATGCGAGATGCCGGGCTGGAACTGTTGAAGGACGAAAAGTTTACCGTAGACGTACAGGTGATCGGCAACCGTAGTGCCATCGTCGACCTGCAGGAAGGGGATATCTCCGCCTATGTGGATTTGGGCGAAGTGGCGCCGGGTTCCCAACGCCTGCCCATTCATTTGCGCATCGCCGACGATACGGTCTCGGTAGAAAAGTCCAGTCCCAAGGCGATCAGCATCGCGGCCGACGAGATCATCTCGAAGGTGATGCCTGTCGAAATTACATCCACCGGCAAGCCCAAAGACGGCTATGTGCTGGAAAACATCACCGCCGGGCAAGAAGAGGTCAAGGTGAAGGGACCCAAGACCTATCTCGATAAGGTGCGGTTTATTCGCGGGTACGTGCCCTTAAACGGAGCCACCGAGTCGGTGCTCGCATCGGTGGATTTGGTCGCATTGGACCAAAACCGGAACCCCATACGGGGCCTGGAATTTGAACCCAAGAGCATTAGTTCCCAGGCGATCATTACCAAGGCGGTCACCGTGCCCATCGAAGTGCAGTACACCAATGCGGATGCGGAGGGATTTTCCGAAGAGCGGGCGATTCTTACGCCGCAGAACGTCACCATTTCCGGAGACGGCAATGTCATCGACAATGTCGGTTCAGTTCTTACCGAACCGGTCGATGTCAAAGAGCTGATGAATGTATACACCATGCCCGTAAATCTCCGGCTCCCCGAGGGGGTTCGCTTGGTAAATCCCGACGAAACCACCTTGCTGCGCTATATGAAAAAGGAGAGTGCGACCAAGTCGCTGGATATCTCGACGAAAGACATCGCCGGCGAGAAGGATTCCGGTATATCGCCCGCCGACTTCCGCATTCCCGAGACGATCAAGGTGGAAATCTACGGCGAGAAGAACTTGCTAGAAGCCATCCGCGACGAAGACATTCTTCTTACCGTCGGTGAAAACGGCCGCATTCGCGCCGAAGTTCCCAAAGACGTCGAAGTGATTAAGCTGACGCCGAAGCATGTACCTGCCGCCACTTGATCGGCGGGTTGGAGTTTGCTAGAATAAAGTTCTATCGTTGAGGAACGAAACTAACGCGAGGAGGATATTGATGAAATTTTTTGGAGAAGGCCTTACCTTCGACGACGTTCTGTTGATGCCCGGTTATTCCGAAGTATTGCCCAATGAGGTGGACCTCGGAACCCAGATCACGGAAAAAATTCACCTGAACATTCCGATTATGAGTGCGGGAATGGACACGGTTACCGAATCCCAAATGGCGATCGCCATGGCGCGAGAAGGCGGAATAGGGATTATTCATAAAAATATGTCCAAGGAAGCCCAGGCGAAGGAAGTCGATCGCGTAAAGCGTAGCGAACACGGCGTCATCACCGATCCCTTCTCCCTCTCCAAAGACCACCCCGTCAAAGATGCGACGGATCTGATGCGCCATTACCGCATCAGCGGCGTGCCCATCGTCACAAAAGACGGCATTTTGGAAGGGATCATTACCAATCGGGACATTCGGTTTGAAGACGATTTGGGGCAAAAGATCGCCGATGTCATGACGAGTGAAAATCTCATCACCGGTCGCGAGGGCATCACTATGGACGAAGCCCTGCAAGTTATGAAAAAATACAAAATCGAAAAATTGCCCTTAATCGACGACGATCACTATCTCAAGGGTCTGATCACGATTAAGGACATCGAAAAGGCGATCCAATATCCCAATTCCGCGAGGGACGAAGGCGGGCGTCTTTTGGTCGGGGCCGCCATCGGCGTTACCCAAGACGTCTACGAGCGGGTAGAAATCCTTCGCGCCGCCGGTGCGGACCTGTTCGTCATCGACACGGCGCATGGCCAATCCAAGGGCGTATTGGAAACCATTCGAAATATTAAAAAATCTTTCCCCGACCTCCAACTCGTCGCGGGCAATGTCGCCACCTATCGCGGAACTATCGATTTGATCGACGCCGGTGCGGATTGCGTAAAGGTGGGCATCGGGCCGGGATCGATCTGTACCACCCGCGTGGTAACCGGGATCGGCGTGCCTCAAGTTACGGCGATCTTAAACTGCTCCGAAGCGGGTCGCGAGCGCAATATCCCCATTATCGGCGACGGCGGGATCAAATTCTCGGGCGATGTCACCAAAGCCATTGCCGCCGGCTCCGATGTGGTTATGATGGGCTCTCTTTTTGCAGGCACCGAAGAAAGTCCCGGCGAAGAGATCTATGTCGAAGGTCGTCGCTATAAGACCTATCGCGGTATGGGATCCCTCGGCGCCATGAGCAGCGGATCCAGCGACCGCTATTTCCAATCCGAGACCAAAAAATATGTGCCGGAAGGCGTAGAGGGCCGCGTTCCCTATAAGGGAAAAGTCGGCGAAGTCGTCTATCAACTGATCGGCGGCCTAAAATCCGGTATGGGATATGTGGGCGCAAAGAATATTCAGGAATTGAAGGACAATTCTCAATTTATCAAGATTACCCCGGCGACCTTGCAGGAAAATCATCCCCACAATATCACCATCACCCGCGAAAGCCCCAACTATATCAGCAGCCAATATTAAGCAGAAGTCCGACTTCGGTCGGATTTCTTTTTTTGCCGCGGCGACATTCTTTATCGTATTGACTTGTAAATACGAGATTGATACCATGTTAAAGAGAAAAAAGGAGGACAAAATGAGAGTTTCCATCGTAATGGGCAGTTATAGTGACAAGGAAGTGGCATTCGACGTGATCGAATTGCTGAAGGAATTCGAAATCGAATACGATGTCGTGGTCTACAGCGCACACAGAACGCCGCACGAAGTGGTAAATTATGTAAAAGACGCGGAAGAAAAGGGCGCGGAAGTGTTTATTTCCATCGCCGGAAAGGCCGCGCACCTGGGCGGCGTAATCGCATCGCATACCACCAAGCCGGTGATCGGGGTGCCGGTCAAGACCTCCATCGGCGGCGGCATCGATTCCCTCTTGTCTACCGTGCAAATGCCTTCGGGCGTGCCCGTGGCTTCGGTTGCGATCCAAGGGGGCAAGAATGCCGGCATTTTGGCTGCACAAATTCTTTCGGTGGGCGATCCCGCTATGACCGAACGATTGCTCCGCTACAAAGAAAAGCTACATGCGGACGTCGACGAAATGAACCGCAAATTAAAGGAGGACCTGCGTGGATAAAATGAAATCCGACGTAGAGATTGCAAAAGAAGCGCATCTTCGAAGAATCGAAGAAGTTGCCGATCGCCTCGGCATGACCGGGGACGATATCAAGCCATACGGCCGGTATATGGCCAAAATCGAGCGCGCGTATCTTCGGAAATTGAAGGACCGTAAAAAGGGAAAATTGATCCTCGTGACGGCGATCAACCCGACGCCGGCGGGGGAAGGGAAGACGACGACGAATATCGGTCTTTCTATGGCCCTCGAAAAGCTGGGAAAATCCGCGATTTGTACGCTGAGAGAGCCGAGCCTCGGACCGGTTTTCGGTATTAAGGGCGGCGCCGCCGGCGGCGGATATGCGCAGGTGCTCCCCATGGAAGACATCAATCTCCATTTTACCGGGGATTTTCACGCCATCACGAGCGCCAACAATCTGATCAGCGCGGCCATCGACAACCACATCCATCAGGGAAATGCCCTGGGGATCGATCCGAAAAATATCACATTTAAGCGGGTACTCGATATGAACGACCGGGCACTGCGCCAAGTGATCGTCGCCATGGGACCGAAGAAAAACGGCGTGATGCGCGAAGACGGCTTCGACATCACCGTCGCATCGGAAATTATGGCGATCCTATGCCTCTCTCGCGATTTGAAGGACTTCGAAGAGCGCGTGGGCCGCATGATCGTCGCCTATAGCTTCGACGATCGACCGGTCTATGTAAAGGATCTGGAGGTAGAGGGAGCGGTCACCATGTTGATGAAAGACGCCCTCCTTCCCAACCTGGTGCAGACCATCGAAAATACGCCGGCGATCATCCACGGCGGTCCCTTTGCCAATATCGCACACGGTTGCAACTCTATTATCGCCACCGACACCGCCCTTCGCCTCGCGGAATACACGGTGACAGAATCGGGATTCGGGGCGGATTTGGGTGCCGAAAAATTCTTGGATATCGCGGCCCCCATGGGCGAATTCGACCCCGACTGCGTGGTCTTGGTCGCCACCGTTCGCGCGCTGAAATACAATGGCGATGTCCCCGCGAAGGATTTAGGGACAGAAAACCTCGATGCGCTGCGAAGGGGATTTCCCAATCTCAAGAGACATATCGACAATATGAAGAAGTTCGGCATTCCGGTCATCGTCGCCGTAAATCGATTCCCGACGGATACGGAGGCGGAAATCGCTTTATTGCGTGAAAGCATAGAAGAATTGGGTATAGAAGTATCACTGTCGGAAGTATTTGAAAACGGCTCGGCCGGTGCTATGGATCTGGCAGAAAAAGTTGTGGCGCTATGCGACGCGCCTTCGGCGTACACGCCGTTATACGATCGATTCGGCTCTATCGAAAGCAAAATCGAGACGATTTCGAAGGAAATCTACGGAGCCGCAGAGGTCGTATATTCGCAGGAAGCGCGGAAAATGATCGAACGGATCGAGGCGCTGGGCAGAAAAGACTTGCCCATCTGCATGGCAAAGACGCCGGCGTCGTTTACCGACGACCCCGCCCAATTGGGCGCGCCGAAAGGGTTTACGATTCATATTCGCGAGATTCGCATTTCCAACGGGGCCGATTTTATCGTCGCCTTGACCGGCGCGGTTATGACCATGCCGGGTCTGCCCAAGGTACCTGCAGCGAATCACATGCATATCGACGGTGAGGGGAATATCACCGGTCTGTCATAAGGAGGTTGTATGCGTTATTCTTCAAAAATCGAAGACAAAAATATGGACGAATTGTTTGAAGCCATTTTAGCCCTGAAAAATAAAGAGGAGTGCTATCGTTTCTTCGAGGATATTTGTACGGTAAAAGAACTCAAAGCCATTTCTCAACGGCTTGAAGTGGTCAAGCTATTGGTCCAAGACCATACCTACCAAAAAATCGAGCAAGAGACCGGCGCATCTACCGCCACCATCAGCCGCATCAACCGCGCCCTACATTACGGTGCGGACGGATATAATTTGATCCTAAAGCGTTTGGGCTACCTAAACGACAAGAAAAAAGGCGAATCGGAAGACAAATAGTCCGATTGCTTGCCAATATCCAAATAAAAAGACCCTCGTCGCCGAACTTACTTCGGTAGCGGGGGTCTTTGTATGCTGGAAACGGTTTATGCATCGGATGCAGGCATTCGAAGCGCTTCTACGGATTTTTTGTTCGGCGTAACCCGCACCGAAGAAAAGTCCGTATACAGCACCAATCCCGGTTGATTCGACGGATGCCGGCGGATATGGGCGCGGCGCGTATAATCCACCTCTACATTGGCGGAATGGCGACTGCGGCTATAATAGGCGGCGAGCAGCGCACATTCGGCGATTGCCTCGGGGGATGGGTTCTCTCCCGGATCCCTTAGAATCACGTGGCTGCCCGGGCCCGATTTGACGTGGAACCATAAATCGCTTTTGGCGGCGAATTTAAGCGTAAGCTCCTGATTTTGTCGATTGTTTCGGCCCACATAGACATCTTTTCCGTCGCTGGTGCGAAAGCGCAGGTAGCCGGGCTGTTTGGCGGCCTTTTTCTTCTTGTCGCGGTGGCCCTTGTACTTCTTCTTCAAAAAGTCTTCGCGGAACTCCTCCTGAATGCCGTCGACTTCTTCTACATTTTCCGCATCTTCTAAGTTGTAAAGCATAGAATCCAGATAGCGAATGGTGCTGCGATTTCTTTCGATTCGCGCGGTCAATGCCGCCTCGGCGTGTTTTAATTTGGCATAACGCTTATAGTAGCGGGCGGCATTTTGGATAGCGTCTTTGGTCGGGTCCAGAGGAATGCGAAGGGGCGCCATATTGTCGTAAAAGTTTTCCAGTTCGACTTCCTGCAGCCCCCGTTCCACTTGCCAGGCATTAGATGAGAGCACGTCGGCATAGACCTTATACTTTTTCCGGTCTTTGGCGTCTCGAAGCTCGAATTCCATCTTTTCCTGCTTGTGGAGCGCCCGTTCCAAATGATTCTTGATCTGTCGGTTTAGATTCTGACTTTTTTGTCGCACGCGGTCTTCTTCGACGCGATCGGTAAACGTCGTATCCAAAAGTTCCGAGGGGCTTTCGTAGAAGGTCTTTCTCTCTTCGGGATACTGGGTAAGGTTTACGACACTGTACGCGAGGACCTTAGTGCCGTCGGAGACGCTTTGGGGACTAAAATCTTTTGATTTGACTTCGGATACGACGCTGAAAAATGCACGTTTGAATGCATCGGGGTCTACATTTTTTACGGGCACCTTTTCGGAAGTCCCCGCGCGATAGCAGATTTCTCTTGCGATTAAGGGCGAGATGCCGAGATAGTTGCGGATCAAGAAGTTTTTGGCAGACATCGCCTCTTCTCGCGCCCATTTTTCGGCAAAACCCATCGCATCTTCTGTGAGGGGATTGTCCCTGTCGATAATATTTTCGAGGGAATAGGGTTCTCCGGGCAGAACTTGTCGCACCCGGCTGATATGGATGCCGATGCGTTTTATGGCATCGATCACATCACCATTTTCATTCAATAGAATGATATTGGAGTGGCGGCCCATCATCTCGATCATAAGAGTTTTTTCTACCGGATCGAAGAGTTCGTCGATGCCGCGGACCTTGATAGCCAATATACGGTCCATCTCGATTTGTGTAATCGATAGGATGGTCGAAGATTCCAAATGCTTGCGCAGAAGCATACAAAAAGCAGGCGGCGTTTGGGGATTTTTGAATTTCTTTTTTGTGATGTAGGCACAAGGATTGTTGGCCGCTGCGGAAAGCAACAAGCTCCCGCGGTCTTTTCCCGCCCGCAAATTAAAAAGCAATACGTCTTTCTCGGGTTGGTATATTTTATCGATCTTGCCGCCGGAAAATCGCGTATTTAATTCTTCGGAAACGGCTGCGGTCATAATACCGTCATAACTCAAACTGCATAACCTCCTTCGAGGAGCGATTGTCGCCTCCCCGTTCTTTTATGTATAATACCATAGAGGAGGCTTTTATGAACAGTATGACGGGCTTCGGAACGGCGGAGGTACATGGCGATCGCGGTTCCGTTCGGGTTTCTATAAAATCCGTAAACCACAAGGGTTTGGACATTCGAATTCGGGGGCTGGGGGAGATCCCCGAGGCGGAAGCCGATATGAAAAACATCCTTCGGCGCCATATCAAGCGCGGCCATGTGGAAGTGCAATACCGCTGTGAGAGAGTAGCCGGCGATGCATTGACATTCGACGAAGGGGCGTTTGAAGCCTATCGAAATCTCTTGCACAAGACCGGTGCCACGAAAGAAGGGGACGATGTCGACGTGTACTGGATCCTCGATAAGCCCGGCGTCGTACAGACGGAATTCGACGCGTCCGATACGTTTTTAGAAAAAGAATTCGAGGAAGCGGCGGCGCTGGCGATCGCGGATCTGGTTTCGATGCGGCGAGCGGAAGGGGCGAATGTCTTTCGCGAAATAAAGGCCGATCTCGGAAGGCTAAAGGGCATCGTCGAGGAGATGGAGCGCGAGTCCGAAGCGGAAAAAGAGATTCGCCGGGTGGCGTTCGAAGAGCGCGTGCGGGCGTTTATGCGCGAATTCGAGGCCGATCCCGCGCGTTTTTCTACGGAACTTGCGCTCTTGTACGATAAGATGTCTGTCGAAGAAGAAATCACACGTCTATACTCTCATATCGATCAGTTTGATGATATAATGAATGGTAACGGTCCGGTGGGAAGAAAGCTGGACTTTCTTCTTCAGGAGATGCACAGAGAGGCGAACACGATCAGTTCCAAGTCCAAAAGCGTGGCCGTCCTCCACGACATCGTCGAAGTCAAATCTTTGATCGAAGATATGAGAGAACAGATCGCCAATATAGAGTAGAGGAAAAAGGCTGGTGTTACGTGTCTAAAGGTTTTTTATTGGTTTTATCGGGCCCTTCCGGAAGCGGAAAGGGAACGGTTAGCGAAGCGCTGATGAAACAAAATGACGAAGTCAAGTTTTCGACCTCGGTTACGACGAGAAAGCCGAGGCCTTCGGAAGTCGACGGAGAGAACTATTTTTTTAAGACCACCGAAGAATTTGAACAGATGGTGGAAAACGACGAATTGTTGGAATACGCCCATGTGCATACCAACTATTACGGAACGCCGAAGGAATTCGTGTTTGATGAAATCGAAAAAGGCGAGATCGTGCTCTTAGAAATCGACGTACAAGGCGCTTTGCAGATCAAGAAAAAATACCACGAAGCCGTATTTATTTTCCTGCTGCCGCCGACCATGGATGAATTAAAACAGCGCATTATCGGACGCGGCACCGAAAGCGAACAGGACATAGAGACGAGATTTGCCAACGCATTTAAGGAACTGGATTTCGTCGGCGAATACGACTTTTTCGTCGTCAACGACGAGGTGGACAGGGCCGTTTCGGATATCGAAAATATTATCGCGGCCGAGAAGCTGCGGGTAAAACGGTATGAAAATATTAAAGAAGATATGGTAGAGAGGAGGGCGATACGATGAATATTCTATCTTTTGGAGAGATTTCCAAGATTACGACCAGTCGATACGCTTTGGCGAGTTTGGTCTCCAAGCGCGCCAGAGAAATCGTCGCGGGAGAGGACGCTTTGATCGATACGGAACTGGAAAACCCCGTATCCATCGCCATGCAGGAAGTGGCGGAAGGCGCCGTCGATTTTACGACGAAGGAACGATACGAAGAAATTCTCGAAGAAAAGCGGATTCGCCGCGAGGCGCTCGAAGCAGAAAAAAGTGAAGAGGAGGAGGAACTTGCTGCAGAATAAACGCATTCTCCTCGGCGTGTGCGGGGGGATCAGTGCGTATAAGTCGGTAGATTTGGCAAGCCGTCTTAAAAAAGCGGGCGCGGAGGTTCAGGTCGTTATGACCGAAGCCGCGACACATTTTGTGACCCCGCTGACCTTTCAAACTATGAGCAACAATGTGGTCCATGTGGAGATGTTCAATCAGCTTTCCAATATGAATGTGGAACATATCTCTTTGGCGAAATGGGCCGATTGCATCGTTATCGCACCGGCCACTGCCAACACCATGGCGAAGCTCGCATACGGGATCGCGGACAATATGCTGAGTACCGTAGCGCTTGCGGCCCGCTCTCCGATTCTGTTGGCCCCCGCGATGAATACGGGTATGCTGCGTGCAGAAGCGACGCAGAAGTCGCTTGCCATTTTAAGTGCGCGAAGCGGCGTAGAAATCCTGCCCACCGGATCGGGCCTGTTGGCCTGTCAAGACGTGGGAGAGGGAAAGATGGCAGAGCCGAAAGAGATCCTCAGCTATATTGACCGCGCCCTTACAAAAAAAACATTACAGGACGTAGAGATCACCATCACGGCGGGTCCGACTTTAGAGAGGATCGACCCGGTGCGCTTCGTCTCCAACCACAGTTCCGGAAAGATGGGCTACGCCCTGGCGAAGGCGGCGGCCGACCGCGGTGCAAAGGTCCATTTGATCAGCGGACCGTCGCGGCTTGAGGCGCCTGTGGGCGTCGACTTTATCCCGGTCGAATCCACCGAAGAAATGTTTCGCGCCGTCGAGTCGCTATTTTCGCGCACGCGCGTGTTGATCAAAGCCGCGGCTCCATCGGATTTTAAGCCGGCGCACTATACCGAAGAGAAGATCAAAAAGCGGGAGAGCGGAGAAATGGCCATCGCCTTACGTCCCAATCCTGACATCGCCAAGCATTTCGGCGCCATTAAAGGCGATCGGGTGATCGTGGGATTCGCCGCGGAAAGCCACAATATGCGCACCTACGCCGAAAAGAAATTGAAGGAAAAGAATTTCAACTTTATCGTCGCCAATAACATCACCGAAAAGGATGCCGGTTTCCGCGCTGATACGAATCGGGTAGAAATATTTTTCTCCGACGGAAAGGCCGAATCGCTTCCGATTATGGACAAGAGCGCGTTGGCAGAGATTATACTGAATAAAGTGGAACAGGAACTGGAAAGCTAGAGGGATCTAGCTTTTTTGCATTGTTTGGAGTGTTTGGCTCGTATGATTGTGCATGTGTATATAGAAAAATCGCTGCCCCAAATCGATCAGCTGTATAGCTATCGCTGGGAACAGGGCGGAAGCGATCCGATCGGTAAACGCGTGGTGGTGCCATTTGGACGGGGGAATCGACGCGAGGTGGCGGTGGTTCTGACGGCTGAAGAAGGGACGGGGGAAGATTTAAAGGCGGTGATTTCCGTGCCGGATCACCGGTCGATTCTCTCCCGTCACGCCATAGAGTTGGGGCGTCGCATGCGGGAAGTATTTTTGACTTCTTATGTGCAGTCTTTTCAGCCCCTCTTGCCGAAATACGTGAGCGGCACCATAAAAGAGGCTCTGTATCTCGCCGAGGAAGACGAGGCGCTCGCGTCCCTTTTCGGGGAAAAAGACGCGATATTCCTAGAGGATTTAAACGAAAAGGAGACGGCGGCAATCGATGCCGGTATTCGCCGGGGGACGGTAAAACCCCGATTTGTCTCCACCGGTGCCGTTCAAAAAAGAAAGCGGCGCGTATTCGCGGCGGTGCGCACAGAAGCAGGCGATCTGCCGGAAAAACAGCGCTGTGTCTACGAACTCTTACTGGCCGAAGGGCCCCTTAGTAAAAAGGTGGTCCGCGAAAAGACGGGATTTTCCGACAGTCCCCTTACGTCATTGCAAGAAAAGGGATTGGTGAAAGAGGAGAATGCTCCGCTGCCTCTCCCCGAAGAAGGACCGGTGCTCCGCGAAGAGCAGGCCCGGGCGATCGACGCCATTCGATCGGCGCACGGCCAAAACCATCTATTGTTCGGCGAGACGGGAAGCGGTAAGACCGAGGTGTATATGCGCCTCTGTCAGGAGGCGATAAAGGACGGCAAAGACGCGATCGTCATCGTGCCGGAAATCGGACTCGCCACCCAGACGGTACACCGATTTCGGGCGCGCTTTCCGGGAAAGGTGGAGGTGCTCCACTCGGGCTTAAGCGCCGGAGAGAAGGCGGCGGCTTGGCTGCGCATCCGCGAGCGTCCGGGTACCATCGTCGTGGGCGCGCGTTCGGCAATCTTTGCGCCGACAAACCATCTTTCGTATATTTGTATCGACGAAGAACAGGAAGAGAGCTACGACTATCAAGAGGGGCTCCGGTACGACGTGCGGGAAGTGGCGGAGATTCGCGCCCGCATCGACCATGCTAAGGTGATCTACGGCTCCGCCACCCCTTCGGTGAAGACCTATGCGCGAAAGGACAAAGACCTTACCGTGCATCGCTTGGTACAGACGGCCACCGGTTCGACGGCGCGGGCGCCGATTCGCGTGGTGGATATGCGGGAAGAATTGATGCGCGGCAATGTGGAGATCCTCTCCGGCGAAATGATGGTGGGCATTGCGGATGCCCTTCAGCGCAAAAAACAGGCGATTCTTTTTATCAACCGCCGAGGGTATAGCCATTTTGTAAGTTGCAGGAGCTGCGGTTACGTATTGGAATGCGACGCTTGCGACATTGCCATGGTCTATCACAAAAATACCGATCGGCTGCACTGTCATTACTGTGGCCTGACCAAAATCTTACCCAAGACCTGCCCGGAATGCGGCAGCCCCTACCTTAAACAATTCGGGATCGGCACGGAGCACGTATCGGAGTGGATACGCAAAAAATTTCCGAAGGCGCGCGTTTTGCGCATGGACAAGGACACAATGGCGCAAAAGGGAAACTACGCCGCGGTCTACAAGAAGATGCAAGACAAGGAAGTCGATATCCTGGTGGGTACGCAGATGCTCGCCAAGGGATTCGACTTTCCCGACGTGGTCTTTGTCGGCGTCGTAGCGGCGGATCTCTCTTTGTATATTTCCGATTATCGGGCGCAGGAAAAGACCTTTCAGCTCTTGACGCAGGTGTCGGGCCGTGCCGGGAGGGGACAGGCGGCGGGAAAAGTCGTCATACAGACCTATAATCCGGACAATTACAGCATCGTCTTTTCGAAAGATCGGGCGTACGAGCGCTTCTTCCACCGGGAGATGCAAGCGCGCAAACAGTACGGCTATCCGCCCTATGTCCATTTGCTCCGCATCCATATACGCGGCAAAGGAGATCTGCGGCCGTATGGCGAGAATTGGAAGCGGACCCTCGAGGCGATCGGACGCCACAACCATTTGGATGCGATCGTATTGGATCCGGTGGAGCAGCCGCGGATCAAAAATCGCGAACACTTTACCGTTACGGCAAAGATCTATCCCGAGGACTACCGGGTCTATATGCAGGCTTTAAAACGGGTATTAAATCATTATTATAGAAATATAGCAGAGAAAAATATCGCCGTCGGCATATCCATAGACGGCTGAAAAATACAGAAAGGAAATCTATGGCGAAATTACAAATTCGAACGGACGGAGATCCCATCCTTCGCAAAAAATCCCGCGCTGTCGAGCAATTTGACGATGCGCTCCACACATTGATCGAAGATATGTACGAGACCATGTATGCCACCGAAGGGGTAGGACTGGCCGCAGTACAGATCGGAAAATTAAAGCGCCTACTTGTGATCGACGATTACGAAGGCCATAAGCTGGTCTTAATCAATCCCGAAATCGTCGAAAAATCGGGCGCGGAATCGGGCATCGAAGCCTGTCTGAGCGTTCCCGAACGAGCGGGCGAGGTAGAGCGGGCGACCCATATCGTCGTTTCCTATAAAGACGCCCGGGGCGAAGCGCGCACCCTCGAGGCGGACGCCTTTCTTGCGCGGATCGTGCAACACGAGATGGACCATCTGGAGGGCATCTTGTTTACCGATCGCGCCGAAGAAATGTACGTACTGGAGCCCAAGGAAGAGAAGAAAGCCGAGGCGAAGTAATGCGCAGTGTATTCTTCGGGACGCCGGAGTTTTCCGTGCCGGCGCTTCGCGCCTTACATGCGGTTTCCGATGTTGTGATGGTCGTGACCCGAGAAGACAAACAGACCGGCCGCGGTAAAAAAGTGCGTCCTACGCCCGTCAAGGTAGAAGCGGGAAAATTGGGGATACCGGTATTCCAGCCGAAAAACAGTAACGACGAGGCGGCATTGGACGTATTACGAAGACAAGATGCCGATCTCTTCGTCGTGGTGGCGTACGGACAGATTCTACACGCGGAACTTTTGGAGATTCCCAAAAAATATACCGTGAATATTCACAGTTCCTTGCTCCCCCGATTCCGCGGCGCGGCACCGATGCAGTGGGCGATCCTCGAAGGGGACGCCGAGACGGGCGTCAGCCTGATGCAGATCGAGGAGGGATTGGATTCCGGGCCTGTTTGGGAGATGCGAAAGACCCCCGTCGACGGGAAGGACTTCGGCGACATTCACGACGAACTGGCGTCGCTCGGTGCCGAACTGTTGACGGATTTCGTCGAGGCAGTTCGTAAGGGGCCGGTAACGTTTTGCGAGCAGGAACACGAAAAGGCGACCTATGCCGAAAAAATCGACGATTGCGTGACACAGATCGACGTGTATTGGGAGAGCGCCGAGGAGATCGAGCGCAAGGTGCGGGCATTTTCTCCGATGCCCGGTGCATATCTCGAATTTCGCGGCGAGCGGATTAAGATATTTGCCGCAGAAGTGCAGAGTGAGAATCTGGCCCCGGGTATCTTTAGGGCGGGCAAAAAGTTTCTGCGTCTGGGAACGCGCGAAGGGTCTCTACTCGTAAAGGAAATTCAGCGTCCGGGTAAAAAACGCATGGACATCGTGTCGTTTCTCGCCGGTGTCTCTTTGCCCGAGGAGGGGGAAATCTGATGATGGGACTTTACTATTGGGACATGAAGTATTGGCTATATATCCTGCCGGGCCTTTTGCTCGCCATGTATGCCCAGGGAAAGATTCGCGAAAATTTCGAACACTATTCCAAGGTCTACAATCGCCACCAATTGACGGGGCGTAGCCTTGCGGAGCGCATTCTGAAAAAATATGGCATGTACGATGTGAAAATCGAGCGGATCCGCGGAAATCTCACCGACCACTACGATCCGTCCGCCATGACCCTGCGGCTCAGCGAAGGCGTATACGATTCGACTTCGATCGCCGCTTTGGGGATCGCCGCCCACGAAGTGGGACATGCCATCCAGCACGAAGAATCCTATGGTCCGCTCCGCTTTCGAAACGCATTGGTGCCCTTGGCGGGATTGGGTTCCAATCTGTCGTACTTTTTGATATTTATCGGCCTGATGTTTTACGGGCCCCTTCTAAGACTTGGGATCGCACTTTTTGCGATTACGGTGCTCTTTCAGCTGCTCACCTTGCCGGTGGAATACGACGCGAGCCATCGCGCCAAAGTCCTCTTGCGAGACGGCGTGCTGGATGCGTCGGAGATGGTCGGCGTCGAAAAGATCCTATCCGCCGCGGCGCTCACCTATGTCGCGAGCCTACTCACGGCGGCGGGCACCTTGCTGCGCCTACTTTCTTTGGGAAGGAGAAATGACTGATGGCGGGCCCAAGATTGCGGGCGGCCTTTGCACTGGAAAAGATCTACGACGGCATCTACATCAAAGATGCGTTGCAATTCGACGGCCTTTCGCCAAAGGACGCCAGATTGATGGAGCAGATTGTATACGGCTGTGTACGACACCGTAGCTATCTCGATTCTATCGTCAATCGTTATGTGCGAAATCACAAGCGCCTCGAGACCATGATCCGCTATATTCTGCAGATCGGCCTCTATCAAATTCGCTTTCTGGACCGCGTGCCGGCCCATGCCGCCGTCGACGAAGCGGTGCGATCGGCGAAAAAAATCGCCAATGTCGGCGCCGCCGGTTTGGTAAACGGCGTGCTACGCGCGATTTTACGAGAAAAAGAGAAGGCATTTCGCATCGTAGAGAAGGATCCCGTGCGTCGCCTTTCGATTCAATATAGTTTTCCCGAGGAATGGGTGCGCCATTTTCAGCCGATCCTAAAAGAAGAGACGGAAGCATTTTTCCGCGCGCTTTCCAAGCCGGCGCCGCTTACCGTGCGCCCGGTGGGAATCGACCGAGATACACTGGCCCATATGCTGGAAGCGGTGGGATATTCTTCCAAGCCGTCTCCGGCATCGGATATCGCCCTCGATATCGCCGATCCCTGGGGACTTTTTTCCGGCGACGCTTTTCGAAGCGGCGCCTTCTATGTGCAAGATGCGGCATCGATGCACGTGGTGGAGCTGTTTACGCCCGATCGCGACGCCCGCGCATTGGATCTCTGTGCCGCCCCCGGCGGAAAGAGCTTTCAAATGGCGGAAATCTTCGCTTCGGTAGACGCATTTGACGTATCGCCTGCGCGTCTTGCGATTATGAATGAAAATATAGAGCGCCTACAGATTCAAAATGTGCACACACAAGTCAATAACGCCTTAAAACCCGTGAGGGATACAAGCTACGACCGCATTCTTTTGGACGCGCCCTGTTCCGGATTCGGCCTGATTCGTCGAAAACCCGAGATCAAGTGGCGCGTTCGCACGGAAGATCTTAAAGATTTGGCAAGGGTACAGCGAAAAATGCTTGAAAATGCCTATGGCGCACTTTCTCGCGGCGGCGAACTCGTGTATAGTACTTGCACGGTTACCTTAGAAGAAAATGAAGGGGTGCTGCAATCCTTCTTATCGGATCATCCCGAGTGTACGCTCAAGGGCGGCGGAGAGCGATTCTGGCCCCATAAGCGGCATACGGACGGTTTTTCGATGGCCTGTATCGTCAGAAAGGAATGAATATGCACTGGACAGAGATGTATCCCGAAGAGTTAAAAGAATGTATGGCGGAAGCGGGAGAGAAACCCTTTCGCGGGGTGCAGCTCTTTGAAGGGCACCACGGAAAGCGAAAAGCGCTTGAAGAGATGAGTAATATCCCCGATCGCCTGGCAAAGAAATTGGGCGATGCGCCCTATGCGGTGCGCATCGTGAAGCGATTGGCTTCCAAACTCGATGAGACGAAGAAGTATTTGTATCGACTGCACGACGGCGAGATCGTAGAGGGGGTGTTGATGCGCTATCATCACGGCTATAGCCTCTGCGTATCCTCTCAAGTCGGCTGCAAGATGGGTTGTCGCTTTTGTGTTTCCACCCGCGGCGGCCTGATCCGCAATCTACGGCCCTATGAAATGCTCGATCAGGTGTATGCGGTAGAAGCGCGGGAGGGAATTTCGATTTCCAATGTTATTCTGATGGGAAGCGGCGAACCCCTCGACAATTACGATCACGTCCTCCGATTTTTGCGCCTTCTGCACGATCCGAAGGGGAAGAATATGAGTTATCGCAATATGACCATATCCACCTCCGGCGTCGTGGAGGGAATCGATCGATTGGCCGAAGAAGATATTCCCGTCAATCTCGCCGTGAGTTTGCACGAGACCGATCAATCGGCGCGGAAAAAGATTATGCCGATCGCCGCGCGGTACCCCCTGGAAGAACTGATGCGCGCACTGCGTCGGTACGCCGATCGAACGGGGCAGCGTATCACCTTTGAATATACATTGATTCGGGGAAAAAATGACGGCGAACGCAATATTCGCGAGATGCAGTCGCTCCTTCGGGGCCTGCCGGCACATATCAATTTGATTCCTTTGAATCCCACGGACCATTATGACGAAAGTCGACCGGCGCGCGAGGAGATCCTCCGGTTTCAAAGGGAGTTGTCGCAAAAAGGCTTATCGTGTACAATACGAAGAGAATTAGGCAGTGATATTCAGGCGAGTTGCGGACAACTGAAAGCCGGATGCGAGGCCGAAGAGACAAGGTGATTATATGAATATATCTGCGTATACCGATATCGGTGGCAGAGAGAATAACGAAGACAGCTATTATATCGATCCCCGGCACCGTTTCGCCATTTTGGCAGACGGGATGGGCGGACATGCCGCCGGAGAGACGGCGAGTTCCATCGCGGTAAGCACGCTCCGCAAGATGCTGTCGGTACCCATCGAGAACGAAAAACAGCTGACCGACCTCCTAAACCGCGGGGTGCAGGAGGCGAATCGAGAGATTTTTCGTCAGTCGGAGGAGAATTTCAAACTGCGGGGCATGGGAACGACCTTAAGTCTGGTCTACATCCTGGGCAAGAAGCTGTATTATGTCAATGTCGGCGATTCCCGCATTTACGGCTATCGGGAGGCGTTGTTTCAAATCTCAAAGGACGACAGTTTCGTCAACTATCTTTTGGAAATGGGCGACATTTCCGAAGAAGAAGCGCGCGTCCACCCGAAGAAAAACGTATTGACCAAGGCATTGGGAACGGCGAAGGGGATCAACTTCGAGATTCGAACCCTGCCCCTGGATATGTCCTATATCATTCTGTGCTCCGACGGCCTGTCGGATGTTGCGGATATCGAAGAGATCGAGAAGACCCTGTTGGCAGATAAGAAAGACGTGGCAAAGAGACTCGTACGATTGGCATTGGACGCCGGCGGCAAGGACAATATTACCGTGATCGTCTTTGATAAGAGTAGGTGAGGATATGCGAGGAATGATTTTAGCGGATCGGTACGAATGTCTCGACAAGATCGGCAGCGGAGGCATGGGCGATGTCTATAAAGCCCACGATCGACGGCTGGACCGTATCGTCGCTATAAAAGTTTTAAAAAGTGAATACAACGAGGACGACAATTTTATCCGCAAGTTCAGAAGGGAATCTTTGGCGGCCGCGAGTATCTCGCATCCCAATATCGTAAGCATTTACGACGTCGGAATGGAGACCATCGACGGCGACGACGTGTATTATATCGTCATGGAATATATCGACGGCAAGACCCTAAAAGAACTGGTGCGGGAAGAAGGAATGCTTCCGCAGAACCAGGCGCTGAATTACCTGATCCAGATCGCCGAAGCGCTAAAAATCGCCCATAGCAAAAACATCATCCACCGGGACATCAAGTCCCAAAACATTATGGTGACCCGGGACAATCGGGTAAAAGTCACGGATTTCGGCATCGCGCGCATGGCGGGCAATGCCACAGTAACCGTAACCAATGCGGTGATGGGAAGCGTCCACTATTTTTCCCCCGAACAGGCACGGGGCCAAAAGGTCGATGCCCGAAGCGACATTTATTCCATGGGGATCGTCCTCTTTGAGATGTTGACGGGCGATGTGCCTTTCGATTCCGAAAATCCCATCACCGTCGCATTGATGCATGTGCAGAACAAGATCCCCCTTCCCTCGGAGCGCAACCCCCGCGTCAGTGCGGAGGTCGATCAGGTATTCGCCCATATGACCGAGAAGAAGCCTTCCGACCGATACGACAATGTCGGTTTGATCATAGAAGATGTAAAGGCAATCCTTTTGGGCAAGGTGTACGGCAGCTCTCGTCCCGTAGAACCGACGCGGACCACCGTAGTGATTCCTCCCGAGCGGCAGAAAGCGCCGGGAAATACGGCGCCGATCCAAGCCGCAGAAAACGAAGAGCAAAACGCTGCGAAAAAGCCGAAAAAGAAGCAGTCCAATCCCGTCGCCATGGTGGCGGGTGTATTGCTCGCCCTCTTATTGCTGTTTGGCGTGGCATTTGGCGGCAGTAAGATCAAAGACATTCTGACGACCAATCAGGAAATGAGTGCGGTCGAAATGGTGGATTTGATCGGAAAAGACGTATCCGAAGCGAAGGACTTCGCGGCTTCAAACGATTTGGATTTGGGCATCGAAGAAAAAGAATCCGACGAGGGATTAAAACCCGGTACGATTCTCGCGCAATCGGTAGAGGCCGGTCAAGTTCTCAAAAAAGGCGACCGTTTCTCGGTAACCATCGCCAAGGACATCGAAAAAATCGTCGTGCCCGATTTAGAGAATATGACCATTTCCGAGGCACAATCCGCCCTCAGGAATTTGGGGCTCAAGCTTGTCGTCGACAAGACCGAGTACAATGACCAGGTTCCCTCGGAGCGAATTATTCGCCAAAAACCCGACGCCGAAACGGAAATCGAAAAGAACGCCTCCGTACACGTGGTGATCAGCAAGGGACAGGATGCGAAAATGACCGTCGTTCCCAATCTGAAAGGCGTCACCTTGGATAAGGCGAAGGCGCTGCTTGCGGAACAGGGTTTGAAGCTCGGCAATGTGGAAGAGCGCGAAGACATTACCGTCGGACCCGGCGAGGTCGTATGGCAGCAATACAACAGCGGCAATCAAATTCCCGCCGGTTCCCGCGTGGATATTATCTTAAGCAAACGACCCGAACCCGAGGAGCCGGAAGAAGAGCCGACAGAAGACGACAATTCCGGCGAAAACACCGGCGTAACGGAAAAGACGCTTTCGGCGCAGGTGCCCGCAGACGGAAACACCCACAAAATCGAAGTGATCATTCACTCGAAGGGCACAGACCGCGTCATTCAGAAGGAAGAAGTAATGGGAGGCTCGTCGATCTCGTATCCGGTAAAGGGCGCGACCGGCGATCGGGCCTCGATCCGCATCGACGGTTCTACCGTGCAGACGGTTAACTTTTAGTGACTATGCGGGGTAGAATTACAAAACTCCTCGGCGGTTTCTATTATGTCTACGCCGAGGACCACAATACCTACGAGACGCGCGCCAGGGGCATTTTTCGCCACCGCAATATGAAGCCGGTGGTGGGGGATTTCGTGACCCTGACTTTGGACGAGGGGGATCGCTTAAACTCGGTAGAAGAAATCCTTCCGCGCAAAAACGTCGTACTGCGACCGCCGGTGGCGAATGTCGATCAGATGTTGGTCTTTATCCCGGTGGCGAGCCCAAAGTACAATTTGTATTTGGTCGATAAATTGATCGCCTACTATGAATACAAGGAGATCGAGATTTACCCGGTCGTCTCAAAATTCGATTTGGATCCGGAGGAGGCGCGCCGCGTCGCCGCGATCTATGAACAAAGCGGCTACCGGGTGTTTCTCCTCTCGGAAGATGCGGAAGCCTCCGTTCAGGCCCTCGAGAGCGTGCTGCACCACAAGACGACCGCCTTGAGCGGGGTTTCGGGTGCGGGAAAATCGACATTTTTGAATCGCACGTTGGGTCTCGATCTCGAGACGAGCGCGGTGAGCGATAAAAACAGTCGGGGACGCCATACGACGCGACACACAGAAATTTTCGCCGGCGAGGAAGGGATGTACCTCTTCGATACTCCGGGTTTTTCCAGTATAGAACTCTCGGAGATCCCGTCGGAAGAATTGGCGGATGCCTTTCGCGAATTCCGCGACGTTATGGGGCAATGCAAGTTTCAAAACTGCGTTCATATCAACGAGCCCGGTTGCGCGGTCAAAGCTGCTGTCGAGGCGAAGAAAATCCCCGAATCCCGCTACGAAAACTATGTAAAGATTTATGAAGAACTATCGGAAAAGGAGAACACAAAATGGCGTTAGTGGCACCGTCGATTCTATCGGCCGACTTCTCCGCCTTGGGAGAAGCCATCGATTTTTTGGACAAAGAGGCCGTTGACTATATCCATATCGACGTAATGGACGGATTGTATGTACCGAACCTCACCTTCGGGCCGTCGGTGATTCGCTCGATTCGCAGTCGCACCGAAATCCCCTTCGATGTACATCTGATGATCGATCGGCCGGAACATTCTGTGGATCAATACATCGCAGCGGGCGCGGACCGAATTACTTTCCATACCGATGCGACCATCCATAGCCACCGTCTCGTGTATGCGATCAAAGAAGCCGGTGTGCGGGCGGGCATCAGCCTGAACCCGGGACAGAGCCCCGAGAGCATTCGGTATCTCTTGGACGACTTGGACCTGATTCTCGTGATGAGCGTAAATCCGGGTTTCGGCGGCCAAAAGTTTATCGAATCTTCGGTGGAAAAGGTGCGTGAAATCCGCAAAATGCTCCGGGGAAGAGATGTAGAAATTATGGTCGACGGCGGGGTCAACGAACATACTGGAAAGCGCCTCGTCGAGGCGGGGGCGCGCAGCTTGGTAGCGGGTTCGTATATTTTCGGACACGAGGACCCGTCTTCGGCGATACGAGCGCTTCGATCGTTATGAAGCGGGGACTGATCATCACCGGGGGCACGCCGCCTTCTAAGGAACTTTTGGAAAGAGAAATCGAAGCGGCCGACGGCATCATCTGTGCCGATCACGGTTTCGACGCATTGGGCGCGATCCCGGAGAAACTTTTGCTCGTCGTGGGCGATTTTGACAGTGCGGTTCGCACGCAAGAGATCCAAAGACCGGAGATTCCCGCGGAGATCCTCTCGCCGATGAAGGATGAAACGGACACCGAGATGGCGCTTTTGCGCATGCTCGAATACAAGCCCGAGGAAATTCGCATCCTCGGCGGCACCGGCTCGAGAATCGATCACAGCCTGGCGACGATTTTTTCTCTAGAGGCCTATGTAGATGGAGAAACGCGGATTCTCCT
The DNA here is from genome assembly GCF_030815095.1 of Aedoeadaptatus ivorii. Lineage (NCBI taxonomy): Bacteria > Bacillati > Bacillota > Tissierellia > Tissierellales > Peptoniphilaceae > Aedoeadaptatus > Aedoeadaptatus ivorii. The sequence continues at coordinate 221,152 of NZ_JAUSWF010000001.1, forward strand.
CGTGGACGATTCCAATCGCCTCGAGATTTTGGGCGAGGGGCGCTATACTTTTTCGAAGGACGGCTATACCTATATCAGCCTCTTGCCCCTTACGGATTCCGCCATCGTCTCGACGGAAGGCATGAAATATGAAATTTCTGCCCTGTCCCTGATGCGCAAGCGTACGCGTGGCGTAAGCAACGAGATCCTAGACAATACCGGTACGATCACCATTCACAAAGGGCGCGTGGTCGTGGTCCAATCCTCGGATTGAACAAACGATGCTTGCCTACATACGCGCAATAAAAAACAGAACCGACATAGCTTTTGTCGGTTCTGTTTTTGTTTGCTGTCGGATCAGTTGACTTGGTTTCTGGGTTTTTCGCCGCGCATAAAATCTTCGAGATTGTCCACACAGGCGTTTCCCATTTCGAGTCTCGCTTCGACGGTGGCATTTCCCAAATGCGGGGCGAGGGTAACATTGTCCATGTCGAGTAAGGCTTCGGTGACCTTCGGTTCGAATTCATAGACATCCAAGGCGGCGCCGGCGATTTCGCCCTTTTCGAGTGCATCGGCCAAGGCCGCTTCGTCGATCAACGGTCCCCTTGCGGCATTGATAAAGACGGCGGTCTTTTTCATGGCGGCAAAGGCATCCGCATCAAAGCGGTGCTTCAATTCAGGGGCGAAGGCGGAATGGAGACTGATATAATCGGATTCGGCGAGGAGGGCGTCAAAATCTACATATCGCGCGCCCAATTGCTCGATATCGTCCTTTCGATGGCGGGAGTGATAGATGACGTCCATTTCAAAAGCCAAGGCGCGTTTGGCCAGGTTTTTGCCGATATTGCCCATGCCGAAAATTCCCAACGTCTTACCGCGGAGTTCGCGTCCCAAGAAATAGGTGGGCCTCCAACCGCGGAAGCCGCCAGACTTCAAATCTTTTTCCGCTTCGAGCAGTCGACGAGATTGCGCGAGCATCAGCAAAAAGGTCAGCTCCGCCGTAGACACGGCAGAGGAGGGAGCGGGGGCATTGCAGACGACGATGCCTTTTTCTTTGGCGTAGTCGATGTCGATATTGTCAAAGCCCGCGCCGTAATTCAAGATGATCTTAAGATCCGAAGCGCGATCCATGATTTCGGCGTCGATTTTATCGGAAAGGGGACAGATCAACGCTTCTTTGCCCGAAAGCCTTTCGATGATCTCTTCTTTTGTCAAGGGAATGTCGCTATCGTGATAGCTGTAGTCGTAGCCTTTTAGGCGTTCGAGCACCGATTCGGGAATGCGACTTGCAATATACAATTTCATAGACTCCTCCTTTTGCCAAATTCAATACAAAAAAAGCCGATTCATCGAATCGACTTATTTCTTACAGGGCCCGTTGGACCTTACCGGAACGCAAACAGCGCGTGCATACATAAATTCGTTTGTTGGATCCGTTTACTTTTGCCAAGACTCTCTGTAAATTCGGAGACCAAGTTCTGTTTCCCCTTCTGTGGGAGAAGGAAATAGAATTCCCATATTGCTTTTGTTTTCCGCAAACTTCACATCTTTTAGACATTTTTACACCTCCTCCGACGCTTTACAATACGAGATATTTTACCATAGGAAAAATAAAATTGCAATTCGGGCATCTATGTTTTTCCCGCTATCAAGTATGATATAATGGTGGAAATTCCGATCATCGGAAAGGAGGCATATAGAATGCAAGTAACGATTCCGACGAATAAAGGAAATATTACGATCGACAATCAAGTGATCGCCACCATCGCCGGCATCTCCGCCATGGAAAGCTACGGCATCGTGGGCATGGCGTCGAAGAATGCGGCAGACGGCATCTTTCAATTGTTGAAATTTGAAAACCTGACGAAGGGAATTTCCGTAAACTCGGAGAACGAGCGGATACGGATACAACTTCACGTAATCATAGAGTTCGGCATTCGTATTTCTACTGTGGGACAGAACGTCATCGACCGGGTGCGATTCAATGTAGAATCTCTGACGGGTCTCGAAGTAGAGGATATCGAGGTCTTGGTCGAAGGCATTCGGATGGACTAGAGGTAGCAAATGGAGCATATATCTGCGAAAGCATTTCGTGAAGCGCTGATCAGTGCTTCCAATTTTTTAGAGCAAAACAAAACGACGGTCAACGACTTAAACGTGTTTCCCGTTCCCGACGGCGATACCGGTACCAATATGTCGATGACGATAAAGAGCGCCGTTCGGCAGGTGGAATCCTCAGAAGCCGAGGACGTCGCCGGATTGGCATCGGAAATGAGCCGCGGGGCGCTTATGGGCGCGCGGGGAAATAGCGGGGTCATTCTTTCCCAGCTGTTCCGCGGATTCGCCGAAGGGCTGAAGGACAAAGAGGTCCTAAATATTCAGAACTTGGCGGTCGCCCTGAAGAAGGCATCGGAAATGACATATCTTGCGGTAATGAAGCCCACCGAAGGCACGATACTTACCGTAGGGAGAGAAAGCGCGGACTTTGCCATAAAAAATGCGAAGAAGTATTCCGATCTGATCGAATTCGCCGAAGCCGTTCTCTCGCGCGCGAAAGAATCTTTGGCGAATACGCCGAATCTATTGCCCGTCTTAAAAGAAGCCGGTGTCGTCGATGCCGGGGGACAGGGCCTGGTGACGATTATGGAAGGCGCGCTTTTGTCCTTAAAGGGTATGCCCGTCACGGGAGAGGCGGTGCACGATGCGGTGGTGGAAAAGGCGGAACGCAAACGCATTTCTACCGACGACATTCAATTCGGCTACTGTACGGAATTTATCGTAAATACCGAAGAGGACCACGTGGAGGATCTCAAGGCGAAGCTCATCGAACGGGGCGACAGCCTTTTGGTCGTGGGCGACGATAGGATGATCAAGGTCCACGTGCATACCAACGATCCCGGTCTCGCCCTGCAAAGCGGATTGGAATACGGGTTCTTGAAAGACATAAAGATCGACAATATGCGCATACAGCACTCCGAACGCCTATTTAGCGAAACGCAGGTACAAAAGGTGCAGCAAGAAGAGAAGGCCGCGCCCGTCGAAGAAAAATCGGACGGTTTTGTCGCGATTTGCGCGGGAAAAGGCCTAGAATCCATCTTTAAGGAAGCCGGCGCGGACTATATCGTAACCGGCGGACAGACGATGAACCCCAGTACGGAAGATATACTGGCGGGGATTGAGAAGGTTTCGGCAAAACGCGTATTCGTACTTCCCAACAACGGCAATATTTTTATGGCGGCGAAGGCGGCGGCCGAGATCTCCGAAAAAGAAGTCGTCGTACTGGAGACCCGTACCATCCCCGAGGGGATCAATGCTTGCATTCACTTCCTGCCCGATGCCTCTTTAGAAGAGAATTTAGAGAATATGAATGCCGCCATCGACGATGTCCGCTCCGCCCAGATCACCTATGCGGTGCGGGATACGGAAATGAACGGCATCGAAATCCATAAGGACGACATCATCGGCATTTCCGATAAAAAAATCCTCGCCAGAGGCGAAACGGTACACGACACCACCCTCGCCGTATTGGAAGAAATGATCGACGACGATACATCGTATGTCTCCCTCTACGCCGGAGAAGACGTGGATGCATCGGCGACGGAGGCCATGGAAGAGGCCATTTCTTCGGCGCATCCCGATCTGGATTTTGAAATCCTTCGCGGCGACCAGCCGATCTACTACTACTTGATTTCTGTCGAATAAACAGCAGGCGAAAGCCTGCTTTTTCATTGGAGGAATCTATGGAACTCTACGACCCCATTGAGAAGATTCGGGGGATTGGCAAAAAAACCGCCGAACGGCTCCATGCGCTCGGCAAAAAAACCGCCGAAGACCTGCTATATACCATGCCTACGCGCTACGAAGACGGCAGTCGATTGCATTCTCTAAATAAGCCGGATTTTTCAGAGAAACAGACTTATCGAGTTCGGGTCATTGAAAAATCGCCCGTGCGCTATATGAAAAAAGGCCTGAAAATGCAGACGTTCACCGTCGAAGACGGCGGCAGAGAAGCAGATCTGACCCTTTTTAATATGCCCTTTATGGACAAAAAATTGCAAATCGGCGGGGAGTACTATATCTTCGGAAAGCCGAAACTGTTTCAGAATCGCCTGCAGTTTTCTGCCGTTAAACTCTTTAATGCGGCTGAACGGGAGGAGGCGCTCTCCATCGAGCCGATCTATCCCCTCGGTGCGGGGATTGGGCAGAAGGCGATGGGAAGATTTATCGAAGAAGCGCTCGAAAATACGGCGATGCCGCCGGTGGTGCCCGATTATTTGCGCAAGCGTTACGGGATTTTGTCAGAGGGGGATGCCCTCCAAGCCGTGCATCGGCCCCGGAGAATCGAGGATGCGATGCTGGGACGGCAATCCCTGGTGTTTTCCGAATTTCTTTTGTTCCAGGCGGCCTTGGGAAGATTTCACGAGGAGAGATCCGAAGCGGGTTTTTCGATGGAACACGAGGATCTCGCGGAGAGGCTGCTCACCTCCTTGCCCTTTTCTCTAACTGACGACCAGGCGGCGGCGTGGGCGGATATTCGCCGCGATATGGCGAGCGCCGAGCGGATGGAGCGTTTGATTCAGGGAGATGTGGGGAGCGGAAAGACGGTACTCGCATTTCTGGCCATGGCGGTGGCGGTGGCATCCGGCTACCAGGCGATGATGATGGCGCCGACGGAGATCCTCGCCGCCCAACATTATCGACAGGCACAGGAATTATTTTTTCCCTTAGGGGTAAAGACCGAACTATTGACGGGATCTATGAAGGCGAAAGAGAAGCGCGATGTTCTCGAAAACTTTTCCGTCGGAAATTGCGATATCTTAATCGGCACCCATGCGCTGTTTCAAGAAGATGTAAAAAGCGACCGACTGGGCCTTACGATCACCGACGAACAGCATCGATTCGGCGTGCTCCAACGAGAAAAGCTACAGGAAAAGGTCTCGGCCAGCGACCGATTGATTATGACGGCGACGCCGATTCCCAGAAGTCTCGGGATCGTGATGTACGGCAGCGGAAAGATCTCGTCTATTCGCACCATGCCGGCGGGCAGAAAGCCCATAGAAACCGCCGTCGTGGGAGGACAAGACCTCGAGAGCGCTTATGGATTTATGGAATCTTTTTTGAAGAGCGGCCAGCAAATCTATGTGGTATGCCCGCTGATTGAGGGAGACGACAAGAATCCTCTGCACGATGCACAGAGCGTTTACCAATACTTTTCTCGGGAGCGGTTTTCAAATTATGGCGTACGCTGTCTCCACGGGCGCCTATCTGCGGAAGAAAAAAATGCGATTATGCAGGACTTCCAGGAAAACCGCGTGCAGATCTTGATTTCGACGACGGTAATCGAAGTGGGCGTCAATGTGCCTAATGCCAACCTCCTTTTCGTATTCGATGCCGATCGCTTCGGCCTCTCCACCTTGCATCAGCTCCGGGGAAGGGTGGGCCGCGGCGATCAAAAGGCCTATTGTATTTTGCACTCCGACAGCGACAAACCGGCGGCGCGGCAACGACTGCAAATCCTCGTTCGCTCGACAGACGGGTTTTATATCGCAGAAGAAGACCTTAAAATGCGCGGCGGCGGCGATTTTTTCGGCACACAGCAGTCGGGGGCTATCCATTTCCGCATCGGCGATTTGATCGAGGATATGGACATTATGCGCTATGCGAAAATTGAAGCCGATGCGATTCTTTCGGGCGGGCATTTGAATCCGAGGGAACAGGCGGATCTGTATCGTGCGGTCATCGCCTATGAAAACCGCATCCGCGGGATCTAGAGAATTGTCAGGAAAACGGAGCTATGCTACACTTTAGGGGGAGAAATTATGCGGATAATAGCGGGGGAAAAGCGCGGTAGAAAACTCAAGACCCCAAAGGGCGATCGCATTCGTCCGACCGAAGACCGCATTAAAGAGAGTATATTCAATGTCCTCTTTGGTCCTTTTTCGGATGTAAATGCGCTGGATCTTTTTGCCGGCACCGGCGGAATCGGAATCGAATTTCTGAGCCGCGGCGCAGCTATGGTATGGTTCTGCGACAAGCATCCGGACAGTTTGCGACTTATTCGTGAAAATTTGAACCTTACGGGGTATAATAGCAAGAGCAGAGTGTTCGAAGGATCTTACGAGCAATGCCTTTCGGAAGCAGCAGATCGCGGCATGCGATTCGATTACATATATCTCGACCCGCCCTATGCGGAACGAGCGTATTATTCGGAGGCAATTCGAGCGGTCGTAGCGTCCGACCTACTGAAAGAGCAAGGCCGCTTGATTCTCGAAGCGCCTCGGGAGTACGAATTCGAAGACGTCACAGGCCTTCGGCTCGCTCGCTTAAAGAAGTACGGAAATAAGAAAATATGGATCTACGAAAGTTGTGATTAGGATTTGAAAGTCATTTATGCCGGCAGTTTTGACCCCGTGACCCACGGTCATCTGGATATTATCTTTCGCGCCAGAAAGATTTTCGGCGAGGTCATCGTAGCCGTCTTAAACAATAAAAACAAGGCGGGACTTTTTTCGACGGAAGAAAGACTCCACTTGTTACGGGAAGTTTTAAAGGACGAGAAGGGGATCGAGGTCGACAGTTTCGAAGGATTATTGGTGGATTATGCTCAGGAAAAAGGCATCTCTACCGTCGTCCGCGGACTCCGGTCCAATACCGACTACGAAAGCGAGTATATGCTCGCCATGGCCAATAAGAATTATGGCACGGGTCTGGAGACGGTCTTTTTGCTTTCCGACCAGAATCAGTTGTTTGTCAGTTCGTCTCTCGCCAAAGAGGTCGCGATGTTCGACGGAGACACCTCTCTGTTCGTTCCCGCCGTGGTAGGAGAAGCGATGAAGAAGAAAATGAGAGGAAGGTAGTAATGGACGTTATTCGATTAATTGAAGATTTAAGAGATCTTCTGGAAGTCAGCAGCACCATTCCCCTTACGGGAAAGACCATGGTGGACAAGGACGAGATCAACCATATCTTGGACCAGATTCAATCGCAAATTCCCCAAGATATTTCCGAGGCGAAAAACATCAAAGAACGCAAGGATGAGATCTTTGAAGAAGCCAATCTGCACGCCAAGCAAATCGTACAGGCGGCCCATGTAGAAGCGCAAAAGCTGGTCGACGAAGACGAGATCACCGTGACCGCACAAAATCAGGCGAGAGAAATCATGCGCCGCGCCGAAGAAGAGAGCGAACAGATGCGTATCTCGGCCAAGCGCTATGTAGACGGTCTATTGGAACAGACCCAGGTGCAACTTTCCGATATGATCAAACTCATCAATGAAAACCGCAAAGAATTAGGAGAATAGCCCCTATAAAAAAGACTCGGAGACCATCCGAGTCATTTTTTGTATGTCGTGATCACGGGGTGGCGTAGATAATCCTCGCCCATTTGCGCCTTTGTAAGGACCGACCAGAGATCGGTGGCCTTCGATTCCCAAATGAGTTGTAAAGATTCGTCGGGATCCCCATCGTGCAATTGTTTGAAGTTTGTAAGGAGGCGACATTCTCCGTTTTTCGCAAAAGAGAGGATCTCTCTGCCCCGCTCGTTAAAGCCGAGAACCTGAAGGCTTCGACTGTTTTGGACGCTTGTCTGCGTCTCCTTTTTGGAGATGTCGAGATAGGCGGATAGAAGCAGGCGGGCAATGCGCCATTTGGAGTATCTGCGGGTGGAGGCGCGCTCTAAAAAGCGAAATGCATTCGTTTCCGTCCGCAGAAGACGAACAATACGGTGTTCGATCCCCGCTTCATAGCCGTCATAAGGGGAAAAATCGAAGTCGGCGCCGAAATGCGCGCGGTAGAGCAAATACAGGCCGGAAAATAGCGCGGCTTCGTCAAATTGCGGCGGCGTGGCCGCACAGTATTTTGTCGCGCGCGCGGGATTTGTGCCGAAGATGCGGCGAATTTCGCTCGCATGCATTGTAGGAAATGCGCCGTCTTCTTTTCGGGGGATCGGTATCAGTGATATGGGCAGATTCTGATCGGCGATGGCCCTATAATAACCGAAGGCGAGGAGGGCATTGCCCTGAAAAAGATGTCGCCATGCGGTATTTTTCTCTTCCAGCGCCATGCGATACGCCGTGGCATAGGAAGCGCCGTCATTCAGGGACGATTTGAGCCGGTCCCGAAAGTCCTTTGTTTTCGTATAGAGGCGAATGGCCTCGAAGGTGCGCGTATCGCCCCATTCCGTGCCGCAACAAATACTTCGAATGCCCGGCACATGGGCCAAGGCGGAGACGGCGCCATAGGAAAACATCTCTCCATGGGCTATCGCCGTTTGCACGGGATGGGTGAGAACCAGATCGCCGCCGTTTTGGAGAATGTCCTTTGCCCGCGTAAATTTGTCCGTCACCACGGGCATGCCCCGTTGGGTAAATGCGCCGCTTAAGAGGACCACCACGCCGTCTGCGCGCTGTCTTGCTTCTTGTAAAATCTGCAAATGCCCGTAATGCAACGGGTTCATTTCCGCTACGACGGCGGCATAGTTCATGGTATCCGATCCTTTCGTTTATTTCGCCATTTGTCCCTTATATGATATAATAACGGAGGTAAATTTTCTAATTCATGAGGAGGAAATGTATGAATATTTTAGTCATCAACTGTGGGAGCTCTTCGCTGAAATATCAACTGATCGATATGAAAGACGAAAAAGTCCTCGCCAAGGGATTGGCCGAACGCATCGGCATCGAAGGCGGCAGAGTGAAATACGAAGCGGAAGGACACGACGAGGTGGTTATCGAAGAAACCCTCGCAGACCACAAAGCGGCCTTGAAGATCGTATTGGATTCTTTGAAACACGAAGAATACGGCGCCGTTAAGAGTCTCGATGAAATCGACGCAGTCGGCCACAGAGTGGTACACGGCGGCGAAGACTTTGCGGAATCCGTTGTTATCGACGAAAAGGTGATGAAGGTCGTAAACGACAATGTGGAAATCGCCCCCCTCCACAATCCGCCGAACATCATCGGGATCGAAGCTTGCCGCGAAATCATGGGCGATGTCCCCATGGTCGCCGTATTCGACACCGCCTTCCACCAAACCATTCCCGCGGTCAACTATATCTACGCCTTGCCTTATGAATACTACGAAAAATATAAGGTTCGCAGATTCGGGTTCCACGGCACTAGCCACCAATATATCACCGAAAGAGCCGCAAAAATGCTGGGAAAAGATTTGGACGATGTCAATCTGATCACCTGCCATTTGGGCAACGGATCCAGCATCAGTGCCGTAATCGGAGGAAAATGCTACGATACCTCTATGGGATTTACGCCGCTTGAAGGCCTTGCAATGGGTACCCGCACCGGCGATATGGACCCCGCCATCGTACCCTTTATTATGGAAAAAGAAAAATTGACGCCCGACGAAATGTCTTCCGTTATGAACAAGAAGAGCGGCGTTTTGGGCATCAGCGGCGTCAGCAGCGACTTCCGCGACTTGGAAGAAGCCGCAGAAGAAGGCAACGATCGCGCGCAACTCGCGTTGGATATTTTTGAAAATCGCGTGCGCAAATACATCGGCGCATATCTCACCGAAATGGACCACTGCGACGGCATTATCTTAACCGCAGGCGTCGGCGAAAACTCCATTACCACCCGAGAAAGAGTCGCCGCCGGCTTGAAGAGCCTCGGCATCAAGCTCGATACGGAAAAGAACGATATGCGCGGCAAGGAAGCCATCGTGAGTGCACAAGACTCTTCGATTCCCTTGCTCGTCATTCCCACCAACGAAGAATTGATGATCGCTATGGAGACCGCGCGCTTGGTATAAGCCTCTTGACAGAAAAGCCGGATTTAGAATATAATAATTTGCAGCAGTTTTAGAGGTGATAGCTTTGCGTACCGATATTTCTGAATTTTTACGGGGCAGTGAGGTTCACAAGCATCTTGTCGGCAGTCTTCAAAAAGAAGACAGCCCTTTGAAAGTCGACGGTCTGTCTTTGATGGATCCCATCGAATACGAGATGGACATCTACAAAGTCGATCGGGACTTGGAGGTCGATGTGGAAGTGCGATACACCTTAGACCAACGGTGTGATCGCTGTCTGCAACCGGCAAGGCGAGAGATACGAAGTGAATCCCACGTGGTTGTGACGGCAAATGTCACAGAAGAGGACGAAGACGACGACGTACTCGTCGTGGAATCTTTGGAAGAATTCCCCCTTGAAGAGTTGGTATTTTCACAAGTCATTACCTCGGTACCGACGAAAATTCTTTGCAAAGACGATTGCAAAGGCCTGTGTCCGGTCTGTGGTGTAGATTTGAACAAGCATCCCGATCACGAGCACGAGCAGCCCGAGATCAACCCGTTCGAATCGCTAAAAAATCTATTTGAAAAGTAAGATAGGGAGGTGTAAACAATGGCAGTACCCAAGAGAAAAACTTCGAAACAGAGAAAAAACAAGAGACGTGCATCTTCTTATCGTCTGAATAAAACGACTGTCGTGGAGTGTCCGAATTGTCATGAAATCAAAATGCCCCACCGCATTTGTCCGTCCTGCGGACATTACGACGGCAAAGAAGTCATGGCCGCAAGCGAAGAAGCGTAAATGTTCGCAATTAAAAAGGCCGCCGGTATCGGCGGTCTTTTTTGATTGCTTAGATCGTCTTATTTGCAATTTCTTCAAATTCAGCGGCCCAATTCCCCTTCTTGAAAATCGGGAGAACCGTTCCTGCGCGATCGATGCCGTCGATATCCATATCTTCGGCACCGACCATAAAGTCCACGTGGACGAGGCTATCGTTGGCGCCGCGTTCGGCGAGCGCTTCTTTCGACAGTTCTTCTCCGCCCTTTAGGCATGTGGGGTAGGCTCTTCCCAAGGCGAGGTGGCAGGAGGCGTTTTCGTCGTAGAGGGTATTGAAAAATAAGTGGTTGCGATTGGAGATGGGGCTGTCATACGGCACCAGGGCGACCTCGCCCAAGCGCGCAGCACCTTCGTCGGTCTCTAACAAATGTTTTAAGACGTCTTTACCGATTTCGGCATCGAAGTCGACGACTTTTCCATCTTCAAAACGCAGCCAAAATTTATCGATGGTATTGCCGTTATATTGTAGGGGCATTGAGGCATAGACCACGCCATTGGCCGTATCCTTATGGGGAAGGGTGAATACTTCTTCGGTGGGTATATTGGCGACGAAGGGCTTGCCCGCGGGCGTCTTGGAGCCGCCACCCGCCCATAGATGGCCTTCGGGCAGTCCAATCTCAAAATCCGTCCCATTTGACGAACGGTACCGCAGCGTCTTCAACTCGAGCGCGGTAAGAGCTCTCGCTTTTTGATTGACCGTCTCCATATGTGTCTTCCAGTTTTCGATCGCATCGCCGTTTACGCGCGCGGTTTCAAAGATCGCCTCCCACAGTTGTGAAACGGCTGCGGCATCCTCCGCATCGGGAAAGACCTTCTTTGCCCAGGCGCGGGTGGGAACGCCCGCCACCGTCCAGGGGTTTCTATCCGCCATCATGGCTTCGGAATAAAAGGCCATGGCCTGCATGCGATGCTTGGTCGCTTCTTGCAGTCGCTTCCCGTCGATTTGCTTTAAGAGCTCCGGATCGGAACCGGTAAAGGACAAAAACGCGGCGCCTTTGTCCAGGTAATACCGGAACATATCGCGCTCGTATTCGGGTACGGTGTTCAACACCTCGTCGGGAGCATGGGTGTAGCGCAGGAGAACCAGATCGTCATCGGACCAGATGACGTGCACGCTGGGAGCGCCGAGTTCGTAAGCGCATTTTGCGCAGGCCACCGCAAGATCTCGCCCTTCGATGGGAGAGCGGATTACGAGCAGTTGTCCTTTTTCGAGTCCGACGCCGACGCGCACGAGTAGGCGCGCATAATCGTTTAATTTTTCGGTAAAGTTCATATTGCCTCCTTAATATTGAGATATGATTTCAGTATATCACAGATACCCTTTAAGGATGCTTGCGCCACATAATGTGCCGTGTTATAATATATCGGTACAAATACGCACACTTTATGCGAACGCGGCCGTTGCCTTCGGGTCGTCGCGCTCATTAAGTAAAGTGGAGGAATAACAAATTGGAGGAAACATGTCTGTAATTTCTATGAAGAGCCTGCTGGAAGCGGGCGTACACTTCGGCCATCAAACCAGAAGATGGAATCCCAAGATGAAGAAATACATCTTCACCGAAAGAAACGGGATCTACATCATCGACCTGCAAAAAACCGTTCGTAAAGTCGAAGAAGCTTACGATTTCGTAAGAGAAGTTGCACAAAACGGCGGTCAAATTCTGTTTGTAGGTACCAAAAAGCAAGCCCAAGACGCGATCGAAAAAGAAGCGAAAAAATGCGGCATGCACTACATCAACCAAAGATGGTTGGGCGGTCTGTTGACCAACTACCAAACCATCAACAAGAGAATCCAACGCTTAAAAGAGTTGGAAGAGATGGAAACCGACGGTCGTTTCGACGTCCTGCCGAAGAAAGAAGTCATCGGCTTGCGTCACGACAGAGAACGTCTCGAGAAGTTCCTCGGCGGCATTAAAAACATGAACGGTCTTCCCGATGTGATGTACGTCGTAGACCCGAAAAAAGAAAACATTGCCGTGCAGGAAGCACAAAAATTGGGTATTCCTATCGTAGGTATCCTCGATACCAACTGCGATCCCGACGAACTGGACTATCCGATTCCCGGTAACGACGACGCCATTCGCGCCGTTAAGCTGATTACCGAGACGATTTCCAACGCCGTCATCGAAGGAAGACAAGGCGCACAAGAAGAAGCAGAAGAAGTACAAGTGGAAGACATGCAGTCTGAAGACGAATCTGTCGAAGAAACTGAAAATCAAAATACAGATAGTGCGGCTGAAACAGAAGAACAAGAATAAGTTGATTTATAAGAGTTCTAAAGGCCTTTAGGACTCTTATTTTTATGAATAGGATCATTGAAAGGGGTACAAGATGGAAATCACAGCAAAAATGGTGAAAGAACTCAGAGAAAAAACCGGCGCAGGCATGATGGACTGTAAAAAAGCGCTCCAAGAAGCCGAAGGCGATATGGATCGTGCCGTCGATATTCTCAGAGAACAAGGACTCAGCAAGGTCGCTAAAAAGGCGAGCAGAATCGCAGCTGAAGGCATCGTCGACAGCTACATTCACAACAACCGCATCGGCGTATTGATCGAAGTCAACTCCGAAACCGACTTTGTCGCTAAGAACGAAGACTTTAAAAATTTCGTGAAGGATATGGCTATGCAAGTGGCCGCAGCGAACCCCAAATACGTCACCCGCGACGAAGTGCCGGCAGAAGAAGTAGAACACGAAAAATCCATCTTGAAGGAACAAGCACTGAACGAAGGCAAGCCCGAACACATCGTCGAAAAGATGGTAGAAGGCCGCCTGGAAAAATTCTATGAAGAGATCGTCCTCTTGGATCAACCCTTTATCAAAGACGGCGATCAAACCGTCAACGATCTGCTGAGTGCATTGACCGCAAAGATCGGCGAAAAGATCAGCATCCGTCGCTTTGTCCGCTATGAAGTGGGCGAAGGCATGGAAAAACGCGAAGAAGACTTTGCAGAAGAAGTCGCAAAGCAAATGAAATAAGCCCGCGACATGACCATGGAACCGAAATACAAGAGGATCGTCTTAAAACTCAGCGGGGAAGCCATGGCCGGTGACAAGGGAATCGGAATCGATTCGTCCGTGGTTCGCCTATATGCATCGGAAATCAAAAAGATCTCCGAACTGGGCGTAGAAACCTGCATCGTAGTCGGCGGCGGAAACTTCTGGAGAGGGCGCGACAGCCAAGATATGGACCGCGCCACCTCCGATTATATGGGGATGCTCGGCACCGTAATGAATGCCCTCGCCCTTCAAGACGCTCTGGAGCAGATGGACGTCATAACCAGAGTGATGACCGCCATAGAAATGAAAGAAGTGGCCGAACCCTATATTCGTAGACGCGCCATTCGACATCTGGAAAAGCAGAGAGTCGTCATTTTCTCCGGTGGCATCGGCAATCCCTACTTTTCTACGGATACCACGGCGGCACTGCGCGCCGCAGAAATCGACGCAGAGGTCATTTTGCTCGCCAAAAAGGGCGTAGACGGCATTTACGATTCGGATCCGAATGTAAATCCCGACGCGGTAAAATACGAGAGACTCGACTATATCGAAATCCTGAAGAAAAACTTAAAAATTATGGATTCTACGGCGACTTCTCTCTGTATGGAAAACAAGATTCCGCTGATTGTGTTCGGCATCGACAACGAGAACAACATCTACGATGTCGTCATGGGCAAAACTTTGGGAACCCATGTTGAATAGACTGTAATAAGGAGGAAGTTTATGGAGTTTGGCGATATTAAACGCGATATCAAAGACAAAACCGAAAAGACCATTGCAGTATTACGCGAGGAGTTGACCTCGATCCGTGCCGGTCGGGCGAACCCCTCTTTGTTGGATCGCATCACCGTCGAGGCATACGGTCAACAGACCCCTCTGAATCAAATCGCCGGTATTACCGCTCCGGAAGCTCGTCTTCTTACCGTACAGCCCTGGGATCCTTCTCTGATCGGCGCGATCGAAAAGGAAATCTTAAAATCGGATTTGGGTTTGAACCCTTCCAACGACGGAAAGATTATCCGCCTCGTCATTCCAGCGCTTACGGAAGAACGCAGAAAAGATTTGATCAAAGTCGTAGGAAAAGACGCAGAAAAATCCAAAGTCGCGATTCGCAACATTCGCAGAGAGTCCATCGACATCATCAAAAAAGCCGAAAAGAACAAGGAAATTTCCGAAGATGAATTGAAGGCCTATGAGGAAGAAATTCAAAAGGAAATCGACGCCGCCGTCGCCGAAATCGACAAGGTAGCCAAGGCGAAAGAAGAAGAACTGTCAGAAATCTAAAGAAACTAAATAGAACCCCTTCGGGGGTTCTTTCTTTTTAGGAGGAATCTCGTGGATACGGAAACCAGAAATATGCCCGATCATATCGGCATCATTATGGACGGCAATGGCAGATGGGCACAGAAGCGCAATCTTCCTCGCGGCTACGGCCACAAAGAAGGGGCTATGCGCGTTTTGGACATCGTAAAGGCGTGTTACAAAAAAGACATCCCCTATCTTTCGCTCTATGCGTTTTCTACGGAAAATTGGAAGCGTCCGGCGGAGGAAGTGCAGCATTTGATGGCGCTTCTGCAAAAGTTTATCGCCAAATACATCGCCGAAATGCACGAAAACGGCATACGCCTGAATGTAATGGGAGATATCGAAGCTTTGCCCGAAAAAGTCAGAGAATCCGTCCAAGGCGCTTTGCAGACGACCGCCGATAATAGTAAAATGGTCTTAAATATAGGGCTGAACTACGGCGGACAGGACGAAATTCTTCGCGCGGCAAAATCCCTGGCAAAAGACGTGGAGGCCGGCAAAATCGATGCCGATGCCATCGACAAAGAAGCCTTTGAATCGCGCCTTTACACCGCCGGTGCACCGCCGCTGGATCTTTTAATTCGCCCCAGCGGCGAGCTGCGGGTCAGCAACTTTATGTTGTATCAGCTGGCATACAGCGAATTTTGGTTTTCAGACGTCCTCTGGCCGGACTTTACCCCGGAAGTGCTGGACGTCGCCCTTCGGGATTACCAAAACCGAAATCGCAGGTTTGGGGGCATTTAATTGAATAATTTTTGGGTAAGGACAGCGACGGCCGTCGTCTTGTTTTTGATCCTCGCCGTCATCCTCCACTTCGGCGGATGGGTGTTAAATATCGCCGTATTGTTGATCTCGCTGCAGCTCTGTCACGAACTGAGCAGGGCGTTTCAGCACAAGGGACATTATATTCCCGAACGCTATATCTTGTTTTCCTGTTTTCTGCATTATGTGGTCTTTCAATTACAATGGCCGATGTTTATCGCATTTTCCGTATCCACCTTTCTATTGGTGCTCTTCTTGCTTCGGAGTCGGTATTTTACATTAGAAGATGCCGCGATTTGTTTTTTAATTCTGGTCTATGTGCCGTATTTTCTGTTTCCGATCATCTACCTGGACCACACCAACTATATTTATTTGGTCTTCGTCATTACCATCGCCACCGACAGCTTTGCCTATCTCGCCGGCACGTCTTTCGGCAAGCGAAAGCTATGTCCCTCTATCAGTCCGAATAAGACCGTAGAAGGGGCGCTGGGGGCGATTCTCGGTACGGTAATCTGCGGATTGATCTTTTGCGGCGTCTTCGGATTGGGTATTACTGTATTCCACGCGCTGTTTATCGGATTAGCTTCGGTGACGGCACAGTTGGGCGATTTATTCGCATCGAAAATAAAAAGAGAGACGGGAATCAAAGATTACGGCAACTTTTTGCCGGGCCACGGCGGTCTATTGGATCGCTTTGACAGCATCTTATTGATCATTCCCATGGTCTATATGCTGTATTGGTTCCCGCTCTAGGAGGTTTTATGACGACTATACTCGGTTCGATTTTTGTATTCGTATTGATCATCGCCCTACACGAATTGGGGCATTTTGCCATGGCGAAGGCCGTCGGCATTAAGGTCAACGAATATTCCATAGGCATGGGGCCCGCGCTGTGGAAGAAGCAAAAAGGCGAAACACAATACAGTTTGCGGGCACTTCCCATAGGCGGATACGTCGCCATGGAAGGAGAAGAGGATGCCTCGGACGATCCCCGATCCTTTAATAACGCATCGGTCGCGGCGCGAATGGCCGTGGTGGTAAGTGGTGCGGCGATGAACTTCGTATTGGCCTTTGTCGCCTTTACCTTATTTTTAATGATCAGCGGCTATCCGACGCAAACGGTAGATACCGTAATCGAAGGATCTCCCGCACAAGCGGCGGGGATGCGTGCAGGCGATACGATCCTTTCCGTTGACGATCGCGAGGTCCGAAGCTGGGAAGATTTTTCCGGCTATGTCGCGGATAAACAAGGAACGCTCTCCGTTTCGGTGAATCGTGACGGCAATACACTTTCTTTTTCTGTAATGCCGAAGACGGAAAACGGAAAGAGCATCATCGGCGTCAAGCCGACGAGTGAATTTCATCCCATACGCGCAATCGCGGATGGTGCGTCCATGACGGGCGGCGTCGTCCTTACGATTTTCGACGTATTGGGAAAACTCTTTAGCGGCGCCGTCGGCGTCGACAATCTATCTGGTCCGGTAGGGGTCGTAAAGATCATCGGAGATTCCGCAAAATACGGCTTTGCCTCGCTGATGTTTATCACGGGGTATATCTCCGCCAACCTGGGTTTTATGAACCTGCTGCCGATTCCCGCCTTGGACGGGGGAAAGCTCTTGTTCCTTTTGATCGAGGCAATTCGCGGAAAAGCGGTGGACGAAAAGCTGGAAATGGGTCTTTCTCTGATCAGCATCACCCTTTTGTTCGGCCTGATGATCTATGTGACAATTTTTGGAGATATTGCCCGATTTATAAAATAGAGGGAGGATATCGATGGCTGAGAATACGAGACAAATCATGGTGGGAGACGTCGCCGTCGGCGGCGGCGCGCCGATCAGCATTCAGTCCATGACCAATACCAAGACGAAGGATACCGATTCGACGGTTCGACAGATTCACCGCTTGGAAGCGGTGGGTTGCGACATCGTTCGGGTGGCCGTAAACGATGCGGACGATGCAAAGGCACTTCCTAAAATACGATCGGCGATTTCGATCCCCGTAATCGCCGACATTCAATTCGATTACAAATTGGCCCTCTATGCCGTAGAACACGGCGTAGACGGCCTTCGGATCAACCCCGGAAATATCGGTGAGGACTGGAAAATTCGAGAAGTCGCAGAAGCCGCAAAGGCCCAGGGGCTTTCGATTCGCGTCGGTGTAAACTCCGGCTCTGTCAAGCGCGCTTTTATCGACAAATTCGGGGGCGTCAATCCCGATTCTATCGTCGGATCCGCTTTAGAAGAAACAGAGATGTTGGAAAAATTTGGTTTTCGCGACATAAAAGTTTCGCTGAAGTCATCGGATGTCCACCAATCCGTCGAAAGCTACCGCAAATTTGCCGCCCTTACGGACTATCCGCTGCACTTGGGCATTACCGAAGCCGGTGCGGGCGAAAGGGGCATCGTAAAATCCGCCATGGGTCTCGGGATTTTGCTGTACGAAGGCATTGGCGATACGATGCGCGTCTCCTTGACCGGCGACCCGACCGATGAAGTACAGACGGCAAAGTTGATTTTATCGGGATTGGGGCTGCGAACAGACGGAATCGAGATCGTCTCCTGCCCGACTTGCGGTCGCACCGAGATCGATTTGATCGGTATCGTAAAAGAAGCGGAAGAGCGTTTTAAGGATCTCGACTTTCAGGGCAAAATCGCGATTATGGGTTGCAGAGTCAACGGGCCCGGCGAAGCACAAGAAGCCGACTACGGCATTTGCGGCGGAAACGGCCGCGGCGTGATCTTCAAAAAAGGCAAGGTCATCCGCTCGGTTTCGGAATCGGAGCTGCTCGACGGACTGATCGAGTGCATAGAAAGGGATCGTCTTGAAAAATAAATCCGAAAATCCATCAGAGCGCGCTCTGGTGGATTTTATGCTAAATAGAAACATCAAAGTGAATAAGATCGTCTACGCTCCCGATCGCGCGGAAATCGTCTGTTATAGCGAATCCGTAGACGACGATTCGCAGCGGTTCAGCGATCTGATGACCCGCTGTTTTTCGGGTGTATCGATTCGAATGCATCATGAACAGACACCCGAGGCCGTCCCCGTCAAAGACCTCTCTTCCGAAGATATATTGGAATTTTTGCGGGGTCGCATCGCTTCTTCGCAGGCTTGGCTCGACGCAAACAGCTGCAAAATCGAAAAAGACAGCATTACCCTCCGCGTGCCGAATGTTACCATGGAAAGAAATATTGCCGCCCTCTCTTTAGAAGCGGAACTGGAGAAAATCAGCGGCCATTCCTATCGGATTTGTTGCAAAGTGGAAGAAGCGGAGGCGGAGATAGAAGCACTGTGTTCGCAGATGGACGACGAGGAGTCCGAATTCTGTGCGCGCTATCAGGCGGAGGCGGCAAAGTTTGAAAAACAAGAAGCCGCTCAGATCGAGGAGAATTATATCTTCGGCAAGGACAATTTCGACGCACCCATGCCGCTTTCGGATTGTCGAGGCGGAGAAACTGTGACCGTAGCGGGACAGGTGTTTCAAACGGATCGCCGCAATATCAAAAACAACAAGACGCTTTTTATATTATCGATCTACGATGGAAGCGACAGCCGCAATGTAAAAGCCTTTGTCAAAGACGAAGAAGCCGATGCGTTTGCCGCGCATTTTAAGACCGGTGCGGACATTCTCGTGCGCGGAAAATTCGAATACGACAGTTTTGACCGCAACGAGAGCATTATGGCGAGGAGTATAAAGAACATCTTCGTAGAACGGCGCACCGACACGGCACCCGAAAAGCGGATCGAGCTACATCTGCACACCAAAATGAGCAATATGGCGGGCTGTGAAAGTATCGGCGCCTTTGCCCGTCGCGCAAAGGAATGGGGCCACAGTGCCATCGCGATCACAGACGACAATGTGGTCCAGGGCTATCCCGATGCGATGCAGGCAGCCAAAAAACACGATATGCGCATTCTCTATGGCATCGATGCCGATATCGTCGACGACAAAGAGAAAATTTTTAAGAATCCGGACGGCGTTCGACACGATCTAAGCTATATCGTCTTCGACTTGGAGACGACGGGTTTTTCTCCGCGCTTCGACGAAATTACGGAGATCGGCGCCGTGAAAATCGAGAAGGGACGAATCGTCTCTCGATTTTCGACATTTGTTAATCCCGGACGGCCGATCCCGGAAAAGATCGTCGAATTGACGGGCATCACCGACGATATGGTAAAGGATGCGCCGAAGATCGACGAGATCTTGCCGGAATTTGAATTCTTTATCGGCGAAGGGATCTTGGTCGCCCACAATGCCACCTTTGACTCGCGCTTTTTGGAATTTCGACGTCCCGAAAAACCGCGCTATGCGACCATCGATACGCTCTTGTTGTCCCAATGCCTTCCGATTTCTGTAAAAAACTACAAACTCGGGACCCTGGCAAAGCGCTTCGGCATCTCGCTAAACGGCGCCCACCGCGCCGTCAACGACGCCGAGGCGACGGCGGAGCTGTTCTTGGAATTGCAAAAACTCGCCGCCCGAGAAGGCGTAGATGCACCGGAGTCGTATGAAGAACTCTACCACCCCCATCCGGAGCGCCTTTTTCCGACAAAACTGACCCTTTTCCCCAAAAATTTAGAGGCCCTTACCGAACTGTACCGATTGGTCTCGGATTCGCACACAAAGACGTTTTTCCGCACGGCGCGCATCCCGCGCTCTAAATTGGAAGCCGTACGGGAGGATTTCATCGTAGGCAGCGGGGGAGAAAGCGGAGAACTCATAGATGCCTATCTGCGCGGCGCCTCGGACGCGGAATTGAAGGATCACATTCGCCGCTGCGATTATGTCGAAGTTTCCCCGCCGCCTCGGTATAGAAAAGCCTATTTCGACGGTCTGCTCCAGTCACAGGCGGATGCGGAAGAGATGATTTGCCACATTTTGCGTCTTGCCGATGCAGAAGGCGTACCCGTCGTCGCCTCCTCCGATGTGCGCTATATGGATCCGGATGATTATTTGTATTTTGAGATCTTGAAGCACGCAAAATTTAGCGGCCGGGCGATGGGCAATTCCCATGCCTATTTTATGACGACGGACGAAATGCTCGCGGCTTTTGATTTTCTGGGGCAGGAGACGGCGCATCGGATCGTGATCGAAAATCCTTTCGACATCGTCTCGGCAATCGAAGAAATCCAACCGATCCCTTCGGGTAAATTTCCTCCGAAGATTCAAAATGCCGATGTCGATTTGCGCAACGATACCTACAAACGGGCGCGGGAAATCTACGGCGACCCGCTGCCCGAAATCGTCGAACAAAGGCTCGAGAAAGAACTTACCAGTATCATCGGAAACGGCTATGCCGTGATGTATCGCATCGCCCAAAAGCTCGTCAAAAAATCCAATGACGACGGATATTATGTGGGTTCGCGGGGATCGGTCGGTTCCTCTCTCGTTGCGACGATGACGGGCATTACCGAAGTCAACCCGCTTTCGCCGCACTATGTCTGTCCGGACTGCGGATTTAGCGATTTTTCGGTGGAGGAGAGCATCAGTTCCGGTTTCGATCTGCCAAAGAGAAACTGTCCCGAATGCGGCGCGCCCTTGCGACGGGATGGGCACAAAATCCCCTTCGAAGTCTTTTTGGGCTTCTATGGCGATAAGGAACCGGATATCGACTTGAACTTTGCCGGGGAATACCAACCCACGGCGCACAAGTTTATCGAAGACAGTTTCGGCGAAGGCTTTGTGTTCCGCGCCGGCACCATAGGCACTTTGGCGGAGAAGACCGCCTACGGTTTCGTGCGGAAGTATCTCGAAGAGAATAATATCCTCAAAAATCCCGTAGAAATTCAACGCCTCGCCAAGGGCATCGAAGGGGTCAAGCGGACCAGCGGACAGCACCCCGGCGGCATTATGATCGTGCCCAAAGACGAAGACATTCACCATTTTTCGCCGATCCAATTTCCGGCGGACGATGCGAAGAAAAACGTGATTACCACGCATTTCGATTACCATTCCATCAGCGAAAACATTTTGAAACTCGACATCCTCGGCCACGACGCGCCGACGATTTTGCGCATGTTGGAAGATCTTACGCATACGCATATGGAAGATGCCGAAATCACCGACCCCGCGGTGAAAGGGCTGTTTCTTTCCGCAGAGGGTCTGGGGATGGACGAAGACGTCTTCACCTGCCAGACGGGGACTTTGGGAATTCCGGAGTTCGGCACGAACTTCGTCGTGCGAATGCTACTGGAGACCAAACCCGACAGCTTCGGTTCTCTCGTCAATATTTCTGGGCTTTCTCACGGCACGGACGTGTGGACCGGCAATGCCCAGGAGCTGGTGAATAGCAACCGAGCGAGCATTTCCGAAGTCATCAGTACCCGAGAAGACATTATGAACTACCTGATTCGCGCAGGGGCGGAAAACAAAGTCGCCTTCGATACCATGGAGGCGGTTCGAAAGGGCCGCGGCATTCCGGAAAAGTATGCGGATATCCTTCATTCTCTGAAATTGCCGGAATGGTATCTGGAAAGCTGCCAAAAAATTCAGTATATGTTCCCGCGCGCCCACGCCGTCGCCTATGTACTCACCAGTCTGCGGATTGCCTGGTATAAGGTGCATTACCCCCTTGCCTTTTATGCGGCCTACTTTACCACGAAGCTTTCGGATCTGAACGGCGAGGTAATTTTAAGCGGATCGGAGGGGGTCAAAAGGCGCATGCAAGCCATTGAAGCGCTGAATTTTGAAGCGACCAAAAAAGAAAAGGATGAATTTCAACTGCTGCGCTCGGTCATGGAGATGTTTGCGCGGGGGTATGAATTTGCTCCGATTCTGCTTGAGAAATCCCATCATAGGAAGTTTTTGATCGAAGACGGAAAAATTCTTCCACCATTCGGCGCATTGCCCGGCGTCGGCGAAACCGTAGCCCGGGAAATCTATCGGGAAAGAAAGCAGGCGCCGTTTTTGTCGGTAGAGGATCTCGTATCCCGTACCGGCGCTTCGAAGACGGTCGTCGAGATGCTTTCTGCCCACGGCGTACTGGACGGAATCCCGAAAGACAATCAGTTGAGTATGCTCGATATCATTGGCGGCATGGCCAAAATGTGATATACTGAAGTGAAGTTAGACGAGTGAAACTAGAGTGGGGCCCCCACTCTAGTTTTTTATGGGAGGTGAGTTCTTGAAAAGTTCTCAAATGCGGGAGAAGATCTGTGCCGCTGCCGAAAAAGCAGCCGCCCGATTGGATTATGAAGTGGTCGAAGTGGAGATTCTTCGAAAAGAGCCGGCGCGTATCATCATTACTGTGTATCACGCCGACGGGGTGGATATCGACGACTGCGCCGAAATCTCTCGAGATGTCGACGAACAAATCGAAAACGAAGACCTATTTCCGGGCGCCTATACCCTGGAGGTACAGTCTCCCGGACTGGACCGGCCGATCCGAAGCCGCGACGATTACAGAAGAAATCTGGGCAAAAAAGTCGAAGTCCGACTGTATAAGAAATTAGAGAATAAAAAGGACTTTGTGGGAATTCTCGCGGATTACGGCGAGGATACCGTAGATATCCGAGAGGAAGACGGCCGAATTGTCACCCTCGATTCAAAATCCATCTCTTTAATGCGACAGGTCATTGAATTTTAGGAGGCAATGAAACGATAATGAATGAAGAGTTTATTTACGCTCTGAAAGAAATAGAAAATGAAAAGGGAATAAAAGAAGAAGTCATTCTGGAAGCCCTGGAGTCCGCATTGCTCTCCAGCTATAAGAAAAATTTCGGAACGGCTCAAAATGTCGTGGTAGAGATCGATCGGGAAAACGGAGAAATTTCTATTTCCGCCGAACGCCTCGTCGTAGACGAAGTATTCGACGAAAATACCGAGATCAGCCTCGAAGAGGCGCGCGCTACGTATCCGGAGATGGAGACGGGAGATGTATATTACGATAAAATCGATCCCGAAAAATTCGGACGCATTGCCGCACAAACGGCGCGACAAGTGGTCATTCAGCGCATAAAAGACGCCGAGCGAGAAGTGATCTACGACGATTATGCCGATCGGGAAAATGAAATCATCACCAACGAGGTGCAGCGCACCAGCAAGGGGAATGTGTTCGTCGACTTAGGCAAGACCGAGGCAATTCTTCCCATATCCGAACAAATTCCGGGGGAATCGTATCGGCAAGGCGATCGATACAAGATGCTGATCCTGGAGGTCAATCGACAGCCGAAGGGGCCGCAGATCGTCCTTTCTCGGAGCCACCCGAATTTGGTACGCCGCTTATTCGAGCTGGAAGTACCGGAAATCCACGACGGCGTGGTGGAAATTTATTCCATTGCCAGAGAAGCGGGCAGTCGCACGAAGCTCGCGGTCTTCTCGAAAGACGAAGATGTGGATCCCTTGGGCGCTTGCGTGGGCTTCAAGGGCAGCCGTGTAAAGACCATCGTCGAAGAACTCCACGACGAGAAGATCGATATCGTGATCTGGGAAAAGGACATCGGCAAATTCATAGGCAATGCGCTGAGTCCTTCGAAGGTCGTGGACGTATTCATCAACCAAAAAGAAAAATCCGCCCTCGTGGTAGTACCCGATTACCAACTGTCTTTGGCCATCGGAAAAGAGGGCCAAAATGCGCGGCTTGCTGCCAAGCTGACCAATTGGAAGATCGATATCAAATCCGAAACGCAATTTCAGGAATATCTGGATGCGCTCGAGACGAATATAGCGGATTTTCGCGCGTCCTTTGAAACACAACACGGCGCATCCCACGATACCGACGTCTCGGGATATGGCGATACAGAAGACGGATCCGATAATTTTGCCAGCATTGAAGGCCTGACGGGCTTGGACCTTTCGAATCTGTTTGCCGATGCACAACCGGAGGAGAATGCAGAAGAGGCGGCGCCGGCTGATGCCGAAGAGCTAGCAGATGCGGAAGCCATTGATGCGGCAGGCGATCCGGACGTTCACGAAACGGAGCAATAGCGGGGAATACAATGGCGAAACCGAAAAAAATCCCCATGCGCAAATGCGTAGGTTGCGGCGTAGCAAAGCCGAAAGCAGAATTAATGCGCGTAGTCAGAAATCAAGAACAAGAGGTTTTTATAGACGAAACAGGAAAGGCGAACGGTCGAGGTGCCTATATTTGCAAGGACGAAGCTTGCCTGCATAAAGCACAAAAATCGAAGGCCTTTCATAGAGCGCTGGGAGCGGAAATCCCGGCGGCGACTTTTGAAGTATTGAGAGAATCTTTGAAAGATCTATAATCCTCTACTTAGGAGGTGTTCTCATGTCGAACAAAAGAGTATATACCGTAGCGAAAGAGATCGGTATGGCGAGTAAGGATTTAATGGACGTCTTAAAGCAGGCGGGCATGTCCGTAAAAAGTCATATGAGCACTCTGTCGGAAGAAGAACAAAAGCAGCTGTATGATTTTATTCGCCGGGCGCAAAACGCCCAGGAAGAAGCGCGGACTGCGGCCAATGTGGCGGAAGAGAATCGAGTCGAACCCGAAAAGCAAGCCGAAAAGCCGTCTCGCGCTTCAAAACATGGGAATGTAACATCGGACAAGGCAGAACAAGAAAAAGACGAAGAACTATCCGAGCCGAAACAAGAAAAGCGCGAAAAGAAATCCGAGTCGCCGAAGAAAGACGGTTCTAAGGAGAAAAAGACGAAGAAAAAAGATGTTTCTCGTCCGAATCTCCACACTCGAAGCGATGACGACGAAGAGAGAGAAGAAAAGAAATCGCGCAAACGCGACGGCGGAAAGAAGAAACATAAACAGCGGGATCAGGAGCCTCAAGAATTCGATAAGCCCAAGCATCCCAAAAAGAAATCGCGCAGCCAAAAGCGCAAGGAACGACAAGCGCGAGAAATGGAGAAAGGGGATCAGGCCATTAAGATTAAAGCACCGCTTACGGTTAAAGAATTTTCGGAATCCATCGGGGTCAATATTGCCCAGGTGATTACGAAGCTGATCGGCTTGGGCATTATGGCGACGCAAAACGAATCGATCGACGAAGACGTAATCGCGATTCTCGCCGACGAATTCGGCAAAGAAGTCGAATTTATTTCCGAAGAGGATTCCGACATCGAAGAATTATATGGCCTGGATCCGGAAGATCCCGAGGAATCTTTGAAAAAGCGTCCGCCGGTGGTTACCGTTATGGGCCACGTCGACCACGGCAAGACGTCGATTCTGGACGTCATCAAAAAGAGCCATGTTACCGCTTCTGAAGCCGGCGGCATTACTCAGCATATCGGGGCTTACCAGGTCTCCGTGCATGGAGAAAACATCACCTTTTTGGACACACCGGGCCACGAGGCCTTTACCGCCATGCGCTCCAGAGGGGCATCGGTTACCGATATCGCGATCCTCGTAGTGGCGGCTGACGACGGCGTTATGCCGCAGACCGTCGAGGCAATTCACCACGCCAAGGCGGCAGAAGTCCCCATTATCGTCGCCATCAACAAGATCGACCGCGAAGGCGCCAATCCCGATCGCGTGCGCCAGGAACTGGCCGAAGAAGGTTTGGTCTCTGAAGACTGGGGCGGCGATACGATTATGGTCGAAGTCTCGGCCAAGACCAAAGAAGGCATTCCCGATCTATTGGATATGGTCCTATTGGTCGCAGAAGTACAGGAACTAAAGGCCAATCCCGATCGGCTCGCCGTCGGTACGGTGGTTGAAGCACGCCTCGACAAGGGAAAGGGACCCATGGCGACCATACTCGTACAAAAAGGGACCCTTACCGCGGACAGCTTTATCGTTTCGGGAACCAGCCACGGCCATATTCGCGCCATGACCGACGATAAGAAAAAGCGCCTGAAAAAGGCGGGTCCGTCTACCCCCGTCGTGATTCTCGGGCTGGACGATGTCCCCAATGCCGGGGATACGGTCTATGCCGTCAAGGACGAAAAGACCGCCAAGGAAATCGCAAGCCGCAACATTGCCGCATTACGGGAAGAAAAACTGGCGACCAAAAACAAGATTTCTATGAGCAATCTCTTCGAAAAAATCAAAGAAGGGGAACTCAAGGATCTGAACCTGATCGTCAAGGCGGACGTCAAAGGAACGGTAGAGGCGATCAACCAGTCTCTGCTCAAACTGAACGAAAACGACGAGGTCAAGGTCAATATCATCCACTCCGGCGCCGGCGGCATCAACGAGAGCGATATCAACCTCGCCTCGGCTTCCAATGCCCTGGTCATCGGATTTAATGTACGGCCCAATATCAATGCGATCGAACTCGCCAAACAAGAAGAAGTCGACGTTCGCACTTATCGCGTCATCTACGACATTATCAACGATGTAAAGGGTGCCGTAAGCGGCATGCTCACCCCCGATATCGAAGAGGAAGTGTTGGGTCGCTGCGAAGTGAGAGACACCTTTAAACTTCCGAACAACAACATCGTCGCGGGGATCTATGTCTTGAAGGGAAAAATCGTCCGCAACGGCATGGTGAAAGTACTGCGCGACGATATCGTCATCCACGAAGGCCCGATTGCTTCCCTGAAGCGATTCAAAGACGATGCCAAAGAAATCGCCCAAGGCTACGAAGGCGGTCTTATGGTGGAAAACTTCAACGACATCCAGGTCAAGGACTTATTGGAATGTTATATTGAAAAGGAAATTAAGAAGGAATTATAGATATGAATAACAAGAGGATCCACAGAATATCTGAAGAAATCAAACGAGAACTCTCCGATATTATTCAAAACAAGTTAAAGGATCCGAGAATCCCGCCTTTAACCAGCGTCTCCTTTGTATCGGTTACCGGAGACTTGTCCTATGCGACCGTAGGCATTTCCGTTTTCGGAGATGATCAGGCGAAAGAAGACGCGCTCGAGGGACTAAAGAGCGCCAAGGGATTTATGAAAAAGGAATTGGGACGCAATATGAAGCTGCGGGCCATGCCCGAATTGCTGCTCGAACTGGACGACAGCATCGAAAAGGGGATCGAACTGCAGCAGCAAATCGACGCCCTTAAAGATTCGGAGTAGTCTATGGAACAGACGCAATTTGCAGAAATTCTGCGCCAAAAAATTGACGAGACCGATCGGATCGCCATACTGTCTCATACCAGCCCCGACGGGGACAATTTGGGCAGCTTACACGCGCTCTACGGCCATTTGAAAAATGCAGGAAAAGACGTCGTCTATTTGGGAAACGATACGGTGCCCTCGAACTTGCAGTTCTTATCGTCGGTGGAGGCGCGGGTTCCGGTCGATACCGTCGATGAGGACTTTCCCTTATTGATCGCGTTGGATTCTTCCGACGAAGATCGCTTCGGAAAAACGGCAAAAGCATTATTTCTGCGAGCAACATATTGTGTGAACATCGATCACCATTTCAGCAACACCCAATATGCGGATTTAAACTTCGTCGATGCCGATGCCACATCCACCGGAGAAGTTTTGTTCCGAATTTTAGAAGCGATGGGCGCAGAGATCACGCCGAGTATGGCGACGGGGCTGTATACGGCATTTTCGACGGATACGGGAAGTTTTCAATACGACAGCGTGACGGGCGATACCCACCGCATGGTGGCAAAACTCTACGATTACGGCTGCGATCACTATACAATGGTCAAAAACTTCTACCAATCCGAATCGCCGAATAAACTATCCCTCGTCACCGCCGTGCTTTCGAAGATTCGCTATTATTTCGACGGTCGCGTCGCCGTCTCCGATGCATCCCTCGAGGGTTTTGAACGCACCGGTGCCAAATCCGACGATACCGAGGGCATCGTCGAAAAAATCCGCAATGTAGACGGGGTAGAGCTCGCCGTATTTCTCAAAGAGAAGGAAGACGAGATCAAATTGTCTTTTCGCTCCAAATCCGAAACGGACTGTACGAAAATCGCCGAGGCCTTCGGCGGCGGCGGGCATATTCGCGCAAGCGGCGCCACCACGCATGGATCTTTGGAAGCCGTTGAGAAAAAGCTTCTCGAGGTCTTAGATGAAACATTCGGAAAATAAGTCGGCGATCGGCATCGTGGCCGTCGACAAACCCGCGGGTTGGACCTCTCACGATGTAGTGGCAAAATTGCGCCGCCTCTACCATACGAAACAGGTGGGGCATACCGGCACGTTGGATCCGATGGCAACCGGTCTTTTGCCGGTCTGTGTCGGCAAGGCGACCAAGCTCGTAGAGTATATCGCCAGGGACCGAAAGACTTACCTTGCAAAGGCGGTTTCTGGAATCCGAACCGACACCGGTGATACGACGGGAATAGTCTATGCCAAGAGCGATCTCCCCGTTCCGGACGATCTGGCGGAAATCCTCGCCTCCTTTGTGGGAGAACAAGACCAGATTCCGCCGATGTATTCGGCGCTGAAGTATAAAGGCAAAAAGCTGTACGAATACGCGCGCATGGGGATCTGCGTGCCCCGCGTCCCTAGAAGGATATGCGTCTACGATTTAGAGTGCATCGATGGCGCTGCCGATGCAATCACATTGCGCGCGAGTGTCTCTTCCGGCACCTATATTCGAACGCTTATCGACGATATCGGCGTGGAGGCAAGCTGTTATTTTACGATGGCGGGATTGCGGAGAGAGTCGGTGGGCAAATTGCATGTCGAGGAAGCACATACACTCGATGCCATCGAAGCGATGTCGGAGGCGGAACGCGAAGCGCTTTTGCTTCCGATGGACCGCATGCTGGGGCATTTGCCGGCAGCGGAGTTTCCGGCGTCGCAACGACTTGCGCTTTCGCAGGGAAAATCGTTCGAATCACCGTATGTCGAAGAAGGCGAGAACACATTCCGCGTCTATACCGACGGCGAATTCCTGGGACTCGGCGAAGTGCGAACCAAAGACGGAAGGCGAGAATTCAAGATGAAAAAGGTATTATGTTGAGGTGGGTATGGAAATAATACAGGTGGATCTCGAATCGAATATATCGCCGGAGACGTGTATCGCCCTCGGAAATTTTGACGGCATGCACCTCGGGCATCAGGCGCTGATACGAGAAGTTCGCCGCATGGCGAAGGCGGCGAACATATCCGCATCGGTTTTGATTTTCAAAGAACACACGAAAAATACCTTACACGGTGGTAGGCAGAATCTTTTGACGCTCCGCGAACAGAAATACGAGATCCTGGACGCCTGCGGCATCGACCGCGTCTATGAGATGGACTTTACCCGCGAAATTATGCAGTTGTCGCCGGAAGATTTTGTGTTGCGCTTTTTGATCTCGCATTTGAAAATCCGAGGCGTGGTCGTAGGCTACGATTACAGATTCGGCCATATGGCTGCGGGAAATGTGGAGAAAATGGAAAAACTCTGTCAATCCGGTGGCATCGATCTCTCGGTCATTCGCCCCGTGCTTTACGGCAGCGAGGCCGTATCCAGCACACGCATTCGAAACGCCGTCCGCGAAGGCGATATTCTTTCCGCCACCGGTATGTTGGGCAGGCCCTATACCATACGCGGATCCGTACAGCCGGGCAAGCAGCTGGGTCGAACGATCGGAATCCCCACGGCCAATGTGCACTTTCCCGACGACTATATCGTGCCCAAGTTCGGCGTCTATGCCGCCAAAGTCCGCATCGACGATCGCTGGTACGATGCGGCGACCAGCATCGGCACCAACCCGACTTTTTCAGAGCAGGGCATAAAAATCGAATCGTATCTCTATGATTACGGGGGAGAGGAATTTTACGGCAAGGTGATCGACATCGCCCTGGTCGATTACATTCGCCCCGAAATCCGTTTTCCCGATGTTTCGTCTTTGAAACAACAAATGGATGCGGATCTGAAGGAAATTCCTTTGAGAATTCGTGATCGGCAATTTACTTTGCCGCCCGTTCATGCTAAAATGTGAGGGTACTAGTTTTACTCGGATTGTCGATCCTCGACGCGATCTTGGTGAGACCGAATGATTTATTTAGGAGGAAAAAATGTTATCTACTGAACAAAAACAAGAGATTATTAAAGCGTACCAAAGAGAAGAGGGAGACACCGGTTCTCCGGAAGTTCAAGTTGCTATTTTGACGCACACGATCAATGCATTGAACGATCACCTCAAAGAACATACGAAAGACCACCATTCCAGAAGAGGTCTTTTGAAAATGGTCGGTAAGAGAAGAAATCTTCTGCGTTACCTGCGCAATAAGGACGTAGAGCGATACAGAACCCTTATCGAACGCTTAAATATCAGAGGATAAGAAACCACATGAAAGAGCGGGAGACCGCTCTTTCTTTATAATGAAAAGAGGGTTTTATGCATAAATCGTATACGATTAATTTTAACGGTGCGCCCCTTACGGTAGAGATCGGAAAAGTCGCCAAGCAGGCCAATGGCGCTTGCTGGATCACCCAGGGCGGGAGCGTCGTCCTCGTCACGGCCACCGCATCGACCAAGGCCAAAGAAGGCGTGGACTTTTTGCCCCTGAGCTGCGACTACGAAGAAAAAATGTACGCATCGGGAAAGATCCCCGGGGGATTTAAAAAACGCGAAGGCAGGCCCGGTACCGACGCGATCCTCACGAGCCGGTTGATGGACCGTCCCATCCGGCCGCTGTTTCCGGGGGATTTTCACCACAGCATTCAGGTCACGGCTACCGTCTTAAGCTACGATCCCGAATACCCCACGGACATCCTGGCGATGATCGGCTCTTCTGTGGCCCTTTCCGTCTCTGATATTCCCTTTGCCGGACCCACAGGCTCCGTGCGCATCGGACATATCGACGGCGAGTTCGTCGTGAATCCCTCTGTCGATGCGATCAAAAATTCCAAATTGAACCTCACCGTCTCCGGCACCGCCGACGCCATCATGATGGTCGAAGCCGCCGTAGACTTGCTCCCCGAAGAAGAGGTATTGCAGGCGATTCTCTTGGCCCATACGAAAATCAAAGAAATCGTAGGCTTTATAGACGGTATCAAGGCGGAGGTCGGCAAAGAAACCATGGCCTATGAAGGCCTCGTCGTCGACAGCGAATACGAAGAACATATTCGCAAAAGCATCTACGATCAAGTGGAGATCGCACTCGATATCGCCGATAAGACCGAGCAGGGCCATGCCCTGGGCCGCATTAAAGAGGCCCTGGTGCAAAGACTGGAAGAAGACGAAGCTTATGAGGAAGCACAGGTAAACCGCGTCTTTGAAGACGTGACGCAAGAGATCTTCCGCAAACAGATTTTGGTGGGAAAACGCCGTAGCGACGGCCGGGCCTTTACCGAAATCCGTCCCTTGTCGTCGGAAGTGGGGCTTTTGCCGCGCACACACGGCAGCGGATTGTTTACCCGGGGCCAAACCCAAGCACTCAGTTCCGTTACGCTCGCGCCGCTCACCGAGGGGCAGATCGTCGACGGATTGGATCCCGAGTATACGAAGCGGTATGTGCACCACTATAACTTTCCCTCGTATTCCGTCGGCGAAACCCGCCCGCCCAGAAGTCCTGGCAGACGGGAAATCGGCCACGGCAATTTGGCGGAACGGGCATTGATTCCGGTGCTGCCCAAAGAGGAGGACTTTCCGTATTATATTCGCGTCGTCAATGAGATCTTAGAATCCAACGGCTCTTCCTCTCAGGCGAGCGTCTGCGGCTCCACTTTGGCATTGATGGACGCCGGCGTACCCATTGCGGCGCCTGTGGCGGGCATCGCCATGGGATTGATCGACAACGGCGATGCGCCCGTCATTCTTACCGACATTCAGGGGCTGGAAGACCACTATGGAGATATGGATTTCAAAGTGGCCGGCACCGCCGATGCCATCACGGCGCTCCAGATGGACATTAAGATCGACGGCGTATCCGAAGAAATCTTACGCCGTGCGCTTGCACAGGCAAAGGAGGCACGCCTTGCGCTCCTCGAGCATCTCCACGGCACCATTGCCGCACCCAGAGACGATCTGTCTCCCTATGCACCGCGCATCCACTGCCTCTATATCGACCCCGATAAGATCGGCGAAGTAATCGGAAGCGGCGGAAAGATGATTCACAAAATCGTCGAGGAAACCGGCGCACAGATCGAAATCGAAGACGACGGACGCGTCTCGATTATTTCCGGCGACGAAGGCGGCGTAAAGGCGAAGAAAATTATCGAAGACATTGTGCACGAATTGGAAGTGGGAGAAGTGTTCGAAGGCACCGTCAAAAAAATCGTGGACTTCGGCGCCTTTGTAGAAATTCTTTGGGGCAAAGAAGGTCTATTGCACATCTCCAATATCGACCATAAGCGCATCAACAATGTCGGCGACGTGCTGGCAGAAGGGGACAGGGTGAAGGTAAAGGTGACGGCTCTCGACAAGGGCAAGATCAGCCTCTCTCGAAAGGCTCTGCTTCCCAAGCCCGAACGCAAAGAGAACGAACGCGCCGAACGCAGAGATCGCGGTGACAGATAATGAATAAAAGAAACTAAACCGCTTCGGCGGTTTTTTCATGGAGGAAAACAATGAAAATCAAAATCGTCAATCGTTCCAAACATCCCCTGCCCGCCTATGCTACCGAGGGCGCAAGCGGCATGGACCTGCGCGCCGATCTCGATGAAGATCTCGCCATCGCACCGTTTGAGCGGATAAAAGTGCCCACCGGCTTGTATCTCGAGCTGCCGGAGGGAATTGAAGGACAAGTGCGTGCGAGAAGCGGCCTGTCCTTTAAGAAGGGAATTACCCTCATCAATGCCGTAGGGACCGTAGACAGCGATTATCGCGGCGAAATCACCGTTCCCTTGGTCAATCTATCTCAGGATACCGTCGTGATCCAAGACGGAGAGAGAATCGCTCAATTGGTACTGGCACGCTACGAAAAAGCCGATTTGATCGAGGTAGAAGAACTGGAAGAATTGGACAAAACCGCCAGAGGTAAAGGCGGATTTGGGCACACCGGCCGCCTATAACTTCGCTTCTTCGAGCGGACGCGCTGTGTTATAATAGACTCGAACATATATTTGACGGGAGGGCGGACATTGGCAAAGAGAAAAAACACAAAGCGAAAGACGAAATCCGCTGCATCGGATACACAGCGGCCGGCGATGGTCGGTGGGCTTTTGATCTTGGTGGCCGTATTGTCTTTTTTAAGCATTTTCAGCGATAAAATGGGCATCTTCGGTGACTTTGCTTCCAAAGGCATCGGATTATTCTTCGGAAAGACCGGCCCCATCTTTTGCGGCCTCTTGCTGTTAACCGGACTGTTTTTAATACTCGATACCGATCGAAAAAAGATCGTACAGGTTTTTTTGCCTGCCATTACCGCCCTCGCCATCGCCATGCTGCACTTTTACGATCCCTACAGTCGCGCGCTCGATTGGGAAGCGCGAATCGATTCCTTACAGGCCGCCCCGATCGACGGAGGCCTCATCGGCCAAGGATTCAGTCGGCTGTTGACGGGTTTGTTCGGTACGATGGGAAGTCGAATCCTTTTGATCCTCCTTCTTCTCGTCAGCTTGTATCTTTTGATTTCGGATCGACAAAAAATGATCTGGAAGCGGAAGATACTATCTGCCGTCGAATCTGTCGAAAAACGTCTTAAAGCGCGAAAGACCGCTGTTCCTCGAAAAAGGCCGAGTCGCGAAACCGCACAAAAAAAGAAGATCGAAGAGGATTCTGTGCCCGCATTCGATTTTGAAGCCGAAGCTCACGAAGAGGCCGAGCCCTTGACGATACGCGACTATATGCCCGATGCAAAACCGGAGCGGGTCGATTCCTTGGACGAAGCGGAAAAAGAAGCGTTTCGCAAAGACGTTCGCACAGAGGTCGCGGAAAATGTATACGCCTTTCCGCCGCTGAACCTCTTGAAGGAAACAGAGCGCGAAAATGCCGCCGGAGACGAGAGCGTCCGCAAAAACGCCGCCGTTATCCAAGAGGTGATGGACAACTTCAATGTAGACTGCCGGGTGACGGCCATCAACAAAGGGCCCACAATCACTTCCTATGAATTGGAACCCTCACCGGGGGTAAAAATCAGTCGCATTGTGTCCCTGCACGACAATCTGAGTCTGTCTCTTGCGAGCCCGGATATCCGGATCGAAGCGCCGATACCGGGAAAGAGCGCCATCGGCATCGAAGTGCCCAATGCCGTAAAAGACAGCGTGGGACTGCGAGAAATCCTGGAGAGCGACGCCTTTCAAAAGCTGCCGTCTTCGGTGCCGTTGACATTGGGCAAAGATGTCAGCGGACACACGATCTTATCGACCATCGACAAAATGCCGCACCTGTTGATCGCAGGCGCGACGGGATCGGGGAAATCCGTATGTATCAACTCGATTTTGATGGGGATCCTCTACAAATCGCCGCCGGAAAAGGTTCGTCTCATTCTGATCGATCCCAAAGTGGTCGAACTGGGTATCTATAACGGGATACCGCATTTATTGATTCCGGTGGTTACCGACGCGAAGAAGGCCGCCTTCGCATTGGCTTGGGCGGTAGAAGAGATGGAGAAGCGCTATAAGGCCTTTGCCGATGCCGGGGTACGCGATATTTCAGGCTACAATCGAAAGATGGACGCAGAAGGCGAGCAGGAAATGGCGAAAATCGTCATCGTCGTAGACGAGTTGAGCGATTTGATGATGGTCGCCGCCAAAGAAGTCGAGGACTATATCACGCGACTCGCGCAGATGGCGCGGGCGGCGGGGATCCACTTGATCCTCGCGACACAACGTCCTTCCGTCGATGTCATTACCGGTACCATCAAAGCAAATATTCCCTCTCGGATCGCTTTTTCCGTCTCGTCGCAGATCGATTCCCGCACGATTTTGGATATGTCCGGCGCCGAAAAACTTCTCGGAAAGGGCGATATGCTCTTTTACCCGGGTTCTTACCCGAAGCCCAAACGACTGCAGGGCGCCTTCGTCTCCGACGGCGAAGTGGAGCGGGTACTGGAATTTGTCAAGAACCATACGGAAACGGCAGAATACGACGAGGAAGCCATGGACACCATGGAAAAGAAAGTAAAAAAATCCGTTTCCGACGAAGATCCGCTGTTGGGTGAAGCTGTAGATATCGTATTGACACAGGAACAGGCTTCCATCTCCTTTTTACAGCGAAAACTCAAGGTCGGCTATGCCAGGGCGGCGCGGATCGTCGATCAGATCGAAGAGATGGGAATCATCGGCCCGCACGAAGGGCCCAAACCGCGCAAGCTGTTGATGACCAAAGAAGAAATCGAATCGATGAGAAATGAGCAGGAGAATCTATGAAAAATGTTTCAATCGTAACCTTGGGGTGCTCTAAAAATGACGTCGACTCCGGCCAAATGCGCGGCGTCTTGGATCCATCCCGATTTCAGTTTACCGACGACGTATATGAAGCGGAAGTGATCGTGGTCAACACCTGCGGTTTTATCGACGCCGCAAAAGAGGAGTCCATCGATACGATACTGGATTTGGCGCAACTGAAAGATACGGGAAAATTAGAGACTTTGCTCCTCGCCGGCTGTCTCGCCCAGCGCTATCCCGAAGAACTTTTGGAGAGCATACCCGAAGCCGACGGCATCTTGGGGCCCGGTCATATTCGCTCTTTGAATGAAGCCATCGAAGAAGCAGAAAGCGGCGATAAGCCCGTGTTCACTCAATCCCTTTCCAATGCCTATATCGAGGGCATGGTACGGGAAAATGTATCGATTACGGAATACGTAAAGATTTCCGAAGGCTGTAACAATCGATGCAGCTACTGTATTATTCCCTATCTGAAAGGGAACCATCGCAGCCGAAAAAAAGAGGAGATTCTCGAAGAAGTCAATATGCTGGTCGCAGAAGGTGCGCGCGAGATCATCTTGATCGGACAAAACACGACCGATTACGGAATCGACCTCTACGGTCGATACGCCCTCGCCAAGCTGGTGGAGGCGCTGTCTACGATCGACGGTCTCCGTTGGATCCGCATCCTCTACGCCTATCCGGACCACTTCGATGCCGATTTGATCCGACAGATGCGCGACAATCCCAAAGTGCTTCCCTATGTAGACATCCCCCTGCAGCACATCTCCGATTCGGTGCTTCAGCGCATGCACCGAAAGGTCGACCGGGCGCAGATCGAAAACTTATTCGCGACTTTGCGCGAAGAGATTCCGGACATCGCCATTCGCACTACATTTCTCTTGGGCTTTCCCGGAGAGACGGAGGCGGATTTTGAAACGCTATTGAATTTCATCGAGCGTCATCCTTTCGAACGGGCGGGGGCATTTACCTATTCCCGCGAAGAGGGAACGCCGGCTGCCGAATACGCAGATCAAGTACCGGAGTCGATCAAAGAAGATAGACACCGCCGCTTTATGGAAAAACAGATGGAGATTTCAGAAAACCGTATGGCGCGTCTGATCGGAAAAACGCTCACGGTACTGATTACGGAATGCGGGGAAGGGGAGTATATCGGCAGATCCTATTTAGACGCACCGGATATCGACGGCATCGTCGTCGTCCAAAGCGACGTCGTGCTGCGGGAAGGAGACTTTGTGAAAGTTCGCATTACAGACGCATCGAGTTACGACCTGGGCGGTGAATATCTTGAACATTGCGAATAAGCTCACGATGCTGCGCATTCTGATGGTGCCGCTCTTTGTCCTATTGATGCTCTTAAAGACGCAGGAAATGCGCTATATCGGCGCGGCGGTTTTTGTGGTCGCCGCATTTACAGATTTTCTCGACGGATACTTGGCGCGAAAGTACGATCTCGTCACCACTTTCGGGAAATTTCTCGATCCTCTTGCGGATAAGATTCTCACGATTTCCGCCTTTATCCTCTTGGTGGAATTCGGCGTCATTCCCGCCTGGGGGGTGATCGTCATCGTAGCGCGCGAGTTGGCGATCACCGGATTTCGGGTTATCGCAGCCTCTGAAAATGTAACCATTGCCGCGAGCGGATTCGGAAAGATCAAGACCATCAGTCAACTCTTGTGTCTGATCGCTTTGTTATTTGCGCCCGCCATTCCCGAATCTATCGGTATTGTACTCTTTTATATCGCCGTCATTCTTACCGTTCTAAGCGGAATAGATTATTTGGTGAAGAATAAAGACCTTTTGGATTTGAAAAATATTTAGGAGAAATTATGATTTCTGAAATCATCACCATAGGTACGGAGATCCTTATCGGTTCTATTTTGAACACAAACGGTCCCTATCTGTCGCGAAAACTGACGGATTTCGGCTACGACGTCTTCTACCACGCATCGGTACGCGACCGCTATGAAGACATTCGCGATGCCATTGAAACGGCTCTTACGCGAAGCGATCTGATCTTTTTATGCGGCGGCTTAGGGCCCACCCAGGACGATATGACCAAACAGGCACTGGCCCACGCACTGAATATCGATCTGTACTTCGACGAAGAGGAATGGCGAAATATCAGAGACATCGCCATGGCCCATGCGCGGACGATCACCGACAACAACAAAAGACAGGCGGAATTTCCGAAAGGCGCCGTCGTCATTCCCAACGACAAGGGAACCGCGCCGGGATGTAAGCTGAATTACGGAGAGAAAGTCTTTTATCTTCTTCCGGGTCCTCCCAGAGAATTTGAACCCATGGTGGATTTGATCATCGATCGCTATTTGGAAAAGACCACCGGCGAAAACTTTATCGAGAGCCTTCGCCTGGTGAATATCGGCGAGTCCAATTGCGAAGATATTTTCCGCAAGGAAAAGATCGAAAACGACATCGTCCAAATCAATACCTTTGCCAAGACCGGCGAGGTCGAGATTAAGATCATGGCACACTCCGAAGGGGAAGAAGACTACGAAGAGACCAAACGCGCTTTTGACGAAGCCGTAGAAAAAGTAAAATCCCTATTTGCCTACCACATTTACGGCAATGGCGAAAAGAATCTCTTCGAAACGCTGGTGCAATATTTGGCATCCCGCAATATGACGATTTCCTTTGCCGAATCCGTAACCGGCGGACTATTGGCGCATATGATCACTTCGGTGCCGGGAAGTGCCGATGTCATAAAAGAGAGCTATATTACCTACAGCGATCAGGCGAAAATCGCCCTACTCGACGTTTCCGCCGATACCATTCTCGACAAGGGCGTCGTCTCTTCCGAAGTGGCGGCCGAGATGAGCCGAGGGCTTTATGCGCGTACAAAGGCGACATTTTGTATCTCTACCACGGGAGAAGCGGGCCCGGATACCGCGACGGATCGCGAAGCGGGCACCGTCTGCTATTCGATTCGAAAAAACGGCAGGGAAGTCGATGCGGAGGAAAAGATCTTCCGCGGCGATCGCAATACCATTCAATTTCGCAGTGCGAAGAATATCCTCGCGACAGTTTTGTTACAAGAATTAGGAGGGGAATATGGACGAGAGTAAGAGAAGGGCGCTGGACGATGCCATCGCCAAGATCGAAAAAGAGTACGGAAAAGGCGCCATTATGCGCTTGGGAGAAAATGTCAATCTAAACATCGAGGCCATACCCACCGGCTCTTTGAGTTTGGACATCGCCCTGGGCGTCGGCGGCATTCCCCGCGGCCGGATTATCGAAATCTACGGACCGGAATCTTCGGGCAAGACGACCATTGCCCTGCATATGATCGCCGAGGCACAAAAATTGGGCGGTACCGCCGCGTTTATCGACGCAGAGCACGCCTTGGATCCCGCTTATAGCAAGGCGCTGGGCGTAGACATCGAAAACCTGATTATCTCTCAGCCCGATACCGGAGAACAGGCGCTGGAAATCACCGAGAGTCTGGTTCGCAGCAATGCGGTAGACCTCATCGTCGTCGACTCCGTCGCTGCATTGGTTCCAAAGGCGGAGATCGAAGGAGAGATGGGCGACAGCCATATGGGTCTGCAGGCACGACTGATGAGCCAAGGCCTCAGAAAGCTCACCGGCGCCATCAGCAAGTCCAAGTCTTCGGTGATCTTTATCAACCAGTTGCGCGAGAAGATCGGCGTCATGTTCGGCAATCCCGAGACGACCACCGGCGGGCGCGCATTGAAGTTCTTTACTTCGGTGCGGATGGACATTCGCCGCATAGACAGCATTAAGCGCGGAGACGAAATTATCGGAAACCGCGTGCGCGTAAAGGTCGTAAAAAACAAGGTAGCGCCGCCCTTTAAGCAAGCGGAATTCGACATTATGTACGGCGAGGGAATCTCCAAGGTCGGAAGCATCCTTGATGCAGCGGTCGCCAGCGGCATCGTAGACAAATCCGGATCCTGGTTCAGTTATGGCGATGTAAAGATCGCTCAGGGGCGAGAAAATTCAAAGAAGTATTTAGAAGAGAATCCGGATCTATTGGCGGAAATCGAGGGAAAAGTACGCGAATATTACCGTCCCGAAAGCCAAAAGGATCAATCGACAGAGGATACGGAGAAGACACAGGGGGAATGATCGATTGAAGTTCCTTTACTTCACCGACAGCCATATTCGAGGAACGAATCCGAAATCGAGAACGGATTCGTTTTTCGATACGGTAAAAACAAAACTCGAAGAAGTGCGATCTCTTACACAACGGCACCAAATCGATTATGTGCTCCACGGCGGCGATCTGTTCGACAGACCGGACACATCGCTTTCGGTCATTCACGAGATCGCACCGCTTTTACAGTCGATCCCCGCTCCGATACTGGCGATCAGCGGGAATCACGACATTTACGGACACAATCCCATAACGCTGCCGCGCACCGTGATGGGGCTTTTGGACGCATTGGGGATTGTCACGGTCATTAATGGCAAAACAATGCTCTTACAAAAAGACGACACCGTCGTCCAGCTCACCGGCGCGCCCTATATCTACGGCATCGACCGGGAAGAACACAGAAATTTATATTTTGTCAAAGAAAAAGATCCGCGTGCGGATTTTGCCATTCACCTGGTGCATGGATTTTTGATGCCCAAAAAATTTCCCTTAATCGCCCATACCCGCGTAGAAGAAGTCGCCGATACGGCGG
The DNA here is from genome assembly GCF_030815095.1 of Aedoeadaptatus ivorii. NCBI lineage: Bacteria > Bacillati > Bacillota > Tissierellia > Tissierellales > Peptoniphilaceae > Aedoeadaptatus > Aedoeadaptatus ivorii. The sequence goes on from NZ_JAUSWF010000001.1 coordinate 261,542, forward strand.
CGGACCTGACGATCAGCGGGCACTATCACGACGGTTTTCCGCTGATGGAAATCGGCGATAAAAAATTTATCAACCCCGGCGCCATGGTGCGCATTTCGAATACTTTGACGGAACTGAAGAGAAAGCCGAAGGTTCTCTTGATCGATGTCGAAAAGAGCGACTGCGAGATTCGAGAGTACCCATTACAATCCGCCTTGCCCGGCGAGGAGGTGCTCGACCGTAAGGAAATCGAGATGCATAAATTCAAGCGAAGAGAGCTCGCCGAATTCAAGGAGTCCATCGAGAGGACGGGGAATTTCGAACGCATCCACTTTATGGAGGTCATTACGGATATTGCGGAAAACGAAAAACTTGATCCCGCCGTCAAACGAGAAGCCCTACAGCGGATCGCAAAGGTTGAAGAGAGTAGGGGAGGACTATGAAATATATAGAACAGATCGATCTGGTCAATTTTCAGTCCCACGAACGGACGAGCCTAACACTGTCTCCCGGCGTCAATGTAATCGTCGGGCCTTCCGACAGCGGGAAGACCTCGATTCTTCGCGCTCTGCGGTGGTGCCTGTTTAACGAGCCCGCCGGCGTAGAGTTCGTGCGAGAAGGAGAGACCGAGGTATCGGTGACCGTGCGCTTTCGCGACGGCATTGCCGTAACGCGCCGGCGCACCAAGTCCAAGAATCAATACGTTTTAAAAGACCAAGAAGGCGAAGAGACCGTGTTCGAAGGCTTCGGAAAAAACGTACCGGAGGAAGTGGAAGATGCCTTGGGGATCCGAAAAGTATTTTTGGACGATAAAAAGGCATTTCCCCTAAATTTTTCCGACCAACTGGACGGTCCGTTTCTGCTTCAGGAAACAGATGCCTATAAAGCGCAGGCCATCGGACGCATGGTCGGGATCGATATACTGGATGAAGCCATGCGCGACGCCCAAAGGGATGTCAAGCAACTGGGCCTGGAAAAATCCGTGGCGGAACGCGATTTGGAAGCGCTATCCGAGGAAGAAAAAACGTTTTCGTACTTAGAAGGATGGATCGACAAACGAGAACAGCTAAAGCGTGTAATCGCCTCAATCGATGCCCTCTTGCAAAAAGAAGAAAAGCTGCGAGACATGGTGGTAACCGCACAGAGGATCCGAGCAGAAAAGGCACGGGTCTCGCAAATCCTTGCAGATAGCGCGGGCGTCGATGCCGCCGGCGAGAAACTGCATACGATCCGCGAACAATTTTATCGCTACGACAAATACCATGGGCTGTCCGTTCGCCGCACAAAAAACATTGCCGAGAAATCAAAAACGAAGAATATTTTGGCAACATTTCGGGACTTCGATCGGTTTACGGATGCCCTGAACCGATTGTCTTCCGCCTATACTCGCTACCGAAAAATCTTGCCGTATCGCGAACGCAGCCGCGCTCTTACATTGGAAAAAGCAAATTTGAAGCGAATCCTTTCCGATGCCGAGCGCCTGGAACGCATACCTGCAAATCGCATCAACGAGTTATACGGCCGATTGCTCGAGCTTAAGTCGCTTCAAAGCGCCAAAGCGGATATAGCGGATCGCATAGAGCGGGGAAAGGCATTTCTAGAGGGCTTCTCGACGATCGATTCTGCAGGGGAACGAAGAGATCTACTCATAAAAAAACACCAGGCGTTTATGCGGCGCCTGGCCATGCTCGAGGAAAAAGAGTCTTTAAACCGTCAACGAAAGATCGTGCAAGCACAGTATGACCAGGCCAAAAGCGACCTCTCTGCAAACAAAGCGGCCTATCTGGAAGCGCTGAAACACGTAGGCCGTTGCCCTTTGTGTCGCCAAACGATCGACGAAGAATCGCTTCGGGAAATCAGCTTGGCATTGGAGGAATAATATGGATTTTGAACAACAAATCAATGAACTCAACCGCCGATATGAACGGGCGAAAGACGTAAGAAATCGCGCACTATGGCGCATGGAAGAATTGGAAAAAGAAGAAAAGGAACTCAACGAAAGAATACTCGCCGACGGATTGGACCCGAACACCTTAGAGAGCGACATTGAAACGATTCAGGCAGAAATCGAAACGCTGCTCAAAGAAGCGGAAGCATTGCTGCCGGAGGACCGGTAATGGACCCGAAACAAGCGCAGACCCTCGACAAAATCCGCTCACGTGCCGAGGCATTTTCGACAAAAGTCGATCGGGAGCAGGGAAAGCGCGAGTCCGTTCGCGAACAGATGCGACAAAAAGAAACGCATATCAAGGAAATCGAAGCGCAAGAAAAGCTGTTAAACGGCGTCGTCTTTTTGCTGCAAAAGGCAGCGGACTACTCTCGCATCCAGGCAAAACACCAGATCGAAGACATCGTCACGCAGTCAATTGCCTATATTATGCAAAACAGCTCCCAATTTACAGTAGAGCTCTCGCAGAGTCGAAATCTGCCGGTGGCCGAATTCTTTGTCGAATCGGATTATGGCGATTATAAAGTCAAGACAAAGCCCGAACTCAGTCGCGGCGGCGGCGTGGTAGATATCGTTTCACTGGCGCTGCGCATCGCTTTTTTGGAGAATCACCGACCGAAGATTCAGGGCCCCCTCTTTCTCGACGAGCCGGGAAAGCACATTAGCGATGAATACATTTTCAATATGGGAGAGTTTTTAAAGGAATCTTCCCGTCTTTTCGTGCGGCAAGTCCTTATGGTCACCCATAATGAACACCTGACGAATATCTGCGACAAAGCGTTTCGCGTCGAAATTCGAAACGGTAAGAGCACGGTGTATGAGGTGATCGACGATGAAAAAGAGATGGCTTGAGAATTGAACAAGGTCATCCGCTCCATTGTATGGTATAATGTTTTCATGGTTTATACCATTTGAAACTTGAAAACTGAATAAGGAGGTGTTCCATTTGCCGGAAATTGTCATTTCAATTCTCGTGGCATTGTTTATTGGAATCCTCGGGGTAGCTATTGGTTATTTCGTACGTAAGAATTTAGCGGAAGGAAAGTTAAATCGAGCTGAAGAATTAGCCAAGAATATCATTATTGATGCGGAACGTGAAGCCGAGAACAATAAACGGGACGTGATGCTCCATGCGAAGGAAGAGATCCATCGCCTGAGAGACAGCGTGCAACAGGAAAATAATGCTAGAAAAACGGAGCTGCAGAAACTCGAAGAGCGTCTTTTGTCTAAGGAAAATATCTTGGATTCCAAGAGCCTGACCTTAGAAAAAAAGGAGGCCCAAATCTTTGAGCAACAGACGCGCATCCAAGAGAAAGAGAATTCCATCGACGCCTTGATCGAGGAAAAGACGGCAGAAATTCAACGGGTCTCGGGCCTTACCAGAGAAGAAGCCAAACAGCTTCTCCTCAACGAACTGGAAAGCGAATTAACCCAAGAATCTGCCGTGCGCATTCGCGATTACGAACGCCATGTGAAGGATGAAAGTCGCAAATTGGCACAGGATATCATCGTGCGCACCATTCAGCGCATCGCCGCCGATCAGGTGGCTGAAACTACGGTATCGGTGGTTACATTGCCCAACGACGAGATGAAGGGCCGCATTATCGGACGGGAAGGACGAAATATTCGCGCCATAGAGGCCTTGACCGGCGTCGATCTGATTATCGACGATACGCCGGAGGCGGTCGTAATCTCTTCCTTTAATCCCATTCGACGTGAAATCGCCCGTGTCGCGTTAGAAAAATTGGTCCTCGACGGCAGAATTCATCCCACGCGGATCGAAGAAACCGTCGAAAAAGCCAAGCAGGAAGTCGACGAAATCATCAAAGAAAGCGGCGAGGAAGCTACATTTGAAGCCGGCGTGCACGGCCTGCACCCGGAACTCGTAAAATACCTGGGGCGTCTGAAGTTCCGTACGAGCTTTGGACAAAACTGTCTACAGCATTCCGTCGAGGTTTCTAAGATCGCCGGATATCTGGCCGAGGAGATCGGCATCGACTCCAAATTGGCGAAAAGAGCCGGATTGCTCCACGACTTGGGCAAATCTATCGACCACGAAGTCGAAGGCCCCCACGTGGAACTGGGCGTCGAACTCGCCAGAAAATACAAGGAACCGGAAGCCGTCATCAACGGCATCGAAGCCCATCACGGCGACGTAGAATTCGATTCCTTGGAATCGATTCTCGTGCAAGCGGCCGATGCCATCAGTGCTGCCAGACCGGGCGCCCGAAGAGAAACCATCGAAACCTATATCAAGCGACTCGAACAATTGGAAGAGATCGCTACGGGTTTCGAAGGCATCGAAAAATCCTTTGCGGTACAAGCGGGCCGAGAACTTCGCATTATCGTCAAGCCCGAAGAAATCGACGAAGCCCATATGACTTTAACGGCGCGAAAGATCGCCAAGGAAATCGAATCCCAATTGGATTTTCCCGGACAGATCAAAGTCAACGTCATCCGCGAGACGCGCGCCACGGAATACGCGAAATAAAACCTGCCTTTGGCGGGTTTTTTCTATATATGGCATATGGCAACTGCGCATCTCCTATTCAAATACAGCAAACACCATACTTTCGACGACGGGAGGAATACATTGCAATCCAATTTACTGGAAGATTACTTAAACTACCTTCGCGCCGCCAGAGGGCGCTCGGAAGGCACCATAAAGGAATACTATTACGATATTCGCCTTTTTCTGCGCTATATGCGCAGCCGAAAAGAAGGAATCCCTGCCGATAATATGGAGGAGATCCCTATCGAGGACATCGACGCAGATTTTCTCGAATCCGTAGAAAAACAGGACATCTATGCCTATATCTCGTATCTCGACGGTACGCGCGGCAACAGCGGCCGAACCAAATTTCGAAAGATCTCGTCGGTCCGTTCTTTTTTCGACTACCTCTGCTATAAAGTGGAAATCTTATCGAAAAACCCCACCGAAAATATCGATATGCCCAAGATCGAAAAGTCTCTGCCGGTTTATCTGACCCTCGAAGAGAGCGTGCGTCTCTTAAAGACCGTACAAAACTCCGAGCAGAAAGAGATCTACCGCAGCCGCGATTATGCGATCACCACTCTGTTTTTAAACTGCGGGCTGCGGCTCAGCGAGCTTTCCGCCTTAAATCAGGCGGATCTGAACCGCAAGGGCACGCTGCGGGTACGGGGCAAGGGATCCAAGGAGCGCCTGGTATATATGAACGAAACGGTTCGCGATGCCGTAGACCGCTACCTAAAGCGACGCGAGGAGGCGGCACTGGACGAGGAACCCGCCCTGTTTCTCAGCATGCGCAAAAACCGAATGAGCAATCGCTCCATCCAGCATATGCTCGAAAAGCATCTGAAAAACGCCGGCTTCGATACCAGTAAGTACACAGTCCATAAATTGCGCCACACCGCTGCCACATTGATGTATCAGTATGGGGACGAGGATTTAAAGTCCTTACAGGAGATTCTGGGGCACGAATCGATCTCTACGACGCAAATCTACACCCACGTCGACGAAGATGATATACGCCATACCATGAGTAAGAATCCCTTGGGCAATATCCAAGAGGTAGAATCTATGCTCGACGATGTCGAGAAAGAGTAAAGGACAGGAACAAATATTCGAACATTTGATCCGAATAGGATATGGAGAAACCATCAAAGGACGCGAACAAGCAAGCGCTAAATTATACAAATGCAAGAAATTCAAATTGCGAAACGCGTATGGAATTTATATTGCGACCGACGACTGCATTCGACGTTTCAGTTTTATAAGTCGCAACAAGTTCCAATCCATAGAATGGCTTTTTAGGGCGGCAGGATTGTCCGTTTCTCGTAAAATTTCAGTAACTCGTTCACGGTCAAAAAACGCTAATTTTGAGAGAAGTGGTTCAAAATTGCAGTATTTAGTCACAAAATTTATATTTTGTGACTAAATTTATCCCGCTCTTCGCCACCAAAATTCGATATATTCCCGTCCTCCTCCCCGCAATTTCCAGTCGAACAAAAAGGCGGCGACGAATTCAATTCGTCGCCGCCTTTTTATGACTTCAATGCAGCTCGTGCCGCGTATAGATTTTCAATCGATCGCCGGGGCGCAAGTCGGCGCCGTTTTGCAGGGCGTTGTCTTTGAGAATGCGGTCTACGACAAACCGCACGTCCTCGTCGGGCCCAGAATATGCCGATGCGATTCGCCACAGGCTGTCGCCTTCTGCGACCACATATGTCTCTTCCTCTACAAAGTATGTCGGCAAATTTTCTGGTGCCCCTTTTAGTCCCAGTATGGACATCAGAATCAGAGCCGCAATCGGCAATAGACGAAGTCGCTTTCGTCTTGCTCTTTCTGCAACAAGCTGATGCGATGCCCTGCGACTTTTATATTCGTATCCTAACATCGTCCACCTCCGTAGTCCCTTGGACGGTACATATGTTTTGAATATTTGTTCGTACGTTTGTTCTAATTATAAACGAACGTTCGGAACGCTGTCAAGGTTTTTAGAATATATGTTTGAAATATATGTTCGTTTTTGCTATACTAAAATCAGCTTTCAGAGAGGAGAGATATCTATGTACGAAGATCTCAATAAACGCGAGATGGAAATACTGTTTTATATAAAGAGATTTATCGACGCCAACGGCTACCCCCCTTCTATCCGGGAGATCTGTTCCGGCGTAAATATTAAAAGCACCTCTACCGTCCACTCCAGTTTGGAAAAATTGGAATTGAAAAACTATATCCGCAGAGCTTCGACGATCAATCGCGCCATCGAAATCATCGATCAGGACGACAGTTTTTTGATGCCGAAGAAAAAGACGACCGATGTACCGATTTTGGGCAAAGTCGCCGCCGGGATCCCCATCTTGGCGACGGAAAATATCTCCGATACCGTTCCCCTTTCGGTCGATTTCGTACGGGATCGGAATCTCTTCTTTCTGACGGTACAAGGTGAGAGCATGATTAATGCGGGAATCTTGGACGGCGACCAGGTGCTGATCGAACAGACGAGCGCCGCCAAAGACGGCGAGATCGTCCTCGCCTTGATCGACGACGATGCGACCATCAAGACCTTTTACAAAGACGAAAAAAACCACCGCTTCCGATTGCAACCCGAAAACGACAGGATGGATCCGATTTATGTCGATCATCTCCAGATCCTCGGAAAGGTGATCGGGTTATACCGCACATTTTAAAAATACCTGCAGGGAATGTCCCGGCAGGTATTTTTTTACAGATTTTTTAAGACGCGCTGCAATGCGATTTTAATATGTTCGTAGGTAAGGCCGCCTTGAAAATAGACGCGATACGGCGCTCGCATGGGTCCGTCGGCCGAGAGTTCGATGCTGGAGCCTTCTATAAATCCCCCCGCCGCCATAATCACCTGATCCTCGTAGCCGGGCATATCCCAAGGATACGGCGTTACGTGGGAATCTACGGGAGATGCCTGTTGTATGGCGCGACAAAAGCGCACCAAGTTTTCCGGCGTCTTTAGGGCAATGGACTGTACGATGTCGCTACGCGGATCGTCAGAAGCGGGAATACAATCGTAGCCCAAGGTTTCAAAGGTCTTTGCGAACAATATGGCGCCTTTGATACATTGGCTGACGCGGTGGGGTGCGAGAAATAGACCCATTAAAGTGTTGCGGGTCTGGCCGAATGTCAGCCCGCATTCTTTCCCGATGCCCGGTGCCGTCAGCTCCCCCGCCACCCGCTCTACGAGATCGGAAGGACCGACGATATAGCCGCCGGAAAGGGCGAGTCCGCCGCCGGGATTTTTAATCAAAGAACCCGCCATAATATCTACGCCCACTTCGGTGGGCTCTTTGTATTCCGTAAATTCTCCGTAGCAGTTGTCGAGAAATATCGTGCCGTCATACACCGTACGGATCGCCTGCACCGCACGGCCCAGCTCCTCTACCGTAAATGCCCGGCGGTCGGAGTAACCCGTAGAACGCTGCATGATCACGAGGTCCGGCAAGGTCTCTTCGGCCGTCAAGAAATCGGGAATGGCGTCGAAATCGATCTGCGCCTCCTTGAGGGGAAGCTCTCGGTATGCCACGCCCTTTTCCCGCAGATTGCCCGGCGCGTCGCCGGAGGTACCCAATACTTTATGCAATGTGTCGTAAGGACTTCCCGTCACGGACGCGATGACCGACCCGCGTTCGGTCAATGCCTTCAGTACGAGTGCGATGGCATGGGTGCCCGAGACGATATTGGGGCGCACCAGGGCATCTTCGCTATGAAAGATTTCTTTATATACCGTCTCTACCTTTTCTCTTCCGTAATCGCCGTAGCCGTATCCGGTGGTCCAATGAAAATCCGTCGACGCCAATCGAACGGCGTTGAGCGCATTCAATACCTTTTCTTGATTGGCGAGCGCCACGGCGTCTAATTGACGAAAGGTTCCCTGTAAACTGTCTTCAATTTGTGTAATATCCATATTGACTTCCATATTTTTCCTTTACCAGTTGTATAATCTTCTCTATCGCTTCTTTTTCTCCCAGATCGGACATGGGAATAAAGATCGCATCGGTTTCTCGACGAAACCAGGTGCATTGCCTCTTCGCTAAGTTTCTGGAATGTTGCTGCACTTTTTGGATCGCGGTTTCTCGATCCCATTCTCCTTTGTAGTAGGCGACGATTTCTTTGTAGCCGATGGCGCCCATGGGCTTTACCTCGTCCTTATAACGGGCATAGAGCGCCCGCACTTCTTCAAACAGCCCCGCTCGGACCATGCCGAGCACACGTCTGTTGATCCGGTCGTAAAGTTCCTCTCGCTCCCAATCGAGCACGATATAAAGCGGATCCATATCGACGCGCTTTTTGCGCAAATTTTCTGTTTTCTTTCCGCCGCTTTTGATCTGCTCCAGTGCGCGCAGCACACGACGCGGATTGTTGAGATCGGTCTTGGCGGCCGTTTCGGGATCTTTTTCGCGCAAGAGATGTGCCATAAAATAAAGACCCCGTTTTTCGTAGAGGGAACGAACGGCATTTCGTACGGCGGGATCGGGCTTGTCGTTAAAATCCAGTTGGTAGAGCAACCCGTGTATATAGAGCGCCGTACCGCCGGCGACGATCGGCAGCTTTCCCGCATCGGACAGCGCATCGATAATCGACTGCGCTTCTTTGTGAAAGATCGCCGCGGAATACGGCTCCTTAGGATTCTTCGTATCGATCAAGTGGTGGCGAATTCCCCGCTTTTCCGCCTCGGTAATCTTGCCCGATCCGATGTCGAATCCCCTATACACTTGTACGGAATCTGCAGAAATGATTTCGGTATCAAACCTGCGCGCGACTTCCACAGAAATATCGGTCTTTCCCGAGCCGGTCGGCCCGGTGATCAATAAAAGGGGTTGCATTATACCTCCCGTAGAAACAACTTTTCCAGCGCCCGCTCTTTGAGATGAATCATCGTCGGACGTCCATGCGGACAAGTATAGGGGCTCTCGGCGCGACTTAAGCGCAAAAGCAGTTCTTCCGCTTCCCGACGCGAGAGCATATCTCCGCCTTTCACGGCAGATCTACATGCCATGCGCATAATTTTATAGATATTTCTCTCTTTTACGTCGATCCCCTCTTCCAAAGAGGCGACGGTATCGAGAAAAAAGCTGCGGAAATCCCGGATCAAAATATGCTGCGGCACTTCGCGTATCAAAATATCCTGTTCGCCGAAGATTTCCGGCACAAAGCCCAAAATCCGATACTCTTCCCTATGTGCCTTTACCGCTTCCATCTCTTCTCGGGAGAGGTGAAAGCGCATGGGCTCGATCAGCATCTGCGTCGCCACCGCCGCATTTTCGATCTTGTCGCGATATTCTTCATATAGAATCCGCTCGTGGGCGGCGTGTTGATCGACGATCAAAATCTGCCGTGTCCGCCTGTCTTCAAAGAGAATATAGGTCATAAAAGCGATGCAGAGAAATTCATAGAAAGCCGGTTCGATGCGGCGAGGATCCACAGATTCCTCTCGTCTTATATCTCTCGCTTCTGCGTTCTCTACAGTGGCAGTCAGTCTCGAATTCGAAGGTTGGTCTTCACCCTCTGCCTTCTGCGGCGATGCGGGCGAATAGGAGAGCGCCGCTTCTTTTGCCATGGCCGGTGCGTCGGGCTCTTGTTCTCTCCGCGTAGCTTCGCTGATTTCGAAGATCGTCTTTTCGGGAACGACTTCTTTCTGTTTTTTTTTGGGATCGGCGATGGATTCGACGCCGGGGATCTCCTGGGATCCGTGCAGATATTTGCGAACCAAACGCTCTAAGATCGTCACCAATTGATTTTCATTGGAAAGGCGTATGGTCTGCTTTTGCGGATGGATGTTCACGTCGATCAGGACCGGATCGATGTCGATATACAGAATGTATACCGGATAACGATGGAGGGGAATTACCGAGCGGAATTCCCTGCGGATGGCGGTCGATATAACGCCGCTTTTTACGGCTCTTCCGTTGACGAATAGAAATTCCCGATCTCCCGACGCTCGGTGCAGCAAATTGTTGCCGATAAAGCCCGCAATGCGATAGGATTCCGTTTCGAATTCTACGGGAATCAGATTCTTTGCGATATCCCTTCCCAAGATCGAATAAATGTGGTTGATCGTGTTTTTTGAGGGATGGGAATGCAAGAGCGTCTTTCGGTCCCACTGTAGATGAAAGGCGATCTCTTCGTGTCCCAATGCCAAAGTCTCGACGGTCTCGAGAATGCTTCTCGATTCTTTCGACGGGCTGTTTAAAAACTTCTTCCGCACCGGCGTGTTGTAAAACAAATCCCGTACGACCATCGTGGTGCCGTCCGGTGCGCCGATGGGCTTTGTATCGATAACCTTTCCCCCTTCGATGGTATATCGATGGGCGAATTCGTCCGCATCGGTTTTGGTGATGCATTCCATATGGCTGACATTGGCGATGCTCGATAAGGCTTCCCCGCGAAAGCCGAGGCTGCGAATCACATCCAGATCGCCGATGGTGCGCAGTTTGGAAGTGGAATGTCGTAAAAAGGCTTTGTCGATTTGATCGGCGGCGATGCCGTCGCCGTCGTCGGAAATGCGGATCTCGTCGATTACATCCTTTCCCAAACGAATGCTAATTTTACGCGCATTCGCATCGATGGCGTTTTCTATCAATTCCTTGACGACAGAGGCGGGGTTTTCGATGATTTCTCCCGCCGCGATCTGGGAAATGGTCCTATCGCTTAAGGGTAAGATTTCACGCACGTCTTGCCTCCTCCTGCAGTTCCCGTAATAACAACAAGGCCTCGATCGGGCTTGTCTCATTTATATCCAGGGCACACAACTTTTCTTCGAGCGGAGAAGGCGCCGGCGCCTCGACTTTAGAATCTGCGAGGTTTTCGATCTTCCCCGCCCCTTCTCGTACTTCCAAATGCTCGAGTACGATTCGCGCTCGCTTAATCACTTCTTCTTTGACGCCGGCGAGTTTGGCCACGTCGATGCCGAATGAATAATTGCTCTCGCCGCGTACGATTTTGCGGAGAAAGTGAATTTCGCCGTCTCTCTCTTCCGTGGCGACGGTGACGTTTACAATGCCGTCGTGGCGCTCCGCCAATTCCGTCAACTCAAAATAATGGGTGGCAAAAAGTGTCTTTGCGCGTACGACATTCGCGATATATTCCGCAATCGACCAAGCAATGCTCAGGCCGTCATAGGTACTCGTACCCCGCCCTACCTCGTCGAAGAGAATTAGCGATCGAGCGGTCGCGAGACGAAGGATTTCCGCCACTTCGGTCATTTCCACCATAAATGTGGACTGCCCGCGGGTCAAATTGTCCGATGCGCCGATCCTCGTAAAAATCTGATCCACGATGGGCAAATTCGCCGCATCCGCGGGGACATAGGAGCCGATCTGCGCCAAAATCTGAATCAATGCCACTTGTCGCATATAGGTCGACTTTCCCGCCATATTCGGACCGGTGATGATCTGCAGTCTAAAACGCTCGCCGTCTAACAAGGTATCATTGGGAATATATTCCTCTTCTGCATGTACCTCCACCACCGGGTGCCTGCCGCCTTCGATGTCGATAACACCGTTTCTATTGAGTATAGGACGAATATAATCATAGCGATCGGCCGCCGACGCAAGGGAACAGACGGCATCCAAAGCCGCCAAAGACGCAGAGAGCGATTGGATATCTTGCAGCCGACTTGTGATTTCTTCCCGTATTCTTTCTAAAATCTCGTATTGGCGATCCAAAGCCGATTCTTTGGCGTGTAGAATTTCTTCTTCCTTTTCTTTGAGCGCTTCTGTAAAAAATCGCTCGGAGCCCACCAAGGTCTGCTTTCGGACAAAATAATCCGGCACGCGTTCGATATTGGATTTTGAAACTTCGAAAAAATAACCTAATATTTTATTGTATTTGATCCGCAGATTTTTGATGTCCGTCTTTTCCCGCTCGAGAGATTCCAGCTCCAATATCCAATTCTTTCCGCCTTCCGATAGCCCATAGAGTCGATCGAGTTCGGCATCGAAACCCTCTCGAATGTATCTCTGTTCGCGATAAGCGACCGGCGGATCGTCGGTAAAGACCGCTTTCCATGCCTCTCCCCGCGCGAGCAATTCGTCTTCGGGCGAAAAACTCTGTATCAAACTCTCAATGCCGGAGTCAGTGATCGCCGCTTTGATGGCCTTCGCCCCCCGCAAACTGTCTGCTAGATGAATGATTTGCTTCGGCGTAATGCTTCCCTTGGAAATCGAAAGGGACAAGCGATCGATGTCGTAAATCGTCTTCAAGCTGCGGACGATATCGTCGAATAGGATGCGATTTTCGTGTAAGGCGGTAATGCGGTCGTATCGTTCCTCCAATGCCTGCGTGTCCATAATGGGATGAAGAATTTGGTCTTTTAGGCTGCGGCTTCCCATTTTTGTTGCCGTAAAGTCCAATACGTCGTAGAGGGAATACTCTTTTGTGGCATTAAAACTATTCTCTACCAACTCCAGATTGCGGATTGTCGTCTCCGACAGATCCATAATGCTACGCTTTTTTGTCTCTTTTCGGCAGTAGAGGTGATCTTGCCGATGCAGTTGCGTCCGTTCCAAAAAGTCTAAGAGCAAGATCAATGCGCCGTCGCTTTGGGAACATGACTTTAATAGCTGGGGATAGTCTTCTGCAATCTGCGGATTCTTTACATGCCACGGCCGCAAGAGATCTACGTCGTAGCGTTTCGCCATATCCGCGAGCGACCGATTGTGATCCATGGCATCGTCGGTCAAAATCTCCACCGGACGATAGACGGCGATCTGCTTTTCCAAGAAACTGTCCACGTCGCGGCTGTCCCACACCACGCCGGATTCAGACACACATTCGCCAGAAGCATAGTCACAGTGGATCATTTGCAGAAACGCGCCCTTTTTGCAGATCACGCTCAGATGGCGCGCGCCGACATCGCCTTCTCCTACAAAAGTCCCGGGGGAGACGATTCGCGTCACTTCTCGCTTTACGAGTCCCTTTGCCTCTTTCGGATCTTCCACCTGGTCGCAAATGCTCACGGTGTAGCCGCGCTTTACCAATCGCTTGATGTATTGGTCCGCCACCTTATAGGGGACGCCGCACATGGGAATTTTTTCGTCGAGTCCGCCGCTTTTTTTGGTCAGCGTCAGGTCCAATAGTGATGATACGACGATCGCATCTTGAAAAAAGAGCTCGTAAAAATCGCCCAGACGATAAAATAGAAAGGCCTCGGGATTTTCATTTTTCGTATCGACATAATGACGCATGGCAGGCGTCAATCTGTCCAAATCACTTTGCTTCATCTAGAATCTCTCCCTCCAAAGAGAAGGTGTTGCCGCCGGTGATGCGAACCGGTACGATCTTTCCGATATATTTCTCGTCGTAGGGCACGTGGACCAGTTTAAAGCCGGAGGTTCTGCCGCTCATCTTGCTGTCGTCGTTTTTGCTGCGGGAAGCAAAGAGAACATCTTGTGTGCTCCCCACTAAGTCGAGATATTTTTTGCGCTGAATCGTATATACGGTATTGAGCAGACGCTGAAAGCGCTCGTCTTTTACCGATTTGGGCACTTGCTCTTCCATCCTATCGGCCTTCGTGCCTTCGCGCCGAGAATACAAAAAGGTAAAGGCATTGTCGAAGCCCACCCGCTCGACGAGGTCCAGCGTATCGGCAAAGTCCTCTTCCGTCTCCCCGGGAAAACCGACCATAATATCGGTAGAAAGGGCGATATCCGGCCGCACCGAGCGGATCTTGTCGACCAATGTGAAATAATCTTCTCGCGTATAGTGGCGATTCATCGCGCGCAATACGCGATTCGATCCCGCCTGTACCGGAAGATGCAGATAGTTCGCGAGCTTCGGCAGATCGCGAAAACATTCGATCAATTCGTCGGACATATCCTTGGGATGCGAAGTGGTAAAATGGATCCGCTCGATCCCCTCGATTTCTGAGACCGCACGCAATAGGGCGGAAAAACTCGTCTTTTCGGGGAGATTTTTTCCGTAGGAATTCACATTTTGTCCCAAAAGCGTGACTTCGTTTACGCCGTCGGCGACCAATGCGCGGATCTCTTCCAAAATGTCTTCCGGCGTCCGGCTGATCTCTCTGCCGCGCGTATAAGGCACAATGCAATAGGTACAGAAGTTATTGCAGCCGAATATAATATTCACATACGCGGAATTGGAGGCGCTGCCGGCATAAATGCGATTGTCGAAGTTCGTGTAGTTGTCTTCGATTTCGACGACGGTGGCGTCTTTATGGTCGTTTTCCAGAATCAACTGCGGCAGGCGGTAGATATTGTTGGTTCCGAATACCATGTCCACGTGGTCGAAGGTTTCGAGCAGCGCATCGCGGGATTCCTTTCGCTGCATCATGCAACCGCAGACGGCGACCTTCAGCTTCTTATTCTTCTTTTTAATATGCTTTAGTTTTCCGATATGTCCGATTACTTTGTCCTCTGCGCTATGGCGCACCGAGCAGGTATTGATTACGGACAGATCGGCATCTTCTTCGCGATCGGCTTTTTTGTAGCCCATCTCTTCCAAAAGGGTGATGATTTTTTCGGAATCGTGTTCGTTCATTTGGCAGCCGTGGGTCGTCACCATATAGGTTTCGCCGCCATGGGTTTCGCGAACGCGTAGGATCATTTCATGCAGTTGATCGGTCATACTTACTCCTTTATATATTGATACTGCCTATTATAGCACAGAGATCTCTACGCTCTCGGCAATAAAAAAGACATCCGAAGATGTCTTTTGCAAATTCTATTCTTAGTATGCCACAAACGCCTTTGCCTTGGTATGGCAGATGGGGCAATCTTCTTCGTCGGCATCGAAGGTAATGTAACCGCATACCGGACAGAGCAGAATGGACTCGGCGTCGAGGTCGTTTCCTGCGTCAACGGCTTTTTTCGCTTCTTCGTAGCGTTCTGCGTGGATCTTTTCCGCTGCAACGGCATATTCCATCGCTTCGATGGCTTCGGTTTCTCCTTGCATCTTTGCCACTTCGATATAAGCGGGATACATTTCGGTAAATTCGAAGGTTTCTCCGTCGATGCCCTTTTGGAGGTTTTCGGAAGTGTTGCCGATTCCGAAGCCTGCCATACTGATTACGGGGAAGTCGCCATGTACGTCTCTGAGTGCTTTGAAGTGCAAGGTAGCGTGGATGGTTTCCGCATCACTCGTGCAGAGGAACAATCTTTCTACATTGGGGAATCCTTCTTTTTTTGCGGTTTTCGCCCAAATGCCATAGCGCATATGTGCTTGACTTTCGCCGCCGAAAGCACTTCTTAAATTATCTTGAGTCATTGCGTGCATACATATCCTCCTTATAATCCGTGTTGTTTAGGTACACTTAAATTATAAACCATAAGCGAATTTACATCAAGATTATAAAAATTGTCTTACAGGCGTTCCTGTACCCCTTCGATCTTCGCCGCCTGATCCGCCGCCGTCAATGCGTCGATTACATCGTCCAGATCTCCGTTGTTGATCTCTTCGATGCGGTGGCTGGTATAGTTGATGCGGTGGTCCGTTACCCGTCCTTGGGGATAGTTGTAGGTGCGAATGCGTTCCGACCGATCGCCGGAACCGATCTGCGATTTCTTTTCCTTACTGACCGCATCGGTTTGCCGTTGCAGTTCCATATCGTAGAGTTTCGCCTTCAAAATTTTGAGCGCTTTGTCTTTATTTTTCAGCTGGCTCTTTTCATCTTGACAGCTGACCACGATGCCCGTAGGAATGTGCGTCATGCGCACGGCGGAGTCGGTGGTGTTTACCGATTGGCCGCCGTTTCCCGAAGAGCGGAATACGTCGACGCGTACGTCGTTCATGTCGATGTCCACTTCCACATCGTCGATCTCCGGCATGACCACGACGGTCGCCGTAGAGGTATGAATCCGCCCGGAGGATTCGGTCTCGGGCACACGTTGCACGCGGTGTACGCCGGATTCATATTTTAAGCGGGAAAAAGCGCCTTTCCCCTGAATCAATAAGATCGCTTCCTTATAGCCGCCGATGCCGATCTCATTGGAAGAAAGGAGTTCGCTCTTCCAATGTTTGGCATCGGCATAGTGAATATACTGACGCAAGAGAACCCCGGCAAAAAGAGCGGCTTCGTCGCCGCCGGCGCCGCCGCGTATTTCGACGATTACGTTTTTGTCGTCGTTTTCGTCCTTGGGGATCAGAAGGAGTTTCAACTCTTCTTCAAGTCGCAAGAGCTTTTCTTCCCCCTCTTTTACTTCTTCTTTGACGAGCTCTCGCATATCTTCGTCGATCTTTTCTTCAAAGAGCCCTTTGTTTTCCGCAAGCTCTTCGTCGACGGTCTTGTATTCTCTATATTTATTTACGATCGGCTCGATATCCGCATGTTCAATGGCGGTCTTTTGCAAAAGCTTACTGTTCCCTTGCACTTCCGGGTCCATCATCATTTCGGTCAATTCGCGATACCGATCCTCATATACCGATAAATTCTCAAACATCTTTTTTCCTCCCGACGATTACGCGGTCATGTCCGCCATAATCTTTTTTGCCGTAAATATCTTCGAAGCCCGCCGCGGACATCAACCCGCTGACGGCATCGTATTGATCATAGCCGATTTCGAATACCAAATATCCCCCGGCGTACAAATACGCCGGCGCCTCCATGGCGATCTTTTGATGAAAATCGAGCCCGTCTACGCCTCCATAAAGCGCGCCGTGGGGCTCATAGTCGTATACGCCCGCATCCAGCGCCTTCATATCTTCGGCGGAGATATACGGCGGATTCGAATAGATCAGCGCATAGCGCCCCTCAATTCGGTCGAAGAGATCGCTCTGTAAAAACCGTAGATTTGTGGCATCGTGCTTTTCTCGATTGATTTTCGCCACGCGCAGCGCTTCATGCGAGATATCCGTCGCCGTTATCTCCGATCCCGGAAACAATTTGGCGAGGGTTACCGCCACGCAGCCGGAGCCGGTTCCGATCTCTAAGATCGCGTCTTTATCTTTCGCCACTTCCAAAATCGCTTCCACGCTCCGCTCCGTATCGAATCGGGGAATCAGGACGTTTTCGTCGACATAAAATTCGCGACCGTAAAAATACGCACTCTGAAAAATATAATCGATGGGAACGCCCGCCGCATACGCCGAGAGAACTTTTCGAAGACGAAATACTTCCTCTTCCGAAAGTTCCCGTTCGGGCTCGAGCAAAATTTCCTTTTTCCCGATCCCCAAGGCACGGTCAAAGAGCGCATAAACGCGGTGGCGCACTTCTTGCGCATCTCCGACGACGCAGAGCGCTTCTTTCAGGGCGCAGCTCAATTCCATAAATCGCTCTCTCCCGCTTCCGGAAGAACCGCTTTCAGAGAAGCGATTCCCACGGCGATCTGCTCTTCATCGGGTTCGCGCACGGTAAAGTGTTTTTGAATGGCGAGCCCGGGATAGCGAAGAAGTTTCGTCAGGGCATTGTCATATTTTCCCACCAGGCGATTGACTTCGTATCCGATCCCCGCGATCAGCGGGAATGCGAGAATTCTGGAGAAAATACGTCCGAGCAAAGTCGGCCAACCGAAAAAGGAAAGCACGAATATAGAAAGAAGCACCACCATAAAGAGAAAGCTCGTACCGCAACGGGGATGGAGGCGAGAATACTTTTTGACTTCTTCTACTTCCAGCGGCGCGCCGGCCTCGTAGCAGGCGATCGATTTGTGTTCCGCACCGTGATAAGCGAAGACCCGCGCAATGTCTTTCTGGCGAGAGACCAATGCCAGATACAAAAAAAAGACGAACAAGCGGAATATGCCTTCCACCAGATTCAAAAGAAACACGCTTTCGATCCGGCTTTCAAAAAATGTCGCCATAAGGTTGGGGAGAATCATAAAAAACAGTACGGCGAGCAAAAACGATACACCGACGGTAAAAATACTCTCCAGTGTCTTACTGTGTTTCGGTAAATGGCGCTCAAAAAAACTCTCTTCCTCTTCTTCTTCCCAAAAGGAAGCGGCGTACATCATCGCATCGATGCCCGTTGCCATGGCTTCGACGAGCTTCACCACACCGCGCACAACGGGCAGATTTAAAAACCGATAGCGATCCAAGACGCTGTTGTTTTCATCGACGCGCAGGGCGATTTCGCCGTTCGGCTCCCGTACCGCATAGGCCGTTTTGGAAGGCCCCTTCATCATAACCCCTTCGATCAGCGCCTGTCCGCCGATAGTAGTCTTAAAAGACTCTTTCATAGAAGCTCCTTATAAAAAATGGTCCGCTTGTTACGGACCATTTCGCTATCTCTTGTATTTCTTGTTGAACTTGTCGATACGTCCGCCGGTATCGGTAAACTTTTGGCGCCCGGTGAAGAAAGGATGACATTCGGAACAAATTTCCACTTTTAAATCCTCTTTTACAGAGCCCGTTTTAAAAATATTGCCGCAAGCACAGGTGACCGTAGCTTCTTTATATTCGGGATGGATACCATTTTTCATCTGTCCACACTCCTTTCTTTAAGATTTAATGTTCATATTACTAACTCGAACATATTACCATATATGCGCAGAGAAGTCAATTCTACTTGGCATATTCCGGCTTGTGGCGCAGATCGTGAATGCTGTCGATAAAGCGAATGGTCTTGGAGGGCAGGCGCAATACCATGGATTGGGTGGTTGCCTTGTTGTCTTTTTTGAAGCGCACACCCTTTAGCAAATCCCCTTCGGAGACCCCGGTGGCGGCGAAGATCACATCGTCGCCGATCACCAAATCCTCTATGGTATAGATCTTTTCCAAGTCGGAGTGAAGCTCTTGGCACCGCTTCTTTTGCGCCTCGTCGTAATGCATCAACTTTCCTTGGAAGTCGCCGCCGAGACATTTTAAGGCAGCCGCGGCGATGACGCCCTCCGGCGCGCCGCCGATTCCCATGATCATGTCGATGCCGCTCTCTTCAAAACAGGTATAGATCGCCGTTACGATGTCGCCGTCGGTGATCTTTTTGATGCGCGCACCGGTGGCGCGAATATCGCGAATCAAATCTTCATGACGGTCCCTGTCGAGTACGGAGATCGTCATCTCTTCCGGCGACTTGCCGATGGCTTCTGCCACGCGGCGAATGTTATCTTCTACGGAATCCTCCAGGCGAATCTTTCCCTTTGCCTTGGGGCCGCAGGCGATTTTTTTCATATACACATCCGGCGCGTGCAAGAGGCAGCCCTTGGGCGCCACGGCGACGACGGCGATGGCGTTGTTCATACCATTGGCGATGGCCGTGGTTCCGTCGATGGGATCGACGGCGATGTCTACGGCATCGTCGGTTTCTCCGCGCGTGCCGATCTCTTCGCCGATATAGAGCATGGGCGCTTCGTCGATTTCCCCTTCTCCGATCACCACGGTTCCGTTAATGTGAACGGTGTCGAACATGCGACGCATGGCATCGACGGCCGCACCGTCGGCGGCATTTTTGTCGCCCTTGCCCAAATACTTCGCACCGCTTAGTGCGGCTGCTTCTGTGACTCTTGCTAAATTTAAACTTAAATCTCTATCCATTGATTCTCTTGGTCCCTTCGAAATCCTTTTGAAACTGTGCGATCCCCTTATCCGTCAAGGGATGTTTCAGCATCTGCATGAAAACCTTGTGCGGGATCGTCGCGATATGCGCCCCGGCCTTGGCGGCGCCGATAACGTGCATGGGGTGACGAATGCTCGCGGCAATGACGCGGGCGTCCAAACCGTAAAAGTCGATGATGTCGACGATGTCTTTTACCACGGCGACTCCGTCGTGGCCGATGTCGTCGAGTCTTCCCAAAAAGGGGCTGATAAAGCTCGCACCGGCGCGCGCCGCGAGCATCGCCTGATTGGCGGAGAAGATCAGCGTGCAGTTGGTGCGAATTCCCTCTTCTTCCAGTTTCGAAATCGCACTCAAACCCTCGGCGCAAAACGGGATCTTTACGACGATGTTTTCGTGAATGGCGGCGAGCTCTCTGCCTTCCTGAACCATACCTTCCCAGGATTCCGAGAGGACTTCAGCGCTGATGGGCCCGTCGACGAGAGAGGCGATCTCTTCGATGACCTCTTCAAATACCACGCCGCCCTCTTTGGCGATAAGGCTGGGATTGGTCGTGACACCGGAAAGTATTCCCCATCGCTCAATTTCCTCGATCTCTTGGATATTGGCCGTATCGATAAAAAATTCCATTACTTCCAAGCCTTTCCGTCGCTGCCAAATACGCGGATCTTTTCTTTGACGGTTTCGGACATGGCGCTTCTCGCCGGTTTCAAAATCTTTCTGGGGTCGATCTCGTCGGGATTCTCGCGAATGAAATCGCCGACGGCACGGGCAAAGCTCGCGCGGATATCGGTGTCGATATTTACCTTACGGATTCCCAAAGAAATCGCCTTTTCCAAGGTAGAATAAGGCACGCCGCTGGAGCCGTGGAGTACTAAGGGAACGGAAACCACACTGTCGATTTCGCGGATGCGGTCGAAGTCTACCTTCGGCTCGCCCTTGTAGACGCCGTGCGCCGTTCCGACGGCCACCGCCAGAGAGTCGACGCCCGTTTCTTCTACGAAAATGCGGGCTTCTTCCGGGTCGGTATAGGCGACTTCCGCATCGGATACGACGACTTGGTCTTCGGTGCCGCCGATTTTTCCGAGTTCCGCTTCGACAGAGACGCCGACCGAGTGGGCGATGCGCACGATTTCTTTGGTGCGGCGAATGTTTTCTTCCAGATCGTATTTCGAGGCGTCGATCATAACGGAGGTAAAGCCGTTGCGAATACATTGGATGATTTCGTTAAAGTCCGTACCGTGATCCAGGTGCAGCGTAATCGGCACGTCGATCTTCTCTGCGGTAGTTTTTACCAGTGCGGTAATATATTCGATGCCCGCATACTTAATCGCACCTTGGGACGCCTGGAGAATAATCGGCGCGCGGAGTTCGTCGGCGGCTGCCGCAATCGCCTGAATGATCTCCATATTGTTTACATTGAATGCGCCGACGGCATAGCCGTTTTCGTCCGCGTGTTGTAAGATTTGTTTTCCGGTAACTAACATTTTATCGTCCTTTCTTGGATTCAACGGGTTTTAGCAGCACGACCGCCATGGCGGTTATGCCCTCTTCTCTACCTTCATACCCCATTTGCTCTGTGGTGGTAGCCTTCACGGAAATATCGTCGATATTTTTTGAGAACACGGCGGCCAAATTGGCGCGCATCGCATCGATATAGGGCGAAAGTTTGGGCCGCTGTGCCATAATGGTGGCATCGACATTGCCCAGCGTATAGCCCTTCTTTTGCATAAGCGCCACCACTTCTTCGAGCATTCGAATACTCGAAGCGTCCTTATACTGCGGGTCCGTATCGGGAAACAGTTTCCCGATGTCGCCCAGGGCGAGGGCCCCCAAGATCGCATCTTCGATGGCGTGCACGAGTACATCCGCATCCGAGTGTCCCAGGAGCCCGGCTTCGTGGGGAATCTTAACCCCGCCGAGAATAAAATCCCGCCCCGTCGTCAATCGATGAACATCATAGCCGATTCCGATTTTCATAATTCATCCCTATCCTCGCAAATGGCCTCCGCCAGAATCAAGTCTTCCGGCGTCGTGATTTTAATATTGTTATAAGAGCCCGGGATCAAGCGAACGCTCTTTCCCGTCTTTTCGACCAGGGAACAATCGTCCGTGCCGTAATATCCTTCGTCGAAAGCCTGCCTATAGGCATGCACCAGGACGTCCTTTTGAAATCCCTGGGGCGTTTGAATGGCATACAATTTGGAACGATCGGGGGTGACCCGCGCCCATTTGCCGTCGCTACTGATCTTGACCGTATCCTTCATAGGCGTCATCAGGCAACAGGCGCCGTATTCTTCCGCACAGCGAATGCTCTCGAGGATCTCCGCACGTGTGATAAAAGGCCGCGCGCCGTCGTGGGTCAAGACGATGCCGTCCCAGTCCGAAAGAAACTGCAGTCCCTGCCAAATGCTGTCCTGTCTTTCCTTTCCGCCGATCACGATGTGAATGGGGTGAATCGGCTGCATCGCATGAAGGATCGATGCGATCATGGGCTCTTCCCCTTCGCGAATCAAGAGCACGATTTTGTCGATCTCCTCCATGACGTCGAACTTTTCCAGCGTTCGGCGGATCATGGGCTTGCCGCGGATGGGAAGAAACTGCTTATTGAGTTCGTAATTCATGCGCCGGCCCATTCCCGCCGCGGCAATCATCGCACACACTTCTTGTTTACTCATCTTGGCCCTCTGCTGCGATATGTCGCAATCCATAGGAGAGGATGTCGGCGGCGATCGGTGCCGCCGCCGCCCCGCCGGTGCTGTTCGCCTGCTCTACCAAGACAGCGACCGCAAGCTGCGGGTCCTCTGCCGGCGCGTAACCGATAAACCAGGCGTGATCCTTGCCGGAGGCATTTTCTGCCGTACCCGTCTTCCCGGCCACCTGTACCGAACGGAGGGAGGCCTTTTTTCCGGTTCCGTCCTGTACCGCAGAGATCAAGTACTTGTTCAAGGTCTCCGCGATTTCCGGCGAAACGGATTCTCGCAGGACCTCGGGCTCTCTCCCTTCGATCTTGGTGCCCTTGGCGTCGTCGATTTCTTTGACGAGGATGGGCCGCATCATTTTGCCTTCGTTTCCGATGGCAGAGGCGACCATCGCCATATTCAAAGGCGTCGCCAACACATCCCCCTGCCCGATGGCGGAGGCCGCCAAAGTGGTCTTGGGGAGGTTTTTTTGGTAATCGAAGACCGAGACCGATACGGGAAGGTCGAAGGGAATTTTCGCATTGAAATGGAATTTATCCGAGGCATTGCCCAGGGCTTCTTGTCCCAGCTGTGATCCCTTACTGACGAAATAGGTATTCACCGACTTCATCAAAGCTTCCCGGAGATCGATTGCGCCGTATTGTCCCCCGCCTGCATTTCTAAATTCTCTGCCGTCGATGACTTGGGAACCCGTATCCTCATAGTTTAGATTCACCCGATCCTGATCCAACAGAGCCGATGCCGTAATCACCTTAAAGGTGGATCCGGGCGGATATTTTCCGTTGATCGATCGGTTCAGTAGCGCGCCCGCTTCGTTTTGTTGCAGCGTATTCCAATCCTCCGCCACGGTTGCCGCATTGTAGTCCGGGAGCGAGACCATCGCATAGATTTCTCCGGTTTTCGGGTTCATCAGCACGATGCTGCCCTTTTCGGTATTTTCCTCGAGGATTTCCCGCGCCTTGGATTGCACCTGCGTATCCACCGTTAGGATCAAAGAGTTGCCGTCCTGTTTGCGGTTTCGGATCATATCCGAAAGTTCTTTTAAGGTGCGGTTTCCGTTTCTGTTCAGCAGATAATCGTTATAGCTCGATTCTAAGCCGCTCTTTCCCAAAGAAGTATGAGAGTAGCCGATCAAATGCGAATACAGAATCGGATAGGTATACTCCCGATAATACTTGCCCGGCTCTCCCTTGGAGGTGGCGAGCAACTCGCCGTTTCTATCGTAAATATCGCCCCGCTTAACCTGCGCTTCGGCGATATAACTCCGCCGATTGGACGGATGCTTCTTGACGGTTTCCGCTTCGAAGAAGTAAAAATACGTCAAATACAGAATCGCGCCCAAAAAAAGCAACATCAGGCCCGCCAGGAGGATGATTATCTTTCGATTTTCGGATTTGTTCACGATATCTCTCCCATATTCTTCGCCTCTTCCGGCTCCGTCGATTTTTCGTACTTCCAGGACAGATCTTCAGAGGCGACCTGTAGGATTCCCAAGGCGATAAAGCTCGAAAGAATAGAGCTCCCGCCGTAGGACATAAAGGGCAGCGTAATCCCCGTCATGGGAATCAATTTTATGACCCCGCCGATGTTCAAAAAAGCCTGTACCGAAATCAAGACCGTAGCGGAGATCGCCAGCATGCGGTAGAACTTGTATTCTTGTTCCAGTGCTATCTTTATGCCCCGGTAGACGAGGAGCAGATACAAGAGGATGACGGCGAATCCCGCAAACAGACCCATCTCTTCACAGATGACCGGAAAGATAAAGTCCGAAACGGATACGGGGATCAGCTCCGGATGCCCGAAGCCGATGCCCGCGCCGAAAAATCCGCCTTCCGCGATGGCAAAGAGAGATTGTACGACCTGCCTTCCTGCGTTATATACGTCCTCCCAGGGATTCAGCCAAATATTCACGCGGGTGCGCACGTGACCGAAGAGAAAGAACCCGGCGACGCTCCCGACGGCGAGTAGGCCGAGGTTTACAAAGAAAGCCTTAATATCCGGATCGTAGATAAATTGGATGGCGAGATACATCGCCATAAAGAGCACGGCCGTTCCCAAATCCCGCTGGATAAACAGGAGCAGGACGAAGAAATAAATGACCGCCAAAATGATGTAGCTGGCATAGGGAAAGCGCGTATACTTTTCGTAGTTTGCATAAAACCCGCCCAGAATAAACATCAATAGAATCTTAATAAACTCCGTCGGCTGAAAGACGATAAAGCCTAGATTGAGCCAGTTGCGCGCTCCGCCTACGGTTTTTCCGAAAATTAACGTCGCCAAAAACAACGCCACACTTACGGCGAGGGCGAGGGAACCGAACCGCTCGAGATTGGGCAGGATGCGCACGATAAAATAAGTGGCATAAAAAAACAAAACCCCTATAAAAGCCCATTGGAGTTGCTTGATACCCGTTTCCGGATCGATACGAAAGATCGTAGTGACACCAATCGTCAGTAAAAGGGATACGATTAAAAATATATAATTATCGCCCGTCGTGATCTTGCCCAAGATAAAGTTTGAAATATAGATTACGAAGATCAGGCCGCCGGCTAAAAACAGAAACTGTCTATCCAGCTGGCCGTCGTAGGTATAAAATACCAAGACGATGGCGAGAATTTCGAAGATCAGCAAGAGGTCGCGCGGACGTCTGAGCAATTTTTCTCTCATGGGATCACCTACCTTGATCGACAAACAGGAATTGGATAAATCCGACGCCGATGCGGTCGCCGTTTTTCAGTTCTGCCTCTTCATAGAGCGTATTCCCGTTTAAGAAAGTTCCGTTGGCACTGTGGAGATCTCGGATATAATACTTTCCGTCTGCTTTTTCGATCACCAAGTGATTTTTAGAGACGAAATTGTCTTTGATCACGATATCATTTTTGCTGCTTCGACCCAATTTCGTCGTGCCGCGCAATACATAGTATTCCTGCATTTTGAAGTTCAACGAATCCAGTCGGTTGACGACTTTCAGATACGCCTCATCTTTTTGAATATCTGTCGCCTTCATAGATCGGATGTCCAAATAGATCATCCGAATGATCGTAAAGATAAACAGATAGATGATAAATATAAATATATATTTTAAAATTTGCGACAGTATTGCAATCATCTGACACCCCATTCAATTTTAAGTAAATATTATCACAGAAAGGGCGCATTATCAATGAAAGCCGCGCCTCACCCTTTGGGGATCGAGATCGCAAAAATCGCGATCTATGATAAAATAAATCCGTGATGTCTATGATTATTTTACGAATTGAAAAGGCGGGGAAAGATTTCATCCTCCGCGGCGATAATGAGGAAGAAATACGCATTACAGAATCCGTTTTCGTGCGTCATAATCTCTATAAAGGCAAAGATCTGTCGCAAGACGAGATTCGAGAAATCCACGCGGATTCAAAGAGACAAGAGGCGATCGATATTGCTCTATCCAAGCTCAGAAACCGCAAGACCGAAGGCGAGATTCGCAGACTGCTTTCAGAGCGGGAATTTGCCGATACGACGATCGATGCCGCGATTTCCTATCTGGAGACGTACGGATACGTCGACGACAGAGAATATGCGATCTTATATTGCCGCGACAAAAAAAATATCAACGGCTACGGACCGATTAAAATCGCCTATCTGTTGCGACAAAAAAAGGTGCCGGACGATTGCATCGACCGGGCGCTAGCGGAGTATTCCGTCGAAGAAGAAATCGAAAAGATTCGTGCCCTCACGGAAAAACGATTTGTTCGAGGTGGTTCTTTGAAAAAAGAGAAGCCGAAGATCATTCGATTTTTTATGAACCGTGGCTTTCACTACGATGCGATTCGGAAGGGGATGTCGGAATGGACATAATTTCGCATTACGTCTATATACTCCGCTGCGCCGACGGAAGCCTGTATACAGGCTATACCACCGATCCCCCGCGTCGCCTGAAGGAGCACAACGCGGGGATCGCCGCCAAATATACCCGCGGTCGACTGCCCGTAAATATGGTATATATAGAAGAACAAGAAAGCCGATCGGATGCGTTGAAGCGGGAATACGCCCTGAAGCAATTGACCCGACAAAAAAAATTGGATTTGATACGAAGAAAGGAGGACGCCAATGAAAAATAACAGACCGAGCATTCAATCCGCTGCGGAAGCGAAGGAACTGATGAATCTCGCATTGACCACCGGGCAAATGCTAATCGGCAACGGCGCGGAGATCTATCGGGCGGAAGATACCATTATGCGTATGTGCGAATCCCGCGCCAATATCCGCGACGTCGACGTCTTCGCCTTAAGTTCCGCCATATTTCTGTCCCTCGATTACGACAACGAGACCATTACGATTTTTAAGGACATCGATTCCTATGGAACGCATTTGGGACGCATACAGGCGCTGAATGCCTTCTCGAGAGAATTCGTCGAGAGCGATATTTCCCTTCGGGAGGCGCGGGAGCAGCTCCTGTCGATCTGGTCCATACCGGTCGCCCCGCCCCTTACAAAAATGTTCTTTACCGGCATGTGCAGCGGCTCATTTGCCATGCTCTTCGGCGGAAACTGGGCGGATCTCGTCTATACGTTTTTTGTCGGCGCGATATTGAGTTTTTGCTTATACCTAATGTCGAAACGGAATCTCACCTTTTTTCCGGAAGCCTTCTTCGGTACCTTGATCATCTCACTGCTCGCCCTTGTCGGTTCCTTTTGTTTCGCCGAACTCCATATGGATATGATTATTATCGGCTCTATTATGCCCTTGGTGCCGGGTATGACGATCACCAATTCCTTTCGCGATATCATCAGCGGCGACTATCTCTCCGGCGTTATCGGAATTACGAAGGGCATCTTCGTCGCCCTCGCCATCGCTCTGGGCGTGGGCTTTGTCTTGAGTTTCTTAAAAGTATTGGGAGGCTGATATGTCCGGAAATATTCTATTGCTGTTTATAATCTCCGTCGCTGCGACCATCGGCTATGTGGTGCCCGTCGACGCCCCGAAACGCGCTATTTTACCCGGCGCCGTTATCGGCGCGATCGCCTATCTGATTTATTTGAAGGTCATGGATTTGGGCGGAAACGCCTTCTTCGGCGCCTTTGTCGCGGCATTTATGATCGGCAGCTGCGGCGAACTCTGCTCGCGCATCTTCAAAATGCCGTCGACCATCTTCAGTATGTCCGGCTTGATTACCCTGGTACCCGGCGGCGGCATGTACTATACCATGAGCTATCTGATCCAGGAAAATATGGATTTGTTTCTGAAAGAAGCGGTAAAGACCTTTTCAATCGCCATCGCGCTTTCTGTGGGCATCGTCGCCTCTACCCTTTTTTCGAGATCGCTGAAGAGTTTTCGACAGAGATCTATGAAAAACTCCTCCCGCCCTTTCGGCCGCTACCGGGACTTTCCGTCGATCAAATCATAAATTATGAACATGAAAAAAACGCGGGTCACCCGCGTTTTTTTACATGATTCTTTTCATCCTGGGCGAAGTGTCCTGTTCTCTTCCCGCATCCGCCCGTTTTAATACGAAATAACTAATAAGCAGCGACAAAAATCCCAATCCAAAGATATACAGATCCCGATTTGCTACGCTATCTGCGATCAAGTATTGACCGGCAAAGACGGCGATCAAAAATATCGCTAAGGGGATGCCGTACAATTTATAGATCGAACGCAAGACAAAGGTGTCGTTTACATACAACTCGACCCAATCTCCCACCTTGGCACCCAGTTCATTGGGCACTGCAATGTATTCGGTCTTCGATTCACAGGCGCCATTTGTGCAGGTGGCACAGGCGGAACCGCATGCGCCCTTTCGCGTCACTTCCATATATGCCATGCCGTCTTTTACCGATACGACATGTCCCAGTTGATCCATAGAATCACTCCTCTACTACGCGTATATGCACTTCTTTCAATTGTTCCGCGGGAAGTTCTACCGGCGCTCCAGTCAACAGGTCGCTCGCCGATTGCGTCTTGGGAAAGGCGATTACGTGCCGCATATTTTTCTCTCCCGTAAGAAGCATGATCAGGCGGTCCAAACCATAGGCGAGTCCGCCGTGCGGCGGCGCACCGTAGCGGAAGGCTTCGATCAGAAATCCGAATTTTTCTTCCGCTTCTTCTTTGCTGAATCCCAGCGCCGCAAACATCTTATTTTGTACCGCAGCGTCGTGGATCCGAATGGATCCGCCGCCCATTTCGTCGCCGTTGATGACGATGTCGTACGCCTTGGCGCGACAGTTTGCGGGATCGGATTCGATCTTGTTCAAATCTTCGTCCATGGGAGCGGTAAAGGGATGGTGTTTTGCGACATAGCGCGCTTCCTCTTCGTCGTATTCGAAGAGGGGGAACTCTACGATCCAAAGCGGTGCGAGCACGTCTTCGGGGATCAGGTCCATCTCCTCGGCGATGTGGTTTCTCAGATTTCCCAACGCAGCGTAGACCACGTCGTTTTTATCGGCCACAAAGAGTACGAGGTCGCCTTCTTCCGCGCCCGTGCGTTCAAAAATCGCATCCATACCTTCTTCGCCGACGAACTTCAGCACCGGCGACTGCGTGCCGTCAGCATTCCGCTTCGCCCAGGCGAGTCCGTGGGCGCCGAAGTCCTTCACATAATCGGTGAGTTTGTCTATTTTTTTTCGGGAATAGAAGGCGGCGCCATCTTTTACGACGATGGCGCGCACGCTGCCGCCTCCCGCCACGGCGTCGGCAAATACCTTAAAGCCCGATTCCGCCACCAAATCCGAAACATCCTTCAGCTCCATCGCAAACCGCACGTCGGGCTTATCCACCCCGTAGCGATCCATCGCCTCTCGGTAGGTCATGCGGGGAAATGGCGTGGGAATTTCTTTTCCCAAAATTTCACGGAAGAGATGGGAAAGATAACGCTCGTTGACGTCGATCACATCTTCCGCCTCTACAAAGCTCAATTCCATATCGATCTGCGTAAACTCGGGTTGGCGGTTAAAACGCAGGTCCTCGTCGCGGAAGCAACGGGCGATCTGAATATACCGATCAAAGCCGCCGACCATCAAAAGCTGTTTCATCAGCTGCGGGGATTGCGGCAACGCATAAAACGCGCCTTCGTGAATGCGGCTGGGAACCAAGTAGTCCCGCGCCCCTTCGGGGGTGGGCTTGTTCAACATAGGTGTTTCTACTTCCGCAAAGCCTTCCGCATAGAAGAAGTCCCTGGTTAATTTATATACCCGGGAACGCGTTCTGAGAATCTCTTGGCTGCGGGGCTTGCGCAAATCCAAGGTTCGGTATTTTAGGCGCAGGTCGTCGGAAACCGCGTCGTCGTCTTTGACATAGATCGGCGGCACGTCGGATTCGGACAAAATTTTCAGCTCTTCTGCCAAGATCTCTATTTTCCCCGTGGGAAGCTTGTCGTTTACAGAACTGCGCGGGCGCACGGTGCCTACCACCGCGACGACAAATTCCGATCGCAATTTGGTCGCCTTTTCGAATAAGGCGGCATCCGTCTCGCCATTACAGACCGCCTGCACAATGCCGGTGTAGTCGCGAATGTCGGTAAATACCAAAGAACCCAGGTCGCGCGATTTGGCGACCCACCCCATGACGGTGACCTTCTCACCGATATGTTCTTCTCGTAACGTCCCACATAAATGGCTCCGTTTCAGAGCACCCAGTGCTTCTCCCATGATTCCTCCTAACAAATTCTATTGTCTATTTTCTGCAACCAATACGTCTTTTCTTCGCCACGGGAACGATCGGCGAGATCCTGCCAGATCACCTTCGCGGCATGATCCATGCCCTGGCAGCCGGCGAGGAGCAAGACGTCTCCGGACTCTACCGCCGGCAGAATGCGGCGGATGGAATCGTCCAGTCGTTCGATAACGGGGATTTCGTAGCCCGCGTCCTGCATGACATTTTGAAAGGCTTCCAATTCCGCATCGGTGACCACATCCTTCGAAGAAACCGCCTCGACGCTTTTGGTCGCATAGAAAGTCTTTAGCGGCAACCTCGCCATCCATTTCGCCGTTTCCACGGCATTTTCTCGATTGAGTTCGGCGCCCCGGCTGCCCCGAATGGCATAGAGGATGTGAAGATTCTTGTATTCCATCGCGTGCAGGGTCTCGAGGGTGACCTCTATGTTTTTCGTATTGGCAAAATGGTCGTCGAGGATCATATAATCGCCGCGGTAGATCAGTTCAAAACGCCGTTCCACGCCCGAAAATTCTTCCATGGCGCGTCGGACGGTTTGGGGATCGACGCCGCCCAACAGTCCGAAGGTCATTGCCATCATGGCATTTAATACCGAATGGTATCCCGCCACCTGTAAATGCACGGGGATTTCTACACTCGGAAGCGTCCACCGGCCTTTCGTCGATTCCCGCGCCACGCGATACGTAAACTCGGCAAAGCCCGTCGAAATGTCTATACCCTCGATGCGCGCCATCGCCTCTTCGTCGATGGCGGCGGTAAACACCTGTCCCTTGGTGTCTTCGGCAAGTGCCGCAATCAAAGGCGCATCCACATTTAATAGCACGGCGGTGTCTTCGTCGGCATGGCGGATCAGTCGGCTCTTATAGTGAAAGTAGTTTTCGAAGGTGCCGTGCTGTTCCAAGTGCTCCACGGAAATATTGTTAAAGCTGACGATGTCGAATTCGATGCCGCGCGACCGATAGAGTTCCTGGGCGGAGGAAGAAACCTCCATTACCACCACTTCGATCCCCGCATCGGCCATATTTCTAAGATGTTCTTGCAGGTGGATGCTTTCCGGCGTCGTCAAAATCGCAGGAATCGACACATCACCGTATTGTACCGCCACGGTACCCACCATGCCGACCCGATAGCCCGCCGCCTTAAAGATATCGCGAACCATAAAGGCGGTAGAAGTCTTGCCATTGGTGGCGGTGACGCCGAATATTTCCATCTGCCGCGAAGGATGGTCAAAGTAGATACAGGCGAGGTCGGCAAGCGCCTTGCGCGTGTTTTCGACGCGCACCTGCGGAATATCTGCTTCCACGAATTTTTCTACGACCGCAAGATAGGCACCCTTTTCTTTGGCTTGTGCGACATAATCGTGTCCATCCGCCAAGACGCCTTCGATGGCGACGAAGATGTCTCCCGTCTCGATCTCTCGAGAGTCGTGGGAGATGCGGCGAATTTCAACGTCTTCATCTATTTGTCCTCTCCGCTCGGCAATGGGTATGCCGGCGAGCAATGTATTGAGTTTCATAGTAATTCTCCTAAATACTTGGATTTTTTCCGCACGACTTCGCCGAAACGATCCGTATAGTCTCTTAAATTACGGAAATTCGAAAACTTCATAACGGTCTTTCCGGACGCATCGACCAATTTCGTCGTCGCCGACATTCCCACGCCGATGACCGAATGGATTTCTTCCATCATAATCATATTATACAACGATTCGTACCCGGGCAGCGAATAGCCGATATTCGATCCATTGCCGAGTATCCTCTTCTGCCGGTACAGATAATGGGGAATGTAGCCGGCCGCTTTTAAGCGGTTATAGCTGTATTGTTGCATGCGCGTCGTATTCTTTTGGAAGACGCCGCGGTTTTCGAAGATCTTCGATCCGTTTTTCAAAGACAATACGTGCACGGTGATATTTTCGGGAGAGAGCGGGATCAACGAATCCAAGGTATACGAGAGTTCGTCCATCCCCTCTCCGTCTAGGCCGAGGATCAAATCCATATTGATCGCCATATCCGTGGTATTTCGTACCAAATCGTATGCGTTTAAAATGTCCTCTTTATTGTGAGGACGTCGAATGCGCACCAAGGTCTCATCGACCATGGTCTGGGGATTGATGCTGATCCTCGATACGGGATAGCCTTTGAGCATCGCCATCAATTCCGGCGTAATCGTCTCGGGCCTTCCGGCTTCGAGGGTAAACTCCCGGTCGCCAAAAGAGCGCAAGCGATCGAGTATCATCGCCAGCTCTTCCGCCGCGATGGAGGTGGGCGTGCCGCCGCCAATATATATGGTCGCGGGCGCCTTGTCGAGTTTTCTGAGAACGAAGTCCAGCTCCATCAGCAGGTACTTCATATAGTGGCGTACGGCTTCTTTGTTTCCGGACCCGATGGTGGGATAGCTGCAGTACTCGCACCGACTCGGGCAAAAGGGAATGTGGATATATAGCGAGTATCCTTTTCCCTTTAAGTGATCGGTCTTTGCCGCTTCCAAACGGGCAATCTCCAGCAACAGATCGGCGATCTCCGGATGCACTAAATACGACTCGATCAAAAAGTCTCGTGCCGCATCTCCCATAATTTTTCTGCGTTTTTGCATAAATTTGACCGGTCTCGTACCGGTCAAAGAGCCCCATAGGGATTTTTCCTTCGCGGGATGATCCACTTCGCGCACGATCCAGGCGGCGATATGGCGTTTGGTTTCGTACTCCCCTACATTTTCGAATGTCTTTTCGTATTGGCGCTCGCCCACGGACAAAATGGCGCGCTTTGTATCCGCCGTCGTCTCGAGTACGAGAAAAAGCTCGCCCGAGGTCTCGAAGGCGGGAAAATAAATCCGCAAGAGCTCGTATAGGGTGTGGATCTCGGAATCCGTTGCGTTTACGATACGAATCATAGGAGCTGCCGAATAAAGGGATTAGAGCGCTTCTCATCGTCGATGGTGGTCTCGAAACCGTGACCGGACAATACGACGGCGTTTTCGTCGCAGTTTGTCAGTTTTCTGAGGGAATCCGCCATGGCGTGGATATCGCCCAAGGGAAAGTCGGTCCTTCCGATCGACCCTTGAAACAAGGTGTCGCCGCTCAAGATCAGGTCCTCGTAAAAGTAGCAGACGGAACCGGGGGTATGCCCGGGCGTATGCATCACGCGAATTTCGCCACATTCGAGTTCGATCGTATCGCCGTCTTCGACCAACACGTCGGGCGCACGATCGGGCACTTCGCCGCCCAACATGGCGACAAAGTTGTGGTCGGCGCTCTCATAGATCACCATCTCCTCCTTGTGCATATATACTTTCACGCCCAAAGCGTCGCGAACGCGATTTAAGGCCGATATATGGTCGCCGTGGGCGTGGGTAAGCAAAATAGCCTCGACTTTTACGCCCGCAGCTTCGACGATGGCGAGAATTTTATCGCCCTCTGCACCGGGATCTACGAGAAATCCGCGCTTCTTTTCGTCATAGACCAAATAGGCATTGGTCATACCGCCGACGAGTATTCTCTGATAGCCCATTAGAAGCTCCTTTCGCTGTCTAATAAAATCGTCACTGGACCGTCGTTAATCATCTCTATCTGCATATCGGCGCCAAATTGACCCGTAGCGACAGAAAATCCCTTCTTTTCTACATAGGCAATCAAATCCTCGTAGACCGCTTCCGAGATCTCTCCTTTGGCGGCGCGGATATAACTGGGACGGTTGCCTTTTTGGGCATCGCCGTAGAGCGTAAACTGACTGACAATCATAATTTCGCCCCCGGTGTCTTGGACGTTGACGTTCATAACGCCTTCTTCGTCGGGGAAAATTCGTAGGCCCGTGATTTTCTTTCCGATATATTCGATATCCTTTTTGTCGTCTTCTTCTCGAATGCCTATGAGTACCATCAATCCCGCGTCGATCCGCGAAATAATTTCCCCGTCGACGGAGACGGTAGCATATTTTACTCGTTGCACCACTGCGCGCACGTTGACCTCCTAACCGCTGACCCGATATACTTCAAATACATTTTCGATATTTTTGAGCTTCTTTAGCAGACGCGAGAGCTCGTCGATATGATGGATTCGCACCGTAATGCGAACCACCAAAAAATGATCCTTGTCTTCCCGCGCCGAAAGGTTTTGAATGTCCAGTCGGGAATCGTGAATCCGATTGGCGATATCTGCCAATACATTGTTTTTGTTGGCGGCGCGAATTTCGATCTCCGCGCTATACGTCTCGTTTTCGCCCATATCCCACCGAACAGGAATCAATCTCTCTTCTTCCAGGTTGTTCTTCAGATTGATGCAGTCCGAGCGGTGGATGCTGATCCCGCGGCCCATGGTAATAAATCCCACGATTTCGTCTCCGGGTACAGGCGTACAGCACTTGGCGATGCGGACCTTTACATTGTCGATACCCTTTACCTGAATGCCGTTGGTGTTTCGCTGTTCCTTCTTTTCCGCCACCGGGATCTCTTCGGCGCGCACCGGCGCAGTCCTGTGCTTTCGCTCTTCCTTCTTCATATAGTCGGAGAGTTTCGCGGTCACCTGCCGCACGCTCATACTGCCGTAGCCGATCTGCGCGTATAGATCGTCGAGGTCGTCGAATTTCAGACGCTCCTTTACATCTTCCATCCAATCGTCACGAACGAAATCGGAGGGTCGGTATCCCAGTTTTTTGGCCTCTTGTTCGATCATTTCTCGTCCGCGCAGGATATTCTTGTCCCGATCCTTGACCTTAAAGTACTGTTTGATCTTGGTCTTCGCCTGCGGGCTCTGTACGATTTTTAGCCAGTCGAGAGAGGGCTGTGAATTCTTATTGGTAATGACTTCGACGATCTCCCCGTTTTTGAGTTTGTGGCTCAACGGGACGATCCGGCCGTTGATCTTTGCGCCCACACAGGTATTTCCCACTGCGGTATGCACCCGGTAGGCGAAGTCGATGGGCGTAGAGCCATCCGGCAGATTGATCACATCGCCATTGGGCGTAAAGACAAATACTTCGTCGGCAAAGAAGTCGACCTTCAAAGTTTCCATAAATTCGTTGGGGTCTTTGAGGTCCTTTTGCCACTCCAAAAGCTGGCGCAGCCAAGTCAGATTTTCGTCAAAACTGGTGGACTTCTTCGTGCCTTCTTTATACTTCCAATGGGCCGCAATCCCGTATTCGGCGGTTTTGTGCATCTCCCAAGTGCGAATTTGTACCTCGAAGGTCTCGCCCCGATCGTCGATGACCGTGGTGTGGAGGGACTGATACTTATTCGGCTTCGGCATGGAGATATAGTCCTTAAATCGCCCGGGGATCGGCTTATACATGGTGTGAACCACGCCCAGCGCACCATAGCAATCCTTGATGTCATCTACCAAAATCCGAATCGCCTGCAAGTCGTAAATCTCGCCGAAGGTCTTCCCCTTTTTGATCATCTTTTTATAGATGCTGTAAAAGTTCTTCGGCCTTCCCGTAATGTCGGCGGCAATTCCGACTTTTTTGAGTTGATTCGAGATGTCTTCGATCAGCGCTTGAATTAACGCTTCCCGCTCGCTCCTCCGCTTATCGACCATTTCTACGAGATTATAATAATTGACGGGGTCTAAATAGCGCAGAGAAAGGTCTTCCAGTTCCATTTTCACCCGGCTCATCCCCAACCGATCGGCGAGGGGCGCATAGATTTCTATGGTCTCCATGGCTTTGTCGCGTTTTTTCTCGGGAATCATATATTCCAAGGTACGCATATTGTGCAGGCGGTCGGCAAATTTTACGATCACCACGCGGATGTCTTTCGCCATGGCGAGGACCATCTTCCGTATATTTTCCGCCTGTTTTTCCTGTTTGGTCTGGTAGGAAAGCATCTTTAATTTGGTCACGCCTTCTACCAGATCGGCGACTTCCTCGCCAAAGAGTTCTTTTACCTCGTCATAGGTGACCTCGGTGTCTTCAATGGTATCGTGCAACAGTCCCGCAATGATCGTCGGGACGTCCATATTCATTTCCGCCAAAATAAGCGCAACATGCAGAGGATGGACGATATAGTCCTCCCCTGAATTGCGCTTTTGTCCTTTATGATGGCGATCTGCAAATTCGAATGCCTTGTATACCTGATCGAATTCCGCATCGGGATTATAGGAACGAATGGCTTCGATTAGTTGTTCAATCATTCTATCACCGCTTCTTGGACGGTCGCAGTGCTTCTATCTGAATCTGAAGTTTCCGATTGCCGCCATAGGTATCGATCTTGGGGCAATAGGCGATATCCATAAAAATGCTTCCGTCCGCTCGTCTTGCCCGGCGAAGAAAGTCCGTAAACTCTTCCGCCGGTTGAAATAATATACCGTCGTATTTCCTACCATTATAGAACAGATCCATACGAATTACATTGTTATTTTTTCCGAACACGCGGTACTGCAAAAGCTGCACATCGGTGGCGCCAAAAATCGGTCGTGCGTTTCCGTTTCCGAAGGGCGCAAATCGCGAAAGCCGCTCTACCGTATCTTCGCTCACGTCCTGTAGCGAAAGAACCGCATCCAGTCGTATGCGGGGCACGAGATCTCTGGGATCCAACCGGCTCTTTTCGATGACGTCGAGCTTAAAGGGGAGGTAGTTTCCGCGCGCCAGACTCAAGCCGCACGCCATGGCATGGCCGCCGAATTTGCTGAGATATTTCTCGCTCTTTCTGATTTCTTCGACCATATTATAGGCTTCGATGCTGCGTCCGGAGCCCTTGAGGCCGTCTTTTGCGCCGGTGATTACGATACAGGGGCGGTGATACTTGCCCTTGATCTTTCCCGCGATGATGCCGGCGATGCTCTCGTCGATGGATTCGTCCTTTAAGATATAGATGGGCTGTACCGCTTCCTTGGGATTTTCCAGTTGTTTCTCCAAGCGCGCAAGCCCCTCTTGGGTAAGAGCCTGACGCTTTGCGTTCAGTTCGCGCAGATACGCCGCAATCTCCTTTGCCCGCGAAGGATCGTCGGTTACAAACAATTCTACGGCATCGCCCGCGGTATCCAAACGGCCCGCCGCATTGATCGTGGGCCCGAGTATAAACCCCAGATGATAGCCGCTGATTTCGGATCGAATCGCACAGGCATCGCAAAGCGCCCGTATGCCGATCTGCTCCGTATGATTGAGCCGCTCGAGACCCAAGGTGACGAGGTTGCGATTCTCCTCGACCAATTCCATTACGTCGCAAACCGTCGCAATGGCGGCATAGGCGATAAAGTCGGGATCCATGTCCTCCGACTTTCCGGCGATGGTATAGAGATAGCGGATCAATTTGTAGCTCAATACGCCGCCGCACAGACCTTGAAACGGATACGAACAATCCTTTCTGTGGGGATCGACGACCGCATCCGCCGGCGGCAGTTTGTCCTTCCCTTCGTCTTGTACCACCTGGTGGTGGTCGAGGACGATCACAGAAAGCCCCAACGATTTGGCGCGCTCGATCGCAGCAAATTGGGCGATGCCGTTGTCGCAGGTGATGAGGAGTTCTACGCCGTCTTCTGCCGCCGCTTCCGCCATATCGGGCTGCAGGCCGTATCCGTCTTCCCGCCGATGGGGGATGACATAATCTACCGTATACCCCAGCCCGCGAAGCCCGCGAAGTAATATGGTCGTACTCATTACCCCGTCGCAATCGTAGTCGCCGACAATGCGGATTTTACCGCGGGTCTTTTGAATGATATTCCCGGCTTTTACCATATCCTTCATAGATATGGGCGAGTGCAGTTGTTCCGCATCGGGATGGAAATACTTTTGGATTTTCTCTTTCGTATCGATCTTTCGATTGATCAACACGCGGTATTCCCATTCCCGCAATCCCAATGCGCGAAAATCTATTTCCTCTTTCGGTTTTTCATTCTTCAAAGACCAGTACTTCATTCCGCCTCACTTATCTCATTTGCGTATACAGATAGCGCACACTCCAGGCGCTTTTTCTCCATGATACATCCGATTTCGAAGGGCTTCAGAATATCGCCGTTGTTGTGATAGGCATTGGCATGGCAGCCGCCGGAACAAAAGTATTTCGCCCAGCAGTCGCGGCAATCTTCTTTGTGGAACACATCCGCCTTGTGGAATTTGTCTTGCAGCGCCTTGTTCTCGATGCCGTCGTAGACATTGCCCAGTTTGAACGCTTCTTCGCCGACGAATTGGTGACAGGGATAAATGTCGCCGGTGGGCGTTACGGCCACATATTCCGATCCCGCACCGCACCCGATGCTTTTCTTATAGGCACAGGGGCCGCCCGAAAGGTCGATCATATAGTGGAAAAAGAGAAAATCCGGATCTTCTCTTCGAATTTCGAGATATTTTTCGCTAAACCGCTCGTACTCTTCGAGGATGGCGTCCAGATGCTCTTTTCGAATCGCATATTCCCGTTCGGGGTCGGTGACGACCGGTTCCATCGATGTCTTTTTGAAGCCGAGATCCCGGTAGTGGAGAATGTCTTCGGAAAAATCAAGATTGTGAGAGGTAAAGGTACCGCGTATATAGTAATCCTTGTCGCCGCGCTTCTCTACGAGTTTTTGAAATTTCGGGATGATCGCATCGTAACTGCCCTTTCCGTTCACCGTAGGACGCATTGCGTCGTTTAATTCGCATCGACCGTCCAAAGAAAGAACCACATTTTCCATTTCCCGATTCAAGTAATCGATGCTCTCATCGTCCAACAGGAGGCCATTGGTGGTCATGGTAAAGCGGAAGCGCTTGTCGTACGCCTTCTCCCGCTCCCGTCCGTATTCGACCAGCGCCTTTACCACATCGAAATTCATTAACGGTTCGCCGCCAAAGAAGTCCACTTCGAGATTATGTCGATTTCCGCTATTTTCCAGCAAAAAGTCCAATGCGCGTTTGCCCGTTTCCAGATCCATCATCATGCGCTCGCCGTGAAAATCGCCTTGGGAGGCAAAACAATATTTGCAGCGCAGATTGCAGTCGTGACAGACGTGGAGGCACATCGCCTTAATATGGCAGTCGGGATTGAATGCGCCCAGATCCACATCCGTATCCTCGGAAAAGAGCAATCCCTCTTCCATCAGATAGCGGAGCTCATCGTAGCCCTCGGCAACGTCTTCTGAGCCGAAGCGATCGGCGAATTTTCGGATCATCTGCTCCTTGCTGGCGTCCTCCATATCCGGTGCCATTTCAAAAATCATATTGTCGACGACGTGGACCGAACCGCTCGCCACGTCCAACAGGATATTTTTGCCATTGCCTTGAAAACGATGAATTTTACGCACGAATAACTCCTTCTAAAAGAAAAAGGTGTGGGAGACCCACAACCTTATCTATCCATATTTTCACACTTTTGATTGCCTACGGTGCAGCTGGTTTTGCAGGCCGATTGGCAAGAGGTTTGACATTCGCCGCATCCGGCCTTTTCCATGTTCTTCCGCAGGGAACGCTTGGTTAAAGTTTTTATGTACTTCATCGTATCTCTCCTATCTATTTTATTCAGTTTCTTCTTCGCTGCTCTTTTTATGGGCGGGCTTCAAAACGGATTTAATCGACCATTTCATGAGTTCCAGTCTCGTCTTCATGCCGCTGGACTCGACGAGCACGACATCTTCTTTGATTTGAACGATCTTCGCCACAATGCCCCCATAGGTCTGAATCTTATCGCCTACGGCAAGGTTTTCGAGCATTTTCGCCGCTTCTTTTTCTTTCTTTTTGTTCGGACGGATGATGCCGAAATAGAAGATCGCCATCATCATGACGATGGTCACCAATGTAGGAATCATCGACGCCTGTCCTTGTGCAGCTCCTAACGGAAAAGTTCCGCTTCCAAATTCCATAATCACCCTCCTGTCGATCTACTTACTATTATAACCATACTTTCGATAAAAGTCATCTTTATATTGAAGGAAGTAGTCGCCTTCGACCGATGCGCGAATGCGCTCCATCAGTTGAAGCAGAAAGTACAAATTGTGGTAGCTCGCAAGACGTAGGGCCAGTACCTCCTTCGTTTGGAAGAGGTGGCGTATATAAGCGCGGGAATAGTTGCGACACACGTAGCAATCGCATTCGGGATCCAAAGGTCTAAAATCCTTCGCATATTCCGCATTTTTGACGACGAGCTTTCCTTCGCTCGTCATGCAGGTGCCGTTTCTCGCGTTTCTCGTGGGCAGCACGCAGTCCGCCATATCGATGCCCCGTTCTACCGCTTCAAATAAATAGTCCGGCGTACCCACGCCCATCAAATATCGCGGTTTGTCCTTGGGCAAAAAGTCCGTCGTAAAATCGAGGATGTCGCACATTAAGTCCAAAGGCTCGCCGACGCTCAATCCCCCGACCGCATAGCCGGGAAAGTCCATTGCGACCAACTGGTCCGCACTGCGCCGCCGAATCTCTTTATACATTCCGCCCTGTACGATGCCGAAAAGATTTTGATCCACCCTGTCGTCGTGATACTCTTTACAACGCAGCGCCCAACGGCTGGTTCGCTCGCTGGACTTCTCGATATATTCCCGCGTGGCGGGATATGGCGCACATTCGTCGAATGCCATTATGATGTCGCTGCCCAGGGTGTGTTGAATCTCGATGGACTTTTCCGGCGAGAGGAATTGCTTAGAACCATCGATATGGCTGCGAAATGTCACGCCTTCTTCGGTAATCTTGCGACGATGGGCGAGGCTGAAGACCTGAAAACCGCCGCTGTCGGTGAGGATGGGGCCGTCCCAGTGCATAAATTTATGCAGACCCCCGGCCTCTTTCATAATCTCCATGCCCGGTCGCAAAAACAGATGGTAGGTGTTGCTCAAGATAATTTGCGCGCCGATCTCCTTCAATTCTTCGGGCGTCATAGTCTTTACGGTGGCAAGGGTACCCACCGGCATAAAGATCGGAGTTTGAATCGTGCCGTGGGCGGTCTCCAACACACCGCGGCGGGCTTTTGTATCGGAGGAGGTATGGGTTACGGTAAATTTCATCGAGCGCCCCTTTCTAAAAACATCGCATCGCCGAAGGAAAAGAAGCGGTATCGAGCTTCTACGGCATGACGATAGGCATCGAGTATGACGTCTTTTCCGGCGAAGGCCGAAACCAACATCAAGAGTGTGGATTCCGGCAGGTGAAAATTGGTGACGATGGCATCGACACAGTGAAATTCGTAGCCGGGGTAGATAAAAATATCCGTATCACCCGCATCGGCGACGATTGCACCGTGTTTTTGGATACAGCTTTCCAAAGTGCGAATCGATGTGGTGCCTACGGCGATCACGCGTCCGCCCACTGCCTGCGCACGGCGAATGGTCTCTGCGGCCGCCTCGTCGATGCGGTAGCGCTCCGAATGCATATGGTG
This sequence comes from Aedoeadaptatus ivorii, assembly GCF_030815095.1. Taxonomy (NCBI): domain Bacteria; kingdom Bacillati; phylum Bacillota; class Tissierellia; order Tissierellales; family Peptoniphilaceae; genus Aedoeadaptatus; species Aedoeadaptatus ivorii. The sequence goes on from NZ_JAUSWF010000001.1 coordinate 303,049, forward strand.
CTCTTCGATATTTTCCACTTTGACGGGGCGAAACGTCCCCAGTCCTACATGCAGCGTCACCTCCGCCACGGCTACACCCTTCTCGCGGATCCGTTTAAACAGATCCTCCGTAAAGTGCAGACCGGCTGTGGGCGCCGCCGCAGAGCCAAGGTATTTCGCATACACCGTCTGGTAACGATCGGGATCCTCCGGCGTCTCGTGGATATACGGAGGCAGGGGCATCTGTCCCAGTTTTTCGAGAATTTCGTAAAACACCCCTTCATAGCAAAAGCGAATATGCCGCAATCCGTCTTCGGTAATGGCCTCGACGACGCCCCGTAACCCCTCGGGAAATACGATCTCGCCTCCGAGCTTAAGCTTTTTCCCCGGTCGAACCATGCATTGCCAGAGATCCGCGCCCAAATCCTTGACCAATAAAACCTCGATCCGCTCTTCTCTACCCGGCCGTGCGCCGAAAATCCGCGCGGGCAAGACCTTTGTGTTGTTCAGTACCAAAACGTCCTCCGGATGGAGCAATTCTAATATGTCTGCAAACATAAGGTCTTCATAGCTTCCGTCCGCTTTTACATAGAGCAACCGGGAGCCGTCTCTTCTGTCGGCGGGGTGCTGGGCAATTAATTCTTCCGGCAAATCATAATAAAAATCTCTGGTCTTCATAGAATCCTTTCTAGCGAATTCGGGTTCCCGGGAAATAAAAAGCCAGGATCTCCGGATACGTCTTTCCCTTCTTCGCCATTTCGATGGCGCCGTATTGGCTCATGCCCACGCCGTGACCATACCCCCTGCCCCGCACGCGGAGACCGCGAGAAATGTCGATCTCCTCGGTGGCGGGAAAGACAGGCTGAAAAATCTCGCGAATGCCCGCGGCGGTGATCATGTTTTGAAGCGAAACGGCACGTGTCTCGCGGGCGGTGCGAACATGCTCATCGCCCAATGGGCGTTTGCCCCAAGCGGTTATCACCTCGGGCCGCTTTGTTTCCGCCAAATGTATTTCCATCGACTGGAAGTTCGTACTCTTTAGCTGCACCGATCCCATTTTCATTCGAAATGCGTTCCCCGTCATTTCCAAATTGTCCTTCGTGCCTTCTAAACGCAGATTGTGAATCCTTCCGCTATTTGTGCGCGAAAGGACGACGAGGCGTTTCGGTTCACCGATGACGGGAAATGCCTTTTGAATGACCTCGATCGAAAACTCCGCCGTCCAAGTACTATGGGTGGTATTTACGGAATCGGGATCGTCCATCCCCTTCAAATACGGAACCGGGGCCCCGCCCCATACGTCTTCGATGGATTCGGTCCTGCCGCCGCTGGTCGCATGGAATATCGCATTGGCGACACTCTCGCCGTAGTACAACACCTTCCCCGCCGTAGCCGCCACGGCGGCATCGGTTCGCGGATCTTCGACGGCCATGCCGCCGTACGCCTGCGAGGCGGTGCCGTCTTCGAGATTGTAACCGTACTGGATGTATTTGTCGCGATTGGCGACGGCAAAGCTCCTAGATACCACCGCTTGCGCCTTTAAGGCCTCGGCGGCGGTGTCGTTTCCAATTTCTTTGGGCACGACCCCGCGCAGATAGGATTCCATATCGACGATATTGACGACCACCATATTCGATCCCTTCGGCAAAAGTTCTATTTCGCCTCGATAGGGTCTGCCGTCTACAGAAAGCGTTCCGGCGGGCGAACTGTATCGCACGCCTTTTTTCGCATCCACTGCGGAAATGCGAATCTCGTTTCCTGCGGGCGCCCCATCTTTCGCTATGCCCGAATCCGACGAGAGTACCACCTGCTTACGCTCGGATCCGAGTTTTATCCGCAGATTTTCCGCATAGGCGATCCCCGGTCGAGCGCTAAAGAACAGCAAAAGGAGCAGGGCGACGATCGACAGTCTTTTCATATTTCTTCCTCCGTAAAGGGAATGCCTAAGTGTTCATAAGCCTTTTTTGTGGCGACCCGCCCCCTGGGCGTTCTCTGCACGAAATTGATCTGCAAGAGATACGGCTCATAGACGTCTTCTATGGTGATGCGTTCCTCGCCCAATGTGGCGGCGATGGCATCGATCCCCACGGGACGCCCTCCGTAATCGCGGATCATCGTATCGAGTATGCGCCGGTCCAAATCGTCCAGCCCGTAGGCGTCGACGTCCAACAGCTGCAGGCCCTCTTCGGCGACCGTCTCGTCGATCAGGCCGTCTCTTTTCACTTCGGCGAAATCTCGAATTCGCTTTAACAGGCGATTGGCGATCCGGGGCGTGCCGCGGCTGCGCTTTGCGATCTCGAGCGCTCCCTTTTCACTCAAGGGAATCCCCAAGATGCGGGAAGAGCGCAACAGGATATGTTTCAGACTGTCGGGATCGTACAAATCGAGATTCAACAATACGCCGAATCGATCTCGCAGAGGAGAAGCCAACTGGCCCGAGCGCGTGGTAGCGCCGATCAGCGTAAAGCGGTTTAAATCCAGCCGAAGTGAACGCGCCGAAGGGCCTTTGCCGACGATGATATCCAAGGCAAAATCCTCCATCGCCGGGTACAGAACTTCTTCCACCGTGCGCGGAATTCTGTGAATCTCGTCGATAAACAAGACGTCATTTTCGTCGAGATTCGTCAAGATGCTCGCCAAATCTCCGGGCCGCTCGATGGCAGGGCCTGAAGTGACGCGAATATTGACCTGCATTTCATTGGCGATAATATTGGCAAGCGTCGTCTTCCCGAGTCCCGGCGGACCGCTGAGGAGGACGTGGTCCAAGGCTTCGTTTCGCATCTTGGCGGCTTCTGTAAAGATCTCGAGCTTTTCTTTCGCTTTGTTCTGGCCGATGTATTCCGATAGGAATTTCGGGCGCAGTGCGCTCTCCATCCGCTCCTCGTCGGGCAATATCGTCTTCGAAACCAGTCGATTCTCTTCCATATTCCCCTCCCTCTCAACCTTGACGGTACAGGGCCTTGAGCGCCTGTTTTAATATCGATTCCATATCGTCGCCTTCCGCAGAGGATATGCCGTAAGTCGCTTCTTTTTCGGTATACCCCAACCCCAACAGCGCTTCGAGCGCCTCGGAACGGGGATCGGATGCGCTCCGTTTCTGAATCGGCTTTGCATTTTCCGTCGGCGCAAAACCGCCAACTTTGTCCTTGAGTTCCAAGATAATGCGCTCTGCCGTCTTCTTGCCGATTCCCTGCGCCTTGGTCAAAAGGGTGACATCTTCTCCTTGAATGGCGGAAATCAGCGTGTCGTCTTCCATACTGCTCAACACGCCCATGGCGACTTTGGGCCCGATGCCCGTTACGCCGATTAGGAGAAGAAAAAGCTCCCGCTCCTCTCGGTTCTTAAAGCCGTATAGTTGCAGCGCATCCTCCCGAACCTGCAGATAGGTATAGAGCATCTGCTCTTCGCCAGAGCCGATTTCCTGTAATGAGGCGGTGGAGACGGATACGCGAAAGGCCAAGCCGCACGTCGACAAAACGACGTAGTCTCCACCGCGTTCGACGACTTTTCCCAAAATTCGATCGATCAATGTGCACCTACTTTAGTCGAAACAATGCTTTGCTCTTTCTGGAATGGATATGGGTGATGGCGATGGCCAAGCCGTCGGCGGCATCGTCGGGCCGCGGAATCTCGGGGAGTTTCAAAAACATCTTTACCATGCTCTGCACCTGATGTTTCTCCGCTCTGCCGTAGCCCGCCACCGCCTGTTTGATCTGCAATGGCGTATATTCATATATCTCCAGACCCATTTCCATACAAGTCAATATCTCGACGCCGCGCGCCTGTGCGACGGAGATGGCGGTGGTAATGTTCTTGTTAAAGAATAGTTCTTCCATGGCCACTTCGTCCGGCCGCTGTTCTTCTAGCAATGCCTTGAGCGCCGTATGAATTTGAAACAGGCGCTCCGGATACGGCGTCGTGCTTTTCGTTACTATCGTACCATATTCCCGGGCGCGCATGCGATTGCCTTCCAGATCTATAATGCCGTAGCCCATCGTCGCGAGACCGGGATCTATCCCCAAAATTCTCATAAAACCCCTTAAAAAAAGGGCTCACAGAGCCCTTATGCTTATGGATGATATCTTCTGAGTACCAGATCGTTTACGCCGCACCAATATGCCGAGGTGTAAATCCGCAATCCGTCTAAGTACAAGAATTTTGTCAACTTGCGGTTCAGTCCCCACAATTCCTGATGCGTTAAAAAATATTCGGGTTCGTTATACTTCCCGTTGGTACTCTTAAAGTTGATCTGCAGCTGTCGGTCCACATAGCGATTTAAGGTAAACACCTTTTTCTTCAGGACCTTCCGCCCGAAACAGACGGCGTGGGAACGCACCAGTCGATCGCCCGCTTCGCGCTCCAGCACGTGCCGTAAACTGCGGTTGCGGAGCCGATGCACGTCCTCTTCTTTGTAGTCGTATTGGAACAACTGCTTTCGCTCAAACAGCTCTGCCACGTCGAAATGCCCCAAGGCGATCACTTCCAATTCATTAGCGAAATTGACCGCCGAATACCCGCGCTTATAGCCTTCCAGATACAGCGCCAGTTCATAACGATTTACATCGTCGTAGATCGCACGCGTAAGGCTGTTGGCGAGTAGCGATCGATTTTCCTTTCGCCGCAGAAACGACAGGACGTCCCGCTTTAGATTCCGCATCGATACATACGAGGGAAAAATGTTCTGGATCTTCTCCTCCAGATCGTAGAGACCGAGCAGGATCTGCATCGCGGAACTATCCTGATCGTACAGAAATCTATGCAGTAATTTCGCTTTTACGTCAGAATAATCTATATTTACAGTTTTCTGTTCCGCGTTGGTCCCGCTCATTCTCTTCCCCCTTCGATTGACATTTATTCTATCATAAAGTCAAAGAGAATTCATCGTTTTTCCTACAGGACCTCCTCGCCCCGCAGACGCGCCTCCATCAAATAGCTGTCCGGCCAAACCGATGCCTGTACTTCGGCGATAGAGCGTTTTTCCAAAAAGAACATGCAGATGCGCGACTGCCCGATGCCGCCGCCGACGGTATACGGTAGGGCTCCGTCCACGAGGGCCTTGTGGTAATCCATCTCTAGGCGATCTTCCGCATCGGCCGCCTTTAGCTGGCGCAGAAGGCTCTCTTCGTCCACGCGAATCCCCATCGAAGAAAGCTCCAGCGCGGAATCCGTCACAGGATTATAAAACAAAATGTCGCCGTTTAGATCCCAATCGTCATAGTCCGGGCTCCTGCCGTCATGGGGCGCGCCGCTATTTAAGTCCTTTCCGATCCCCTGCAAAAACACGGCCTTTTTTTCCCGACAAATCGCATTTTCCCGTTCCTTCGGCGTAAGATCCGGGTAGCGGTCCTCGAGTGCTTGCGCGGTCATAAAGTAAATCGAGCTCGGCAATTTTTTGGAGAGCACATAGGGATAGACGCTGTTGATATAGGTCTCTGTGCGTTGAAATACCGAATAGATTTCGGAGACGATAAAATGCAGATACGCATCGGTTCGGTCTTCTTTGCGGATGATCTTTTCCCAATCCCATTGGTCGACATAGATCGAGTGGATCGCGTCCAACTCCTCGTCGGGGCGTATGGCGTTCATATCCGCATACAGGCCTTCATAGGGATCGAAGCCGTAATTTTTGAGCGCAAATCGCTTCCACTTCGCCAAGGATTGCACGATTTCTACATCGATGCCGTATTTTCTGAGGGAAAAGGACACCGCCTTTTCTACGCCGCTCAGATTGTCGTTTAGGCCCGTCTCCGGTCGTACGAACAACGGTGCCGATACCCGCGTTAAATTCAATGTGTTCGCCAGATCCCGCTCAAAAAAATCCTTTAGGCTCTTGATCGCGATCTGCGTCTCTTTGATCGATAAATTCGTTACTTCTGAATTGTTTCTCATCTTTTCTCCTTAAAAAAAAGCGAAACCTTCATCACAAACGGACGAAAATTTCGCTATGCCACCATTTCAAGTACTACATACTCTATCACATAATAACGGGTAATGCCGTCTGCCCTTTTGAGAGCAGAACCTTCGAGTTGTTCTCCATAAGTCCTTCGCGACAGCTTTCACCGTCCTGTCTCGCTTTGCCGAGGGATTCTTACTTCGTTTCTCTTCACAGGTTATACAGTTTGCAGTTGTGTCTGACGTCCGTAGGCGAATGCCGCCTCACAGACGGTTTGAAATACAAAGACATTCAATACAAATGCGTCGGAGTAGTCGTTTTCGAACGAGATCTCCTTCTGCAAGTATTGGTCAATAAATCGCAAGATTTGTGTTTTCACATATACTTTCAGGTCCTGCAATCCGCCTTGAAAACTGCCCATTGCCATATTCGACGCCATATCCGGGTCCAGAGGATGAGATTTGGCGTATTGATTTAAGGCATTTTCGTAGCGCACGTGTTCGCGGATGTCCTTGGCCGAAGTGAACCGTATTCTGCGGGCGTGAGGATGGGTCATATAATCGCTGAGATAATGACAGATCACACCGAGCTTGTAACTGATCGGCCCGGATAAGAGCCCGTTCCAAGCAGAGTCATATACGATTTTCGACATAAACGGAACCAATGTGATGATTTGATCGACGATGTAGTCGATGCTTTCCGAAAAATAGTGAGGAATAAACTTATACTTTGGATACAGATCCGGAGCAAAAGAACCACGCAGCAATCGCTTCTTGTCAAGAATAATGCCGGTTTCTGTCTCCATATGATGAAAGACCGCACCGGCAACGGACCTATGTGTTTCAGGTACCATGCATTCTCCTTTGTACGTATTCCGTTTCGCCGATCTATTATACCAAAATCGTAGGAATCATACAATGGTTATCGGTAAGAATATTGATATTTTCCGAATTCGTTGGCCATGGTCGTCCACACATCCGGCGTTTCAAAGCCCAAACGCCAGGAAGATACGCCCGCCAAATTGTATTTGCGCATCAAAGAAGTCTTCCAGCGGATCGATTCCGCATCCTCTACCCAAATCTTTTCGGTCTTTCCCCCTACATTTTGTTCGATCATAAACTGTTTCGCCTTATCGTCCCAAGCGGGCATGAGGTTGTGGGAGGTGATATAATTTTGGGTCGTCTGCATGCCCACGGCGGAAGAATTCGTCTTTCCTTCGTTTTCCTGCCACAAACGGGTGTAGAAAGGCACCGAAAGAATGAATTTCTCCTGCGGAATGTCTCTTAAACTCAAGTTGATATTGCCTTCCACCCAGCCGTATTCCGCAACCGAACCGGCTTTGTCGGAACTGCCCCAGTGCTGGTCATAGGCCATTAAAATGACGTAATCGCAGATTTCCGCCAATGCCTTTCGGTCGTAGGGCTCGTCTTCGACGGACTTCGAGATCTGCGGCGTTACGCAGACGGAAATTACGAGATTTTCTTCTCTGCATCGCTCGGCGAGCATCTTGGTAAATTCCGTAATGCCGTCCCGATCTTCGACCTTCGTGTTTTCAAAGTCCACATTGATGCCTTTCATGCCGTAGGATTTTGCCGAAGCGATCAATGTATCGGCGGCCTTTTCCATCGCGGCGGTATTTTGCAAAAAAGCGTGGGTCAGCTCGGGGTCAAAGCTATTGTCTACATAGCCCCATACATCGATACCGAGTTTGCTATACGCATCGGTATAGCGTATATCTCCCCGATCTTTGATCTCGCCGTCGGCATTTACGACCGAAAACCAAGTCGGGATCACGACATTGAGTCCCTCTATGGGTTGAATGGCGCCGATCGCTTCCTCTTTTACAGGGCCGTAGGTATAGTCGTAGGTGATATTGATGGGCTTGGGAATCTTAGACTGCACCGCCCGGGAATCTTTGACGATGTATTCGCCGTCGATGGTCTCCGCTTCTAAATTGTCGTCGCGGATCCAACCCAGATACCCGTCCGCTTCCCGCACGCGGAACCAATCGCCGTCCTTTCCGTAGACTTTGAGGACGGCATCGGACTTTAAGGTCGCTACGATAGGCGAATCTGTCGAAGGTTCTTCGCGCATATTGACGCCGTCGCCGGAAAGTTTGCCCGCGGCGTGTCGTACGTTTCTGTCGTCGATCAGAAGTACATTCTTATCCTTATTGTAGCTGACCGTAACGGGATAATCGTAAAGAAATGCCTCGATGGGCAAATACACCTTTCCGTCTTGCTCAAAGGCGGAATCTCGCAACCCGATTTTCGCATCGTTGATCAAAGCCTCTTTCTTACCCAAGGGAATCACTTTTTTGCCGACGTGGTTTTCGAAAATCACCGTCTTCGCGCTTTCGTCATAGCGAACGGAAGCGTCGAAATACGATTTAATCGCATCGAGGGAGAGGTAGTATTGTCCGTCCTTTCGAATGCCGTCTTCTTTGGGGAGCAGTTCGTCTTCGTAGACGACCTGATAGCTTTCGTAGATCTTCGAATATTCGTTATTGCCGCCGGTCTTATTGAGAATCCAAAAACCGCCGAATAAGATACCCGCCAATATGAACAATAAAAGTAGTAATTTCTTCATAGCACCTGCTACTTTCCGGTTCCGTTAGATAAAGTATTTTATACGATAATAGGCATTGCCAAAGCAATGCCTATGTGTCTTTTAGAACTTTTTCTCTTTAACCTTTGCAGCCTTACCTTGGCGCGCACGCAAATAGTAAAGCTTTGCTCTGCGGACCTTACCGCGCTTGGTGACTTTGATGTGGTCGATTCTCGGGGAATGCAGGGGGAAAGTTCTTTCCACGCCTACGCCGTAGGAAAGTCTTCTGACGGTGAAGCTTTCGTTAATGCCGCCGCCTTGGCGTTTTATGACGGTACCTTCGAAGACTTGGATACGCTCTCTGGCGCCTTCGATAATCTTATAGTGAACTTGAATGGTGTCGCCCACGCGGAATTCGGGCAAATTGTCTTTTAATTGTTCTTGTTCAATGGATTTAATGATGTCCATCGCTATCCTCCTTTAAACTCTTCTTCAGATCTCGAAGATAACGAATATCGGCTTTCGAAAGTTCGGCTTTTGCCAACAACTCCGGACGCCGCATATAGGTCGTCTTCAGGGATTCTCTTCTTCTATATATTTCAATTTTCTTGTGATCGCCGCTTAACAGCACCTCGGGCACTTTATATCCCCGGAAATTCGCCGGTCGGGTATAATGCCCGTGCTCCAATAGGGCTGCGGAATGAGACTCCTCTATCGGCGAGTTTTCGTTGCTCAAAACGCCTTTGAGCAATCTGGCTATGCCGTCGATTAGCACCATCGATGCCAGCTCTCCGCCGGAAAGTACATAATCTCCCAAAGAAATCTCTTCGTCCACATAGTGGTCAAGGGCCCGTTGATCGATCCCCTCATAATGACCGTTGACGAGCACGATATGCTCCTTTTCGGCGAGGGATTTCAACATATTTTGATCCAATACCTTCCCCCGCGGGGAAAGACAGATCACATGGCCGTTCCAGCCTCTATTCTTTTCGATGGCATCGACCACCGGCTGTGCTTGCATCACCATGCCGGGGCCGCCGCCGTAGCTGTAATCGTCGACATTGTTATGTTTGTCTTGGGTATAGTCGCGTATATCGACGCAGCGAAGGTCGATCAATCCCTTTTGAATCGCCTTTCCGATGACAGAGTATTCGCGCATGCTGTCGACGAAGGCGGGGAAGAGCGAAAGCACGGTAAATTTCATGCTTCCATCCCCTCGATCAGCGCGACCGTAATCCCCGTCGCTTCGACGGTTTTTACAAATGCCTTGACAAAGGGGATCATGATCTCCTTGTCCGCATCCCGCACGACCAATACGTCGTTGGCGGATTGAAGCAAGACCTCGGCCACCTCGCCCAAGGCGCGGCCATCGGTATCGGTGACGGGAAGGCCGATAAGATCTTCGATAAAAAACTCATCGTCTTCGGGAACCCTGCGGTCCTCCAGGGGGATATACACCGAAGTCTTGCGCAGTCGCTCTGCCTGATTTCTGGTTTCAATGCCTTCAAACTGCATCAATGCCAAGTTCTTCTGGATCGAGGAAGACAGAACCTCTCGTAAGTCTTCTTCCTCCCCCAAAAATACCCTGCGAATTTCTGTCAATCGCTCCGGCGTATCGGTATAGGGATATACCTTAACGAAACCGCGGATGCCGTGGGCAGAGGTGATTTCGCCCACCAATACTCTATTCTCGGATTTCATCGAAATCCACCGAAACCAATATATTCTCCTTGGTTCCCACCGCCTTGGCGATGGCGCGAATGGAACGGGCGATCTTTCCCTGTCTACCGATCACCCGTCCCATATCGTCGGGATCGACCTGCACGCGAATCGTCGCGCGATCCCCTTCGCGCTCTTCCTCGACTTTCAGTACCTGGGGGTTACGGACGAGCTTTGAAACGATGTATCGAATTAATTCCTCCACAGTCCTGCCTCCTCCGGTTCATACCCGATTACTCGGCTTGCGCTTCTTCGGTTTCTTCTGCAGCTTCTTCCGCTTCGGGTGCTTCTTCTTCGCCTTCGGCTTCTTGGGCTTCCGCCGCTTCCGCTTCCGCGGCAAGACGCGCTTCTTCGGCTTCTTTCGCCTTGCGTTCTTCTTCCGCCTTTTTGGCTTCCGCTTCGGCTTTTTCGAGTTCCGCATCGCGTTGGGCGCGAAGTTCTCTTTCTTTCTGCTTTTCTTCTTCGCGTCTTGCCTTTTGGACTTCGGTATTGTCTACCGCGCCGGTCGCTTCGTAGACGGCATTTTCCTTAAACAGACGCTCGACGGTTGCGGTGGGTTTTGCGCCGTTTTTGACCCAGGTATTGGCCTTATCTGCGTCCACTTTCAAGATCTTCGGCTCGGTGAGCGGGTTGTAATATCCGATTTCTTCGATCAGACGGCCGTTACGAGGCGCTCTGGAATCCGCTACTACGATTCTGTAAAAGGGGTTTTTCTTCGAACCCATTCTCTTTAATCTGATTTTAACTGCCATTGTTTCCTCCCATACTTATCTAAAGGGAAAGGGCATCTTCATCTTTCTCTTACCCTTTCCGCCGTTCATGGCTCCCATCTTTTTCATAATCTTGCGCAATTCCTTAAATTGCTTTAGGAGCCCGTTGACTTGTCTGACATCCGTACCCGATCCTTCCGCAATGCGCTTTCTGCGGGAACTGTCGATAATCTCCGGATGTGTCCTCTCTTTTTTGGTCATCGAGAGAATAATCGCCTCGACGCGGGCAAATTCTTTTTCGTCGATCTTGATATTTTTTAACGCCTTGTTGTTCATGCCCGGGAGCATGCCCAATAGATCTTCGATCGGGCCGAGATTGCGCATTTGCTCCATCTGGTCCAGAAAATCGTCCAGCGTAAAGGTGGAAGAACGGATCTTTTCTTCCAGTTCCTTCGCCTTCTTGTCGTCGACCATCTCTTCGGCTTTTTCGATGAGGCCGAGCACATCTCCCATGCCCAAAATCCGCTTTGCCATCCGATCCGGGTGAAAGGCTTCTAAGGCATCGAGCTTTTCGCCCATGGCGATAAACTTGATCGGAACCTGTGTGACAGAACGAATCGAAAGCGCCGCCCCGCCGCGGGCATCCCCGTCTAACTTGGTGAGGACGACGCCGGTGATCGAAAGCGCTTCGTCAAAGGCCTCCGCCACGCGGACCGCGTCCTGCCCGGTCATCGCATCGAGCACCAAGAGGATTTCCGACGGTTCGACCGCCGCTTTGATGCCCCTGATTTCATCCATCAAGGCTTCATCGACGTGCAACCGCCCCGCCGTATCGACGATGACGACGTCGTGGCCCTTGGATTTCGCGAATTGCAGTCCTGCACCGGCGATGTCCACCGGATCGGCTTCCGTGCCCATCGAAAATACCGGCACATCGACTTTCGATGCCACGACTTCCAACTGTTTGATCGCGGCCGGACGATAGACGTCACAGGCGACCAAAAGCGGCCGCTTGTTCTGTTTCTTCAACAGGCGCGCCAGCTTGGCGGTGGTGGTCGTCTTCCCCGCCCCCTGTAGACCCGTCATCAAAATGACGGTGGGGCTTTTAGAAAAGTCGATCTTCTCGACGCTTTCTCCCATAAGGGCGGAAAGTTCTTCCATAACGATCTTAATGACCTGTTGCCCGGGCGTCAGGCTTTCCATGACGTCGGCGCCGAGGGAACGTTCCTTTACTTTTTTAATAAAGGACTTAACCACCTTAAAGTTGACATCCGCCTCCAAAAGCGCCAGCTTCACTTCTCGCATTGCCGCATCGACATCCTGCTCCGTTACCTTGCCTTTGCCTCTCAGCTTGCCGATGGTATCTTGCAGTTTATCGGTTAGGGATTCAAATATCATAGTATCCCTCCTTTTCCAATCGAGATCGTATCGAGCGTAAGATCATTAGAAATGTTGGATCTTCGGAAAATTCTTCCAATCGTTCCAAATCCGATCGCATTCCCTCGATATTCTCTTCACGGGCTTTCATTTTTCGTGCCAATTGCAAAATCTCTTCGTAGGATCGCAGAGCGGCTTCCGCCCGTTTAATGTTTTCAGAAACGGCTTGCTTGGATATGCCTACGATTTCGGCGATTTCGTTGAGCGAATAATCTTCTCTGTAATGTAAATCCATTACTTGTCTTTGCCGATTGCTGAGCAAGCGCTCATACAAATCCAACAAGACATTCATTCGGATCGTCTTATCCATAGTCACTCCCAAAAAAACAGGGTCAAGGCAAACCCTTGACCCTGAAATTATACTACCCCATAGGGGCTTTGTCAATCTCTCGTGCCCAAAACTTGGTCGATAATATGGACAATTTTTCCATCTCGCAAATACACCCTGGGAAGGCGCATCTTAAAGTGGGTTAAAAACGAAGTGGGGATCTCGTTGTTGGCAGCGGCAATTTCTTCGATGGTGATTTCTTCGTCTCCTTGTTTGCCAAGGAGCACGACCTCGTCGCCGATTTTGCAGTCGACGCCGGTAACATCGACCATCATTTGATCCATACAGATTTTCCCGATTTGCGGGCAGCGCTTCCCGCTGACGAGCACGTCGATCTTTTGCGACAGACTGCGCTCAATGCCGTCCGCATATCCGATGGGAAGGGTGGCGATTTTGGTCTCTTTCTCGGTCACATAAATCTGGCCGTAGCTGACCCCTTCGCCGGCGCCTACGGTCTTTACGTGGCCGATGCGCGCTTTTACGGATGCTACAAACCGAAAATCGTACGCCTCCGCCGCGGGATCGCCTTCCGCCGTTCCGTATTGAATGATTCCCGGACGTACGTATTCCAAATCGTATTTTCGTTCTTTGAGAATGGCGTGGGAATTCGAAACGTGCCGCGGCAATCGGATTCCACGCGCCGCCAATCCCTCTACGACAAATTCGAATCGTTCGTACTGCGTTTCGGTAAATTCGGGATCGTCGTCGGCCTTGGCGAAGTGGGTAAACATCCCCTTTACTTCGATTCCCTCCATTTTGCAGATCGCTTCGATCAAATCAATGCTCTCTTCGGTCGGCTTAAAACCGATGCGGTTCATCCCCGAATCGATGGCGATGTGCACGCCCGCCTTTGTGCCCGATATTTTTGCGAGCTCGTTTAATCGCTCTGCGACGTCGACGCGATAGAGCGCCATATCGATATGATTTTCTATCATTTCATCGTAGAGGTCTTCGGGCGTGTAACCCAATACGAGGATTTCAATATCGGGATGATCGCGCCTGAGCGCCAAGGCCTCATTCCCCGATGCCACCGCAAAATTTCGAATGCCCAAGGCAGAGAAGGTCGTGGCGATTTCCGATGCGCCCAGCGAATAGGCATCTGCCTTGATGACAGAAAGAATTTTTGTCCGGTCCGCAATCATATTGCGAATGCTGTTCATATTATGGACCAATTTGTCCAGATCGATTTCGATCCATGCGGGTCTCATCAGTTTCATACATACCTCCTCCAAAGTCTAGGTTGATTCTCCTGTTTCAGAATATTATCCTCCTTTTTTGGGGGTATTTCAACATACAAAATACAATTTTTAGCTATCTTTGCATCAATGCCTCGGCAAAGTCCTCGCCGGAAAAGTCCTGGAGGTCCTCCATTCCCTCGCCGACGCCGATCAGTTTGATGGGGATGTCCAATTCATGGATTAAGGGAAGCACCACGCCGCCTTTGGCGGTGCCGTCGAGTTTGGTGAGAACCAGACCCGTAAGGTCGGTTACGGCATCGAAGGTCTTTGCCTGAAGAATCGCATTTTGCCCGGTGGTCGCATCCAATACCAATAGGGATTCCCGTCTGGCGTCGGCGTGTTCCCGCTCGATGACGCGGTGGATTTTTTCCAATTCGTTCATCAGATTCTTTTTGTTGTGGAGCCTTCCGGCAGTATCGCAGATCAAGACGTCGATGTTTCTCGATTTTTGTGCCTGAATGGCATCGTAGACCACGGCGGCGGGATCCGCACCTTCTTTGTGACTGATCACCGGCGTATCGGAACGCGCCCCCCAGGTTTCAATCTGCTCGATGGCGGCGGCACGGAATGTGTCGGCAGCGGCGATCATAACCGACTTGCCTTCTTTTTTCAAACGGTAGGCGATTTTTCCGATGGTCGTGGTCTTGCCCACGCCGTTTACGCCCACGACCAAAATTACGGCCGGTGAGGGCTCGATGTCGAGCGCCGATTTTTCTTTGTTTTTTTCGAGAATTCGCGCGATTTCATCGGACAACAACGGCCTTACTTCCTTGGGATCCTGAATCTGCTCTTTGCGGATTCGCTCTTTTAGGCGATCGATCAGAAGCATGGTGGTTTCCATGCCGATGTCCGAGGAAATTAAAATATCTTCTAAATCCTCCATCATATCGTCGTCGATCTTTACATAATTGCCCAAGATGTCGTTGATCTTGTAGTTCATATCGTCGCGCGTCTTGGTGAGACCGGCGACCAGCTTGGCAAAAAAACCCTTTTTTTCGGGCTCGGATTCGCGCGGGACTTCCTCCGCTTCCTCGGGCGATTGATCCGATTCCCCTTCGGAAACTTCCATCTCCACTGTATCCGTATCGATCGGCATAGGACCCGTCGAATCCGCATTTTCTCCTTGAAAATCACCTTCTACGACTTCGGCTTGCGGCTTTTCGATTTCTTCCATTTCCGAAGTCTCGATCGTATCGCTTCCATAAAAGTCTGCGCCCTCCTCGGTCGGTTGCGGCATTTTTTCTGCGCCTTCGCGTTCCTCCGCCTCGGCGGGTGGCGTCGATGAAGCGGCCGCGTCGGCTTCCCCTTCTTCCTCCGGACGGGGTGTGCGCAATTCTTCCTCTTTGCCGCGCTCTTTGGAGTCCGCCTCTTCTTCTTTCTTACCGATCTTTCTCTTGAGCCACTCGAGCATCGATATCGACCTCCTCTAATTGCAAAAACAGTATCCTCGAAATTCCCTTTTCTTCCATTGTAACACCGTAAATTTCATTTGCCATTTCCATGGTCGGTTTTCTATGGGTGATCATAATAAATTGTATATCCTCGATTGTCTGTACATATCGCGAATATCTGCGAATATTCGCCTCATCCAGCGCGGCGTCGATCTCATCGACGATGCAAAACGGCGATTTTCGAAAACGCAAGAGGGCAAAAAGTAGCGCTACGGCTGTCATCGCCCTCTCTCCGCCCGAAAGCAGACTGAGCGACTGCAGCTTCTTTCCCGGGGGTTGGGCGCGAATGCCGATCCCCGCTTCTAAGACATCTCCTTCTTCCCAGTGAATCGAAGCGGTGCCGCCTTGAAACAGGTCCTTAAAGATTTCGTGAAAGTAGGTGTCGATCTTCTGTACCGCTTGTTCCAATTGTTTGCGCATTTCACGGTCCATATCCCGAATGATCGTCTCCAATTTTTCTTTGGAGAGGATCAAGTCTTCGCGCTGTGCGGACAAAAATTCCGTGCGCTCCTTCCAAGCATCGTAGCGCTCTTTTGCGTCGGGATCCACGGGCCCGATGGAATCCAGTTCGCGTTTCAGTTCTTTTTGTCGCCGCCGCAGCGTCGCCACCGATTGCTCTTTCAATGCATCGTCGATCTCCGGCGCTTCGGTATTTTGAAACCGCTGTGCTTTTTCCGCCCACTCCGCCTCGGCGTTTTCTAGGGCAGATTCTATGCGCACCATTTGTTTCTCAAACACAGACTTTTCTTCCCAAATAGATTCTCTCTCGGCGCGCAGATTTTCGATTTTCTCTTGTGTGATGCGTATATTCTCGCGGTTTTCTTCCAAATCGCCTTCGATCGCTGAAAGAGCAGCGTCGGCATCCGCTTCACGGGCGGCTTCTTCGAGATCTTTTTTCTCTAAATCCGCGAGTTCCCTTTCGACAGATTCCTGCTCGTGTAGGGAGTGTCGCATTCTCTGTTCCAACTCTTCGAGGGCATATTCTGCCTGCTCGGCCTTTAACTTGCTTTCCTGTAGGACGGACAAACTCTCTTGTCGGATCACGCGCCCATCCGCCTCTCGGGCAATCCACTGATCCAGTTCTTTTCGACAAGCCGCTGATTTTTCTTCGTCCTCCGCCGGGAGTGCCGAAAGCGCGCGTTGTATCTCTTGGCGCTGTTCTTCCAGATCCTCTTTTTCCTCGGCATAGCGGCGGACGGCCTCTTCTTCCTTTTGCGCTTCAGCGACTGCGCCATCGAGCTGCTCCCGACTCCGTGTCTCGGCGCCTCGAATGCCGATCTGCTTTTCCTCGAGCGCGCGGAGTTCCGCTTCGATCTCTGCTTTTTGCGCGCGGAGGGCATCGATGGTCTCTCGCTCCGATTCCGCTTCTTTTGCGTAACGCGCCTTTCTCGCTTGCGTCTCGTCCATCGTGCCTTCGACGGCCGCAAGGTCCTCCTGCAAGGCTTCGATCGCCTTGTTTCGATTGTAGAGTTCCTTGTCGTTGTTGCGGCTTCTGCCCCCGGTCACGCCGCCCCCGGTCTGGAATACATCTCCGGATACGGTTACGATGCGATATCGGTACTTTAAGTCCCGGGCCAGTTGCTTTGCGCTCTGCGCATCTTCGGCGATGAGGATGCGACCCAGCAGATTTTCTGCGACAATGCATAGGCGATCGTCACAGCGCACGCATTCAGAGGCGATACGAAACGGCACCGCACTGCGGTTTTTTAGACCCGATTCCACCGAACGGGGTGTAAGGGTATTTAAGGGCAAAAAAGTAATTCGCCCGAGCTTCTGCTCGCGCAAATACTTCAGCACCTCGGAAATATGCGCGTCAGTTTTGAGTACGATGTTTTGTCCGGCAAGGCCCAGCGCGGTAGAAACGGCAAGCGTATATTTCTCTTCGATCTCCAAGTGATCGGCGACGGGCCCGATAATATCGCCCGAAAACGGAAGAAAACTCGAACGCTTTAAGAATTCTTTGACGGCATATTGGAATCCCTCGTGATTTTTACTCATTCGCTCGAGGTATTGAATCTCCCCGCTTATGGTATTTCGCTTTGATTCATAAGACATAAGCTCTTTGTCCCATGCCTGCAGTTGGCGAAATCTTTCGGCGACGTTTTGCTCTTTTTGTTCGAGCTCTGTCTCCAATTCGGCACGCGCCTTTTGTGCGGTTCTAAGCTCGCGCGCAAAAGACGCCTTTCTCTCGCCGATTTCTTTCGACTGTGCTTCGAAGAAAGTGATCCGCTTTTTAAGGGATGCGACGCGCGCATTGTTTTCCTTCAAAAGATAGGTCAAGGCCTCGATCCGCGACGTTTTTGTATGGATTTCGTCGAGGTGCTTTTCCCTTTGATCCGAAACCATGCGGTGGGTCTCGGAATGTCGACCGAGTTCTTCCTCCAATTCCCGCCTTTTTTTTGTGGATTTCTCGAGGGCATCGGATTTTTCCTCGAGCTGTCGCGTCCTCTCTTCGATTTCCGGTACGAGCTCGTCTCGAAGGCGCTCGGCTTCTTCGTATTTTTCCCGTAAGGCTTTTGATTCCGTATCGATAGTATCGCGGCGCGTCGTCAGATACGCGGTTCGACTCGCAAAATCCCTGCGGTTTCCGGCGATGCTTTCTTTTGTTCGAATGGCTTCGACCCGGCGATTGCCCGCGTTCTCTTCAGAGGCGGAAAAAGCGCGAAGGCGAGAAGATTCTTCTTCGATCATCTTTTCCGCATCCGCGATGTCGGCGTCGGTGACATGGATCTTTTTTTCGAGATGTATTTTCTCTTCGTTATACTGTCGCCGCTTTGCCTCCAGCGCATCCAATTCTTTTTTTGTAAGTACGTAATGGATTTTTTCCCAAATTTCTTTGCGGTCCGAAAAGCGTTCCGCCTTTTCTTTATTCTCTTCGATCTCTTCCCGATGCGTCATCAATTCCGCATATATATCTTCGATGCGGTCCAAATGCTCTTCCGTGCGCTTTAAATTGCGCAGACTTTCTTCTTTTCTCCACTTGTATTTAGAAATCCCGGCGGCTTCTTCAAAGATCGAGCGACGATCCTCTGAACGCGTGCTCAAGATCTCGTCGATTTGCCCCTGTCCGATAAAAGAATACCCGTTTTTCCCGATCCCCGTGTCGAGAAACAATTCGCGGACATCCTTCTGTCGCACGCGTTTTTTGTTGAGAAAATACTGACTTTCCCCGGAGCGAAAGTACTTGCGGCCGACGGAAATTTCTTCGTAAGGCAAACTAAAAAAGCCGTCCCTGTTGTCAAAGGTCAGAACGACTTCCGCAAAATTCACCGGCTTGTGCCGATCGGTACCGCTGAAGATAATATCCTCCATCGTATTGCCCCGCAGTTGGCGGGCGCTGCTTTCGCCCAAGGCCCACATAATGGCATCGACGATGTTGCTCTTCCCACTTCCGTTGGGACCGACGACGGCCGTAATTTCATCGGAAAACCGGATTCTCGTCCTCTTGGCAAAGGACTTGAAGCCGTACAATTCCATTTCCACTAAATGCAAGTTTCTTCCCAGCTTTCTGTTTCGATTTGCACCTGATGCGGCACGGGGCGAAATACAATGGGCCCGAACCGTTTTTCCAATCGCTTTTTCCCGCAGCCATAGGGACCGACGATGCGGCTAATCTCTTCCGGACTCGCAGAAACCGCACGAAGACGGCGGTGCGATGCTTCTATTTTTCTCACCCGGCGCAGAGATTCGCAAAATCCGCGGAATTGATCGTGATACGGACCGATGACATAGGCATCTCGCGCCATCGAGGGCAATCCCACGCGTATCACGGGAATACGATGCGCTTCATAATACTCCAACAACTCTACCGTGCGATCGATGGCCTCTTTAAGCGATAAAGGGCGATAGTTCCCGGATCGATACCGGTCATAGAGTTCGGTGTTTTCAAACACCACAGTGGGATAAATTCGCACAAAATCCGCGTATTCGGCGATCCATTCGGCGGTCCTCGTCGACTTTTCCCTGTCATCTTCGGGAAGGCCGATCATTTGCTGCAGCCCCACGGCAAACCCCGACGCCTTGGCGGCTTGTACGCTTTGTTCCATCTCGAAAAACGTGATTCCGCGGCGGGAGGCGGCGAGTACGTCCCGATCGACGGATTGGATGCCGAATTCCACCGTATCTACGCCGTGCGCCCGCAAACGACGGCCGACGGCTTCCGTAAAGTCCTCGGGCCGCGTGGAAATCCGAACGCCGGATATCCGCCCATCTGCCATAAAATCCGTCAAGCTCTCTAAGAGCTGGTCTTGGGTAGAGACGGGCAGCATGGTAAAACTGCCGCCGTAGAAGGCGACCTGCGCGCCCGCCTGAGCACGCCGAATGCCCGCCTCCGCCAAATCGCGTACAAGTTCCGGCGTAACGGGATTTTCAATTCGCGTTATGCGGTGCTGGTCGCAATATACACATCGCACGGGACAGCCGGCAAAGGGAATAAATATGGGAATAATTCTAGATTTCGGGGCCAAGCAATCCCTCCAAATACCGTTTCGCCGCCTGCGTTTCCGCGGCCCGCTTATTTCTACCGCTTCCCCGCGCCACGGTCTTTCCGCATATCATGACCCGAGAGACAAATCTACCTGCGATGCCGCCTTTTTTCATGTCGTCCCTCTCGGTTTCATACCCTACAACATTTTCTTTATATAGCCTCTGCATTCTCTCTTGCAGCAAGGACTTATAACTCTTGAGGGCAAATTCCCGGCGGTCGCGAAGGAGCGTGCGTTCGACAAAGCGCTTCGTCTCTTCGTAGCCCCGATCGAGATATATGGCCCCGACCACGGCTTCGTAGACATCGTCTAAGGGCCATGTGAACAGGCCGTCTGTGGCCACTTGCGCGGACACGCGCACAAATCGTTCCAAGTGAATCGACTTCGCGGCTCGATAGAGCGAATCGGCACATACGATGCGGCATTTTAAGGTCGTAAGACGACCTTCGTCTCCTCCGTCCAGGTCGAACAAATAGGCGCATACAATCGAATCTAAGACCCCGTCACCCAAAAACTCCAGGCGGTCATAGGACGGAGCGTCGTGTGTGGCCGCATAGGATCGATGGGTAAAGGCCGCATCCAAAAGCGCTTTATCGGAGAATGTGACCCCGAGAATCTGTTCGACCTCCTCGTATTTCATTCTTCGATATCCATGGTCTCCAACAGGTCCAAGACATCGCCGATGGTTTGGATCCCTTCGAGGCGATCTTCGTCGATCTGAACGTCAAATTCCTCTTCCAAGCTCATCACCATTTCGACGAGTTCGATGGAATCCATATTCAAATCTTCTACGAAATGCAGATCGCGGGACAAGTCCTCGGGATCTTTGTTCAGTTGTTCGGCGATTACGCGATATACTCTCTCTTTCATCGATATTCTCCTTCCATAATAGCAATGGCATTGTTGTCGATCATTTTCTGTAACGAAACCGAAGCGGAAAAAATCGCCTCGGGTCCGGAAGAACCGTGTGCCTTCATCAAGGGCTTTTTGAGTCCCAACAGGGGCGCACCGCCATAGCGGCGATAATCGAGTCCGCCCATGGCTTGCTTTGCGGCCGCAACCACCGTCTGTGCGACATCCGGTGCGTAAGCGCCCGATGCGAGTACGCTTTGAAATCCCCGCTGTACAAATCCGATTACTCCTTCCATGCCCTTTAAGAGGATATTGCCGCTAAACCCGTCGCAGACGATTATATCCGTCGCTTGGGAAAAGACATCGCGCGCTTCGGCATTGCCGATAAATCCGGGCATGGCGTCTTGAAACAGCGAAAAGGCCTCTTTGGTCTGCCGATTTCCCTTGCCTTCTTCGGCACCGACATTCAAAAGCGCGACCCTCGGTTCGGAAACTTCCTGTACCGCAATCATATACGCCCGCGCCATCTTTCCGAAGCTCAAGAGCATTTCGGGGGTGGTGTCCATATTGGCGCCTACATCCAGAATCATGGTGCCGTTTAAGAGAATAGGCAGCGCCGCCCGTTCTACGCCTTCGATGCGACCGGTAATAAACATACCGCCCGCCAGGAGCGCACCGGTGCTTCCGGCACTGATCATGCCGTCTACTTTGCCGTCTCTTAGATCCTTAAGCGCCAAGACCATGGCACTTTTCGACTTTCTACGAATCGCCATGGCGGGACTTTCTTCTTGCGTAATCTCTTCTATCGCATCGACGATACGCTCGCGCGCTACGTTCGGCATTTTTTTTAAGATCTCTTCCGACCCGTAAAAGTACGCGACGATCCCCAGTTTCTTTTCGGCTTCCAATGCGCCTTCTACGATGGCTTCGGGCGCGCGGTCGCCGCCCTGGCAGTCATAAGCAAATTTCATGCATTCCCCCTATCGAAACATTGCGCCAATCTGTGCACAGACCCTATCAGTTCTATTGTATTATAAAGGGCAAGCTGTGTTCAACGCAAGGTCGGGCAAATGGTTCCAAGCGAATTTCCAGAAACGCCATATAAAGGCATAGAAAAAAGCCTAAAAGCAGAGGAACCCTGCTCTTAGGCTTTTTTCAAACAATGTAAATAAATGGTGCGGGAAAGAGGACTTGAACCCCCACGTCATGGACACTAGATCCTAAGTCTAGCGCGTCTGCCAATTCCGCCATTCCCGCCTGCTCGTAAAAACGAGGCTTAAATTCGCAAACGCGAATTATGGGGTGGATAGTGGGGATCGAACCCACGATCTCCAGGACCACAATCTGGCGCCTTAACCTGCTAGGCCATACCCACCGCAAAATTGACGATGGCTATATATTAACATCATTTTAAATCTGTGTCAAATCTTTTCTCCAATCTCCGATAAAGATTTTTTCAACGCATCCAAGGCGCGTCTTCTGTGGCTGCAGGCATTTTTTTCATCTGCCTGCATTTCGGCAAAGGTACGATCGCTCCCTTCGGGAATAAAGAGGGCGTCGTAGCCGAAGCCGTCTTCTCCGCGCTCGCGCTCGGCGATTGTGCCATACACCGTCCCCTCGACGGTATAGATGGTACCGTCTTTTTTCTTTACGGCGATTACGGTCGTAAAATGTGCGTCGCGGCACTGAGCGTCCTCCATCGCCCGAAGGAGTTTGGCGCGATTTTTTGCATCATCGCCGTCTGCGCCGCTATATCGACTCGAATATACGCCCGGCGCGCCGTCCAACGCATCGACAAATAGACCCGTGTCGTCGCCGATGACCACCTCTCCCTCCAGGGGCTCCACTTTTTTTATGGCATTTGCTTCTAAACTATCCCCGTCTTCTACGACATATACGTCGCCGAAGCCCGCCTCGGTTTTGGATACAATCTCCGCAACGGAACCCAGCATCTCTCTGATTTCCTGGAGTTTATGGCGATTGTCTGTGGACACGATAATTTTCATGGTCTCTCCTCGTCTTCCATAAAAAAGAGGAAGGCCTCCGCCTTCCCCTATAGGTATTTTCTGTCGTAGCTTTCTATTCCCTTGGTAATCCCTCTGGCGAGTTTGTCGAGATAAGAATCCTGTTTGATTTTGCTCATTTCAGAGGGGTTGGACATAAATCCGCCTTCGATCAGCGCAGCGGTCATCTCGGTCTTTCTGAGCACCGCGAGGTCGGGACGATTCTTAATGCCCCGACTGTGCGCGCCGGTCTCGGACAAGACGGCATTCAATACCTCTCTGGCGAGACGCGTTTGGTCTCCATCGTCCTTCTTGGCAGCCACATCGTCTTCCGAAGCGTAGAGGACTTCGATGCCGTATGCCTTACTGCTTCCTGCGGAATTAAAGTGGATGCTCATAAATATATCCGCATTTGCGTCATTTGCCATATTCGCCCGGTCGTAGAGCTTGATAAACTCGTCGCGGGTACGCGTCATAATGACATTATAGCCTTTCTGGCGCAAAAGGGCTTCTACCTTTTTAGAAAGTCGCATATTCAGTGCTTTTTCCGTGGTGCCGTCTACGCCGACCGCGCCGCTGTCGCTGCCGCCGTGACCGGGGTCTAAGACGACCGTAACTTTTCCGTTACCGCCTTTTCCCGGTACTGCATTGGGCACAGCCGTATCGACCGGCGGTGCCGTAGGCTCCGTCGCATCGGGCTGCGGCAAGGGCTCGGGCTCAGGTGCAGGTGCGGGCGCCGGTTCCGGTGCCGGCGCCTGTACGGCCCCGTTGGAAATGCCGGCGAGTCTTTTTCCCTGATCCCATTGCACGTCGAATCCTAGAGATTCCGAAAGAAAACGCAGGGGCACCATGGTCTTGCAGGCGCCGCCTTTTTGTACGTATTCCACCAAACGCGGAACGGAGTTTTTATCCAAATTTGTCTTCTGTCCGTTTACATATACGACAGAACTGTTGATTTTCAGTTTTACGTCTTTGTCTTGCATGCGAATGGTCGCAGATTTGGAATTCTGGTCCCACTCCACATTGGCGCCCATCAACTCGGTGAGTTCGCGAATGGGCACGAACGTCCGGTTTACATCTACATAAGGTTCAAAGGAACAGTACAGATTAAACCCGTTGACTTCTACACTTGCCGTCGTCACTTGGCGCTTTTGGCCGTTGGACTTTATCAGAATTTTTGTGCCCATGGCATTTGCCGCGTTGGTGAATCCGAACAGGAGCACCATCACCACTACCAGGCTTGTGAAAAATCGTTTCAAGAGAACCTCCTCGTATGTAACACTTTGTCACTACAATTATGAGTTTGATTCTCCGAATTGTCAATCTTTCCTAGGATTTGTAACTTTATTGTAATTCTGCGAGGGCACTATATAGAGCATCGGCGCCCGGCGGATCGATGGGGGTACGATCGCCTTGATCCGTATAGACAATGCCTTCCTCGTCGGTAATCACGCCGATCTGTGTAAAGGGAATGCCGCGCTGTAAGAGTTCGTCGTGCATGGGCTCGAAATCGTCTGGGTTCATAATGACAATCATGGAGCCGGAGGAGATAAGCCGATAAATATTAATATCGGTCGATTCTTCGATCGCCCGCGTCGCCGGATGTACGGGGATCTTGGATTTTTGGATTTCCATGCCCTTACCCACGGCGACCGCACTTTCCCAGAGGGCGCCCTCTACGCCGCCTTCGGTGATATCGTGCATATATCCGATGCGAAAGTGGGCGGCGACTTCGCCTTCGGTCTGTACGCTGAGGTCGTCTACGAGTTCCGCCCCCCGCCGGATCAAGTCGGATCCCAAAATATGTAAGGCATCGGCGCGGTCGTGACAGAGTATTGCCGTGCCTTCAAGCCCGGCATATTTGCTCATGCACACGAGGTCGCCCGCCTCGATCCGATCCGGCTCGGGGAGATCTTCTTCCCGCACCCTGCCGATCACGGTAGAGATCATAATGGGTTGATTCACCGTATCAGTGATCTCCGTATGGCCGCCGATAATGTCCATATGCACTTCGTCGCAGGCGCTTCTCGCATCGTTCATGATTTTTTCGATGTCGCTGTCCTTGGTACCCAGCGGCAACAAGAGGGTCAAAAGCACGCCCACCGCGTCGGCGGATTTTGTGGAAACGTCGTTGACGCTGACGTGGATCGCGAGTTTTCCCAAATTTTCTACCGCACCGGTGATGGGATCGCTGCTCAATACCGCGAGATCCCCGCCCAAATCCAACACCGCCGTGTCTTCTCCCACTGACGAGCCGACGAGGACTTCTTCCCGTTTTTCTTCGATCTTAGAGAGGACCAGATTCTCGAGTTCCGCATTGGGGAGTTTCCCCGGTTCCGAATAAATTTTCATACTTCACACTTCCTATATTTCTTCCATATCTTCTACTACGGACACATCGCCTTGTGCGTTTAAGGCTTCATTCTGCATACCGCTCGCCGATTCTTCTCCTGAGGACGCCTCCGGCAAAACCATCAGCCGAAAATAAACCACATCTCCGACGCTAGCCGAAGGTTCTTTTGTCACTTTTCCGTCGAGATCCTGCTCCAATGTTTGTATCCACGGATCGATCAGCGTTTCGTCTTTGGTTTCGCCGGTGATCTCGATGGTTCCGTCACGAAATTCGACGCCGGTTAGAATGACGTCTGCGGGCACCGATGCCTGAATAGTCTTGATCTGATTGCCCACATCGGCGGGCGTAGATGCGGCATTCGGCATCTGCTCGGCAACCATCTGCTCTTCCTGCCTGCGATCGCTCTGGGCCGAAAGCGCGCGGTTCTCTTCTTTTAGCTTTTCCCCGTATAGGAAGGTACCCAAGAGAATGCAGAATGCCAAGGCGACGGC
This sequence comes from Aedoeadaptatus ivorii, assembly GCF_030815095.1. Classification (NCBI taxonomy): domain Bacteria; kingdom Bacillati; phylum Bacillota; class Tissierellia; order Tissierellales; family Peptoniphilaceae; genus Aedoeadaptatus; species Aedoeadaptatus ivorii. The sequence continues at coordinate 328,534 of NZ_JAUSWF010000001.1, forward strand.
AACCAGTGGGAGAATATATTTTTTGCTGGCGGCGGTATGTTTTTCCTTCCCTTGAAAGCGCATCAAGAGTTCCTTATGCGCAAGCCCCGCTGCGATTAAGTCGCCTAGCGGCAGCTGACGATACCGCCCTTCTTCCATGATAGCGCCGTAGATGCCGCTTTCTACCAAACTGCCGGTGACCAGCTCTACTTTGGAAGGAGAAAACCCGTTGCTCATGCGCTCGAGCAAGGCGAGGTTCCCGTAAAAAGCCGCCTCGGTCTGTTGGCAAAAACGTTCCCGGTCGATCTCCGAAACCCGTTCTTCATAATTGTCCCGCAGAACGCGCGCCATTTCCGAAAACTCCAGTCCCTCATTCGTAAGCAGAGAAACCATCGCCTCATTTTGTTCCGTACGAGCGTAGTATCGATTTTCGTTGACATAATGAAAGCCCAAATGCCCGATGGCAATCGAGTACATGCGTCCCCCACCCAGATGGTGGCAAAAATCCAGAGACAGCACACTCAAAGGCACGATCCCTTCAAAGGTCATATCACATCGTTTTGCCAGATCCCGATAGGCTTCGGTGATCGCTTTCGGCAAGATCGCTACCAATAAGTGGTGCACGCCTTCTGCTTCAATATAGTCTGTATAATCCAAATCGTATTCGTCCGGTTCCTGAACGAATAAATTCTCCCGCTCGTTTTCGATCAAAGACTCCACTTCTTCTGTCGACATCGACGGGATGTTTAGGGAGCGTACCACCGCCTGCGCGGTATTGACGATAAACAGACAGCGGTCTTTTTGGATGCCTCGTTCCTCGAGGGCACGCTTTAGAATATATTGAAGCTGCGATGCGTCTTGAATGCGGCCGTCTTCGATGACGTGGACGGGAATGTCAACGGGTTCGAGTTCACCCGAGGGCGCATCGTCCTCCCAACGGCCGATATAGGCCGTACGGTCCTCGATATAGAGTACCGTCAGGTTTTTATTAAATAGTTTCATAGCTTCCTCCTTAGAATATTATAACCCTCCCGGAAGAAATTTCTATGAAAAGCCGCCATTCCGAAGAAAAGTCTATACGATCCATAATCGCATTATAATAAATCCCGCGAGCAAAAAGGGATACATCGCCACCGCCTCTTTTCGGCTTTTGCCCTGAAAAAGCAGCATCACGCCGTAGACCGCCGCCATAGAAAAGGATACCGTAAAGAATAAAAAGGCGAGATACACCCCGGGCAATAGGAGCGCCAAGGCCGCGGCGTAGTACGCATCGCCGTCGCCGACGCCTGCGGGAAACAAAAGTGTGAGCAGGCGAAATAACAAAAATATCGCAAGACCGCTCAAGGGGTATATTTCCCTTGCAAGGATTGCAAAAATGACGAGACTTCCGATTCCAAAAAAAAGATCCAATGTGTATACGGCGCGGTATTCGGCGTCCTCTTGCGCCAAATACAAAAAATATACCGCCACCCCACCGCCTAAAAATCCCGTAGCGCCTATGCTGTAATGGGCTACGGCCGCAGAAAACAATACACCTGCCGCTATTTCTCCCACGAAATGGCGTAGCGGTATTCGGTAGCCGCAATCGCAACGCCCGAGGCGCAGCAGATACCCGAAAACGGGCACCAGAAAATACGGCGGAATCGCCCGGTGACATTTGTCACATCGACTGCGGGTAGATATCCAGTCGATCCCCGCCTCTCTGCGCTCGGCAAACAATGCGAGAAAGGAATATAGGGAAGCGCCCAAAAGAAAAATCGCCGTTTGAAGAAGGATCTGCACGACTCTACTTTTCCGTATCCTCTATGAGTTTGTCGCCTTCGACTTTGACCTTGCCCGGCTTCACTACGATTTTTCCATCATTTACGGTGACGGAAAATTCTTCGGCTTTTAATTCTTTTGCCGGTTTGGGCAACTTTTGATCTTCTAAATACGGTATCAATTTGTCCGCGCGGATCTCTTTGTCCTCCGGGTGATCGGTCGCATAGAGGATCGCCGCATTTTTGATCACGCGGACATTCGCATTGTGCGTAGATGCCTGGGCGCTCAGATTCGACTTTTGATACCGGGGAATGGCGATCGCAATCAGAAGTGCGAGGATAGCGATGACGATAATCAACTCGATCAAGGTAAATGCCTGTTTCTTTTTCATGGTTTCCCTCCTAAAAACTATTGACCATATCGAACATGGGTACGGCGACGGCAAAGACTATAAATCCGACGATGCACGCCATCATCAATATTATTGCGGGCTCTATGTAAACGGCAAATCTCCGCATGCGGTATTCTTGCCGGCTCTCTTCCATTAAAATAAGGACATGCAACATCTCCGATAGTTTCGAGGACGCTTCCCCGATGGCGACAAATTCGGATACCTCCGCCGGAAAGAGCGACGCCTCTTTCATGGCCGCAGACAATCTCTTCCCGGCGGTCAACTGCCTCGAAATTTCGGAAAGGCGGTCCCGTATATATACATCGACGGTGCTTTCTTCGGCATTTTTAAGAATCGACAATACGTCCACGCCGCTATCCGCCTGCATCTTCATACTGCGCAAAAATCGCAGTATAAAGGGTTTTTGTGTAAAAATGACACACGGCGGAAAGTGGTAGAGCCATTTTCGAAATAGGAGTTTGGTTTTTTCGGCGGAAGCAAAAAGGAGAACGCCCAAACACAATAGAGCCATTGCCGCAATATAATAGCTTCCGTAGGACGCCATATGTTCGCTGATGCCCAACAAAAGGCGGGTTGCGGGCGGTAATACGGCGTTTTGGGATTGAAAGACTTCCAAAAATACGGGCAAGATGGCGGATAAGACGATGCGCAGGACGAAAATTGCCGTGACCAAGAGCACAGCCGGATACGCGAGGGCATTCAAGAGCCTTTTTTGCATTTCGCTCTCCTTATGAAAATACGCGCCCAACTCGCGATACACCATGGAAAGCGTACCCGCCGTCTCTCCACTGCGGATCATGCCCGGTACAAAAGCGGGAAATCCGCCCGCTTCGGCAAAAGCGGCGGAAAGCATCGCGCCCTGTTGCAGACGCTCATAGATCGCCTGTAATTTTTCTTTCTTTCGGCCGCGGGACTGATTCGCCATCAATCCAAATACCGCCCCTACATCCATGCCGCCTTCGGTCATATAGGAAAGTTTCAGAAAAAATACTGACAAATCTTCGGCCGAAAACTTTCGATTTGCGAGCAAATCTCGCTTCCAGATCGATTGCGTCTTCAATGTGACGATGCGGAAACCTCGGTCTCTGAGCCGTTGTTCCGCCGCCGATGGATTTTCTGCCTCGATCTTTCCATCGAGCAATACCATATCCTCGTCGTATACCTTATATTCAAAAATCATACCGGCTCCTAAAGGGTCATCGTGGTGCGATACGCTTCTTCTATGTCGATTGTGCCATTTTGGATTTTTCTTCGTAGCGCTTCTTTCAGAGAAAGCATGCCCCGTTCTATGGCATAGGCGCGAATTTCGTCGATATCGGCATCCGCGGCGATGCGGCGCCGCATCCCATCATCCACGGTCAAAATTTCAAAAACCGCTTCTCTGCCGGCGTATCCGTTTCGACAACGCTCGCAACCGACGGCGCGATAGTGGATGCCGTCGACTTGAAAAAACGCATCTTTTCGATCGTCTTCGGTCTTGCAATAAGGACAAAGGGTCCGCACCAAGCGCTGAGAGAGGATGCCGATCACGCCGGCGGAAATCATATACGCGGGAATCCCCATATCTCGAAGGCGTAACACCGCGGCGGGCGAATCGGTGGTATGCAAGGTCGAAAAGATCAAGTGTCCGGTAATGGAGGCGCGCAGAGCGATTTCCGCCGTTTCCCTTGAGCGAATTTCTCCCACCATAATCACTTCCGGATCCTGCCTTAGGATCGATTCCAAGCCCGATGTAAAGGTGACATCGGCTTTTTCGTTGACCTGCATCTGATTGATTCCTTCGATCGCGTATTCGACGGGGTCTTCTATGGTGACGATATTTCGATCCGGCTGATTGAGCCGCTGTATGAAGGTATACAGCGTAGATGTCTTTCCGCAGCCCGTCGGCCCGCACAAAAGAATCAACCCCTGCGGCTGGCGCAAAAGCGCATCCGTCGTGCGCAGGTTTTCGCCCTCGAGACCGATTCCCACGGGTGTGTAGTCCATCCCTTCGGGATCCAAAATGCGCAGCACCAATTTTTCCCTGCCGCCGACGGGTATGGCGGAGACGCGCACATCGATTTTTCTGCCGTCCCGCTCAAACGAAAATCTCCCGTCCTGCGGTCTCCTCCGCTCGCCGATATCCATGGCAGCGAGAATCTTTAGGCGGGTCGCGAAACCGGAGTACAGCGCATCCGGATACGTTCCGTACACAAAAAGAGTGCCCTCCCGACGCATGCGAACCCGCCAATTCTCTTTTTGGGGTTCGACATGCACGTCGGAACAGCACTCTTTTACGGCATCGTCCAGAATGGCATTGGTCATCGATACGGCATCGTCGTTTTGCCGTCGTCCGCCCGATTCGGGCGTTTTGGAAGACATATCGGAAATTTTCTCGAGTATAACCTTTCGACGAATCACAAAAGAGAGGTCGTCGCGAAGCTCGGGAGAAGGCTCCTTTGCTTCGAAAACGAACCCGTCTTCGCGTTCACCGATGAAATTTACCCGAAATCTCTTGCAGATCGCATCGAGATCACGCTTCGTTTCCATCCTTTCCCTCCCAGACACTGTAATCACAGTCCTTATTGTGACATAGGATTCGAGTCCCTTTTCGGGTCTCCTTTTTGGTTAAAATATCGCCGCATTTGGGACATTTTTTGTCGATGGGACGATCCCACGATACGAAGTCGCACGCCGGGTATTGGTCGCAACCGTAGAACTTTCTACCCTTTTTACTGCGTTTGACTACGACTTCGCCGTCCTCGCATTGGGGACAGGTCACGCCAATTTTTTCTACCAACGCCTTGGTGTTTCTACATTCCGGAAAACCGGGACAGGCGAGAAATTTCCCGTATCGGCCCATCTTAATGACCATATTGCGACCGCACTTCTCGCACACAATGTCGGTGGGCTCGTCGCGGATTTCGACTTTTTCGATCTCCTTATCCGCCACTTCCAGATACTTCGCCAACTGCTTATAGACTGCATCTACTGCCTCTTGCCATGCCATATCTCCTTCGGCCACAGCATCCAAGCTGTGTTCCATATCCGCGGTAAAGTCTTCGTCGACAAAGCGCGGAAAGTATTCCGTCAGAAGATCGTTGACCGTCTCTCCCAACTCCGTCGGCACGAATTTCTTCTCTTCCATCACCACATAGTAACGAGACATCAAGGTATTGATGATCGGGGCATAGGTACTGGGTCTGCCGATCCCCAGCTCCTCTAAGAGCTTGATCAGGGATGCCTCGTTGTAGCGCGCCGGAGGTTGGGTGAAGTGTTGTTCGGGGAGAATGTCGGCGACTTTTAGCTTCTCGCCTACTTCCAAGGCGGGGATTTCCTTGTCCTTTTGCTCTTTTGCAGGCAGTACGCGGAGAAAGCCGTCGAAGACCAAAGTCGAGCCGCTCAGGCGGAATACCTCGCGATTGCTCAGAAGTTCCACCTTCTGCGTGTCGTATTTTGCCGCGGTCATTTGCGATGCGACAAAGCGCGACCAGATCAAATTATACAGGCGAAATTCGTCGCGACTCAAACTGTCTTTTACGGAAAGCGGCGTGCGCTCCACATTTGCCGGGCGTATACACTCGTGCGCATCCTGGGTATTGTCCTTTTTCTTCGACCAAGAGTACGGACGGGAATATTTTTCGCCGTAGTTTTCGAGGATATGCTTTTTCGCCTGATCCACCGCCTGGGCGGAAATGCGCGTCGAGTCCGTACGCATATAGGTAATCAGACCCACCGAACCCTCTCCGGAAATGGTGATCCCCTCGTAGAGGCGCTGCGCCACTTGCATGGACTTGCGGGTCGAAAAATTCAGGCGCTTGTTTGCCTCCTGCTGCATCGTAGAAGTGGTAAAGGGCGCCGAAGTGGAACGCTTACGGGATCCCTTCTTGACATCGCGCACCGTGAAATGTTCTTTGTCCATGCGCGCGAGAATGGCATCGGCTTCCTCGCGATTGGCGATCGAAACCGATTCCGCCGTATCCCCTTTCAATACGCCGAAATATTTCGCTTCGAGCGTCCGCCTGCTTTTTTTCAATTTGGCGAGAATGCTCCAGTACTCTTCCGGTACGAAGGCGTCGATTTCGCTTTCTCGATCGCAAATGATTTTTAAGACCACCGACTGCACCCTGCCCGCGCTCAGGCCGGATTTGACCTTTTTCCACAATAACGGACTAATCTTGTAGCCCACCAGGCGGTCCAAAATGCGGCGCGCCTGCTGGGAATCGACCAATTCCATATTGATGGGCCGCGGATTTTTGATGCCGTTTTTCACTGCATCTTTTGTGATCTCGTTAAAGGTAATCCGCACATCGCCCTCGGGATTCATGTCGAGAATGTGGGTCAAGTGCCAGCTGATGGCCTCCCCTTCCCTGTCCGGGTCCGTCGCCAGCAGGACTTTATTGGCCTGCTTTGCTTCTTTTTTTAACTCTTTGATAATCGGGCCTTTACCCCGAATGTTGATGTATTTAGGCGCATAATTGTCTTCCACGTCGATGCCCAGTTTCGACTTCGGCAAATCGCGGATATGCCCCACAGAAGCGACGACTTTGTAATGACTCCCCGCCATCTTCCGAATCGTCTTCGCCTTGGTGGGCGACTCCACGATAATCAAATTTCTAGCCACGCTATCCCTCTATCCTTCTGTCTCTATTCGATGATCTCTATAGAATCTCCGTCTGCACCGGAGATATAGTTCTTTAATTCCAACATTGTCAAAAGCGTCAAAACTTCGGCGATTTCGAGACTCGTCTTCTCGGAAAGCGCCTCGGCGTTTTGATAGCCGTTTTTTATACTATCATATATTTCTTTTTCTTCCAAAGTCAGATCTTCTCTCTGCGGTGTGGCGAGGGGCCGCACGCCTTGATACACCGCCGACTCCAAAATATTTTTCGGGTCTAATACGATCTGTGCCCCGTCTCGAATCAGGGCGTTGGTCCCCTTGCTGTATACCGAGTCCAAATTTCCACAGATCGAGAACACTTCTTTTCCCATCTCCCCGGCGAGGCGCGCGGTAATCAAGGACCCGCTCCGCTCTTTGGCTTCCACCACCAATACGCCGTCTGCCAAAGCGGCGATAATGCGGTTGCGCTCGGGAAAGCGAAAGGGCTTGGGTGTCGTAAAGGGCGGGTATTCGCTGAGCACCAATCCGCCTTTTAATATCCGCTCGTAGGTATGCCGGTTGCTTGCAGGATAACAGGCGCCGATGCCGTTTCCGAGCACCGCGATCGTCTTTCCGTCTACATCCAACGCGGCGGTATGGGCGATTTTATCTATACCCAATGCCAAGCCGCTTACGATGCATACGCCGGCCTCGGCGATGGAGCGAACGAACTTTTCGCACATCCGCTGTCCGTAGTCGGTGTGCTTCCGCGCCCCCACCACCGAGAGCGACACATTCTCCAAAAGATGCAAATCCCCCAGGGCATACAGTACCACCGGCGGCCTCTCCGTAAGCGCCAAGGCCTCGGGATAAAAATCATCGCCGATGACGAGGATATGTACGCATTGCCGTTCGATCAACGAGAATGCACGCGACAAATCTCGTTTCATCCATTTGTCGACCTTGTCTCTAAGACGCGGCGGAATATGTGAAATTGCAGTCCAGCTGCCCCGCGACAAAAATCGCTCGAATTCTTCCGTGTTCCCGATAAGCGTCAACAATTCATCGCAGCGCGCGCCGGCGACGGACAGACGAATCAGCGCTTCGCGCACTTCGGATGCGATCATGGCGACCAATATTTTCCCTCCACGGTTTTATAGCGAACGGCCTCCAAAATATCGGACTCACAAATTTCGTCGTGGTCCGCCAAATCGGCGATGGTACGCGCCACTTTCAAGATCTTGTGAATGGAGCGTCCGCTGAATTTGTACTTGTGATAAGCGGCATCTAAAATCTTTTGACACGAAGGACGCAGTGCGCAGTGTTTTTCGACATCGCGATCGTGAATATGCGCATTGGAAAGAATCGGACCGTCCTCAAAACGTTTTCTTTGCCGCGCCCGCGCCGCCTCCACGCGACTTCGAATGACGCGGGACGATTCGCCAGTGTCCTTTTCGCGCATCTCCTCGAGGGTGACGGGCCGCACCTCTACGTGAATGTCGATTCGATCCAAAAGCGGATGCGAAATCTTCTCGAGATAACCGCGGATCTGATTGGTGCTGCAATTGCATTCGTGATTGGGATCGCGGTAATAGCCGCAAGGACAAGGGTTCATGGCGGCGATCAATTGAAAGCGCGCCGGATACGACAAACTCGCCGTCGCTCGGGCGATATGTATGGTGCCGTCTTCGAGCGGCTGGCGCAGGACCTCCAAAACCTTCGACTGAAACTCGGGGATCTCGTCGAGAAACAACACGCCGCGATGGGCGAGCGAAATCTCGCCGGGTTTCGGTACCCGTCCGCCGCCGATGAGCGATACCCCGGAAGCAGTATGGTGCGGTGCGCGAAACGGCCTTTTCGTAATCAATTTGTTCTCGTGCAATGTGCCGGCGACGGAGTGAATCTTTGTGACCTCCACCGCTTCTTCGAAATCCATCCGCGGTAAGATGCCGGCAAAGCGCTTGGCGCTCATGCTCTTTCCGCTCCCCGGCGGCCCGATCATCAGCAGATTGTGCCCGCCTGCTGCCGCGATCTCGAGCGCCCGCTTCAGTTGACTTTGGCCCTTAATATCGGCAAAGTCCAAATCGTATTCGGTATCGTCTTCCATGGGATTTTCGCGATAGGCCGGCTGCACATCCGATTCTCCCTGAAGGAGCGCCACCACTTCTTCTAAGGAGGGCATCGGATAAATATCGACGTCTTGTACGACGGCGCATTCGTGTTCGTTTTCCGCCGGTACGACAAATTTTCGATACCCCAAACTGCGCATAGAGATCACCATGGGAAGCGCACCGCGTACCGGAGATAAGGCGCCGTTCAGTTGCAGCTCTCCCAAGAATACGTATTCGCTTAAGTCTTCGCAATCGATCATGCCGAGTGCGGCTAGCATCGCGATCGCAATGGCGAGGTCCATTTGCGAACCGTCCTTTCTCCGATTGGCCGGCGACAGATTGATCGCAATGCGGCCCGGCGGATAGGGATAGCCGGAATTCTTAATCGCGCTGCGAACCCGCTCGCCGGATTCGCGAATCTGTGCATCGGGCAGCCCCACCATCAACAATTTCGGCAACCCCCGACTCAGGTCACACTCCGCCTCTACCAAAAACCCCTCCAGCCCCTCCAGGCTACAGGTGTTGACCCTCCCATACATTTCAATCCTCCAAATCGTTGCCGTCGAATGCGCCTTCCAAGTGGTACAGTTTCGGCGGTTGCATCAGATAGACTTCGATAATGTCGAATCGAATGTTTCGATCCCACATGCCGTAACGCGAAATATAGTATTCCGCCGTCGTATAAATCTGCCTTCTCTTTCGCGCATCCACCGCCTCCAGCGGTCGTCCGTAGCGCAAAGATTGTCTGGATTTTACCTCGGTAAAGACGAGGAAATCCTTATATGTACTGATGATATCGATTTCTCCTCTGGCAAAGCGGAAATTGTTCTCTAAAATTCGGTGTCCCTTGTCTCGAAGAAATTTCGTCGCAATCGCCTCTCCCCGATCCCCCGCGTTCATAGCCACCTCCCGTCTCGTCTACTATACCCCGACGGAGATTTTTATACCTTGAATTGTCAAGTCAAGTGCAACTCCACTGAATGGTAAACCTCATAAGGCGTTTTCCAGTTTAAGCATTTACGTGGCCGGCGATTGATCTCTT